>CAZHXV010000132.1:0-8732 GCA_964536455.1 uncultured Aquimonas sp.
AAGTTCGGGCCGGGCGTCATCAACCGCTCGAACTTCAAGCTGCCGCGCCCGATCGAAACCGTCATCAAGGTGGATGCGACGCAGGTGCGCAACATCTCCGACCAGGTAAAGATGCTCACCCGCGACGAGAACATCGTGCTGGTCGACTTCAACGTGCAGTACCAGGTGTCCGATCCGCAGCTTTACCTGTTCGGCACGCGCGATCCGGACGACACCCTGCGCCAGGCCGCCGAAAGCGCGGTGCGCGAGGTGATGGGCAACAGTGCGATGGACACCATCCTTTCCGGCCAGCGCGCCGAACTGGCCGCGCAGGCCAGCCAGCGCTTGCAGGCCGCGCTGAACCAGTACCGCACCGGCCTCACCGTGAGCGAATTCAACCTCCAGAACGCGCGCCCGCCGCAGGAAGTGAAGGACGCCTTCGACGACGCCATCCGCGCCCGCGAGGACAAGCAGCGCTACGAGAACGATGCGCTGGGCTACGCCAGCAAGCAGGTGCCCGAAGCGCGCGGCGCGGCGGCGCGCATCAATTCCGAAGCCGAAGCCTTCAAGGCGGCCACCGTGGCGCGCGCCACCGGCGACGCGCAGCGCTTCACCCTGCTGGCCGACGCCTATCGCGCCGCACCGGAAGTCACGCGCAAGCGCCTGTATCTGGAAACCTTGCAGGAAGTGCTGGCGGCGAACCCGAAGGTGCTGCTCGGCGACAAGGACGGCGGAAACGTGCTGTACCTGCCGCTGGACAAACTCGGTGCGTCGATGCCGCCATCGGACAGCGGCACATCCGAGCGCGTGGTGCCGATCCCGAGCCTGCAATCGCCGCCGCAGGCAGCCGAATCCGCACGCGGCAATGTGCGCAATCCGCGCGAAGCCACGCGCAATCCGAGGGGAACCACGCCATGAAGAACCTTCCCGTCGTCCTTGTCGTGATCGCCGTGTTCCTGCTCTCCAGCGCCGTGTACGTGGTGCGCGAGGATCAGGTGGGCGTACTGTTCCAGCTCGGCCGCATCGCCAGAAGCGACATCGGCCCCGGCGTGCATTTCAAGCTGCCGCTGATCCAGGACGTGCGCAGTTTCGACCGTCGCATCCTCACCCTGGATTCGCAGCCGGAGCGCTACCTCACGTCCGAGAAGAAGGACGTGAACGTGGATTTCTTCGCCAAGTGGCGGATCAGCGAAGTGGGCCGTTTCTACACCACCACCTCCGGCGATGAAGTGATGGCGGCGCAGCGCCTCAACCCGATCATCAAGGAAGCCCTGCGCAACCAGATCAACCAGCGCACCTTGAAGGAAACCGTGTCCGATGCGCGCAGCGGCATGACCGAAACCTTGGTGAAGACCGCCAATGAGGGCACCAAGAACCTCGGCATCGAAGTCGTCGATATCCGCATCAAGCGCATCGACCTGCCGGAGGAAGTGTCCGAATCGGTCTATAACCGCATGCGGGCGGAGCGTTCGCGCGTGGCCAACGAGCTGCGTTCACAGGGCGTCGAAGCCTCCGAAACGATCCGCGCCAACGCCGACCGCGAACGCCAGGTGATCCTCGCCAACGCCGAGCGCGATGCGCAGAAGCTGCGCGGCGAGGGCGATGCGGAAGCCACGAACATCTATGCCGAAGCCTATGGCCGCGACGCGGAGTTCTACGGTTTCCACCGCAGCCTGGAGAGCTACCGCAACGCCTTCCGCAATGGCGACGGCGTGCTGGTGCTGGATCCGGAATCGGAGTTCTTCCGCTACTTCCGCAGCGCCGGCGGCAAGTAAGCCCGGACATGGTTTCCGGCGATCTTGCAGCGGCGTTTTGCCTGGTCGCCGTGCTCGAAGGCCTCCTGCTGTTCGCCGCGCCCGGTCTTTGGAAGCGCACCGCGGCGCGGATGCTGGAACAGCCGGAGACGCAACTGCGCATCGCCGGCGCGGTAATGATCGCGGCAGGATTGGTGTTGCTCCAGCTCGTGCGCTGAGCGCGCCCGGCGTCAGCCGCTCGCCGCGCGCGGCAAGATGTCGGGCGCGAGACTGAAACCCGGCGTGCCGACGGTGAGCACGCGGTGCATCTGCGGCGCCAGATGTTCGCCCAGGTACTCGAGGAAGCGCCGCGCGATCAGCGACAGCCCCTGGCGCGATGGGTAGATCGCATGCAGGAAGTGGGTGGCTCCGCACCATTCCGGCAACAGATGCACGAGCTGGCCATCGGCCAGTTCCTCATGGCAGACCGCGCGCGTCGTCAGCGCCACGCCCGCATCGGCCAGCAAGCCCTGTTTCACCACCATCGGATCGGCCGAGACGAAGCGCGGCCGGTGCGACACCGTCCATTCCCGGCCTTCCGGCCCGAACAGCCGCCATTGCCGCGGCAGGTCGGGGGCGATCTTCAGCCAGACGCTGCGCACGCCCTGCAATTCCTCCGGCGAGGCCGGTGCCGGGTGCTCGCGCAGGTAGTTCCGGCTGGCGACGAGGATGTGCCGGTCGAGCGGGAAGGATCTCACCACGAAGGGCGAATCGCGCAGTTCCAGGCTGATGTGCAGCGCCATGTCGTAGCCCTCGGCGATCAGATCGACCTCGTGGTAGTCGGCGTCGAGCACCAGATCCACTTCCGGAAAATCGTGCATGAACTGCTTGAGCATCGGCCCAAGCGCGATCTGCGCGAACAGCACCGGGCAATTCACCTTGAGCACGCCGCGCGGGGTTTCGCGAACCTCGTCGATCAATGCCCTGGCGTGCTCGGCTTCGGCCAGCACGCGGCGGCAGCGGCGGTGGAATTCCTGGCCCAGCGGCGTGACCACGAGCTGGCGCGTGGTGCGCTGGATCAGGCGTACGCCGAGCGACTGCTCCAGCCGCGCCAGATGCTGGCTCAGCGAGGACTTGGTGACGCCGAGCATGCGGCTGGCCGCGCTGAGGCTGCCGGCATCGACGATGGCGGTGTAGTAATGCAGGTCGTTCAGATCCACCGCGATTCCCTCGTACTGGCGTCATGGATTGGATCGCACCCGGACATCGGGGTGAATCGGGATCGTTCGGAAAAACGAACGATGTTTTCATCAAACCGCTCTATCGGAAGCATTCGCTGCGCGGGAAACTGCCGGAAGGCGGTCGTTCAGTTTTTCATCCTCGCCCGGAAAGCGGCAGGCCGCAAGGCGCAAAAGACGCCACCCAAGCCACGAGCCAGGGAGGAAGCCGATGATTTCTTCGAGGTTGCGCGCGTGCATCCGGTTCGCGGGCGCCGCGTTGCTGGTCATGATGGCCACGGCGCAGGCGCAGGTGAACCTGCCGTCCACGAACTTTTCCGGCGAATCCGGCCTCGCGCCGGAAGAACTGTCGCTGGATCGCTACGCCGCCACGCCGGGTTTCGCGCATGCGCCGCTGGCGGACAATCCGGCGCATCCAGGCGCCACACCGGTCGGGCAGGCCATGTGCAAGGGCTGCCATGCGCTGGAAGCCGAGCATTTCGCCCACACTGTGCATGCGCGCGGCATGGAAGTGGCCGCTGCCGCCGATCCTTCCACGCCGACCTGCGAAGCCTGCCACGGGCCCGGTTCCGCACATGCCGCCAATCCAACCGAGGCGGGCAGCATCGTTGCCTTCACGCATGACGGAGGCACGCCGGTCGCGGCGCAGGCTGCCGCGTGCCTGGGCTGCCACGAAGGCGGCCCGCGCGACCACTGGACGGGTTCGGTGCACCAGCGCAACGACGTCTCGTGCAGCGACTGCCACAACCCGCACGGCTCGCTGACCTCGCCGCTGCTGAAGACCGCGACGGTCAACGAAACCTGCTGGCAGTGCCACGCCGAGAAGCGCGGCCCGTTCCTGTTCGAGCACGCGCCGGTGCGCGATTCGTGCCTGAACTGCCACACCCCGCACGGCAGCAACCAGCATGCCTTGCTGGTGGCGCCGATCCCGTACCTGTGCCAGCAATGCCACTCGCACGTGCGCCATCCGAACGATTTGCAGATGCCTGGCGGCCTGGCGAACGGCCGGTTCCCGGACGAACGCCTGATCGCGCGCGGCTGCATCACCTGTCATGCGCAGATCCACGGCTCCAACCATCCATCCGGCCCGCGCCTGCACAAGTGACGGAGGACGTGCGATGAATGCTCTCATCAGAACTGCCGCGCTGCCCATCGCGCTCGCGGCGGTGTTGTACGCGAATGCGGCCAATGCGCAGGATTCAGGCACCGGCATCGACTTTTCGCTCGGCAACAAACTCGATCCGTCCGGCAGTGCGCCGAGCGACTGCGATCCGCGCGGCACAAGCTGGCTTTCCGGCGAACGCAAGCGCACGCCGAGCGGCGCCCTCTACGTCTGCGCTCCGGAAATCGTGGAAAGCCAAGCAGGCCAGTGGCTGCATTCGGGCAGCCTCGAACTGGGCTGGCTGTTCACCGACAAGGACGGCGATCATCCCAACTGGCTGCGCTACAACGCCTGGGATCATGGCCCGGTGCTCGGTTTCCTCGGCATGGAGTGGGTGCGGCCCTACGACGGCACCTACGTGGAACTGCGCGCCAGCCACTTCGACCGCGACAAGCGCTACGTCAAGGCCACCGTCGGCCGCGCGGGCAAGTACAAGATGGAAGCCTTCGCCAAGAGCCAGCCGAACGTGATGAGCACGAGCGCACATTCGATCTGGAATGGCGTCGGCACCAATCGCCTCACGCTCGCCGATGGCCTCGTGCCCATGGGCAGCACGCCCGAGCAGGCAGCGGCGGTGTCCGCGGCCTCGCCGGAGCGCGTGCTGAAGGTCACGCGCGACAAGCAGGGCCTGGGCATCAACTACTTCTTCGACAAGCGCTGGACGGGGTATTTCAACGCCACCTCCGAACAGCGCGAAGGTGCGCGCGCCTTCGGTGGGCCGTACTTCTTCAACTACCCGTTCCCGGCCAACGGGGGCATCTGCGAAACCCCGCGCCCGATCGACGACAGCACCGTGAACGTCACCAGCGGCGTGCGCTTCACCGGCAACAAATGGCGCATGGACATCGCCTACAGCGGCTCGTTCTACCGCGACCGCTACGACGAGTTCACCTACGAAGTGCCGTTCGACCTGTGGCCGGTGGTGGGTGGCGCGGTGTCCCATGCGCCTTCCATCGGCAGCTTCGCGACCGAGCCGGACAACGACTACCACAACCTGCGCGTCAGTTTCGTGCGCAAGCTCGCCGGCTGGAACGGCGAATGGAACTTCGGCGCATCCGGCGGCTTCCTGCACCAGGACGAAGCCCTGCTCGCACCGGTCAGTTGCGAGGGCTGGTTCGGCATCGATCTTTCCCCGCTCGGTTCGCCGGTCAATCCGTATCTCTTCGACTGCGCCGACTGGAACACCACCGCCGCATTGTCGCGGCGCAGCGCCGACATGCGCATCGACACCGGCCGCGCCGACACCGGCCTGGTGCTGCAACCCACGCAGAACCTCACGGTACGCGCGCAGGCCAAGTGGCAGCGCGAGGATTACCGCAACGTCTATCTCGCCTACAACCCGCTCACCGGCCAGTACGGCTACATCGCCGAAAACGGCGCGATGGGCGCGGTGGTGCCGGGCGAAATGGGCGTGTTCGACCCGGCCACCGCGCCCTCGGTCAACTGGCGCATCCTGAGCCTGCCGCTGGACAAGGAAACCCACGAACTGATCCTCGGCGGCGATTGGCGCATCGGCCGCGCCAACACGCTCGGCGCGACCCTCACCTACACCGAGGTCGAGCGCACCAACCGCGAAACGCAGACGGTGGAAACCGGCGCGGTGAAGCTGACCTGGGCCAACCGTGCGCTGGACTGGCTCACGTTCCGGGCCAACTACCAGTACCTGGATCTCTCCGGGGATGTGTACAACTACGATCCCTACGAATTCACTTTCACCGCCGAACTGCCGACCTTCGTGCACGACGAATCGGCGATCTCCCCGCACACCGTCGAGGCGCTGCGCAAGTACGACGTAGGCACGCGGCAGGAGCAGAAGTTCACCTTCATCGCGACGCTGATGCCGCACCCGGACATGAGCATCAATGCGACCCTGCGCGGGGATTTCAACGATTACGACGCCGAACTCGGGCGCCAGAAGTACGACACCTGGGGCTTCTCGCTGGCCTGGGACTGGCAGCTCTCGGTGCAGACCAGCGTCAGCGCCTACGCCGCGTGGGACCGCGCCAAGCTGGGCATCGCCAACGTCAACGAAACCGCCACCGTGCCGGACGACCCCGCGCTTGGCGGTGAGGTTTACACCGAAGCCGGGCGCTGGTGGGTGGACGACACCCAGAAGAACCAGAACTATGGTTTGACGTTCTCGCACGATTTCGGCAAAGCCAAGCTCGACGCGGGCTGGAACCACGTCCGCACCCGCGGCCTCACCGACTACCGCTACAACAGCGTGGCCGCGCTGGCCTGGCCCGATCTGGCCGAAGCCGACGGCGAAGGCAGCTATGCGCCGATGGAATACCGCGTGCGGACTTTCAATCTCGGCCTGCGCTTCGCGCTGAACGAACGCGCCTCGCTGCGCGTGTTCGACAGCTACGAGCGCGGCGACATCCGGGATTGGCACTACGACGGACTGGACGAGAACCTGGTCATCGACCACCGCGTCTATCTCGATGCCGGCCAGGCAGGCTACAGCGCCAATCTGATCGGCGTGACGCTGGAGGTGAAGCTGTGAAACTCACAAACATCATCTGCTGCGCCGGCATCGCGGGAGCGCTCGCCGCCGCGGTTCCCGCCGTGGCGGCGGAACTGGACGTGATCGACATGCGCCTCCTGGAAGCGCCGTCCGGCAACGTGGCGGCAGGCAGGGAAAAGGCCGCCGTGTGCGCCAACTGCCACGGCGAGAACGGCAAGGCCATCGCGCCCCTGTTCCCGAGCGTCGCGGGCCTGCCGGAGAGCTATCTGTACTGGAAGCTGATGGCGTTCAAGCAGTCCACGCGCGCCGATTCGGTGATGACCCCGCTGGTCGCGGCCAACACCGAGGAGGATCTGCGCGACATCGCTGCGTTCTACGCGTCGTTGCCGTTCGAAGCCGAATCGGCGCTGGTGCCGGAGCCGGTCGACGATGCCGTGGTCGCACGCGGCCGTGCCCTGTACCTGTCCGGCGATCCGGCCAGGGGCGTGCCGCCGTGCCAGGGTTGCCATGGCCCGGAAGGCGCGGGCCCGCCGGGCGGCAAGCCCTTCCAGCACGCCTGGCCTTCGCTGCGCGGCCAGCAGGCGATGTACGTGACCCAGCGCCTCGTCAACTACCAGGCCGGCTATGCCATCGACACCAGCCAGGACAAGATCATGGCCGGCGTGGCGCGCCCTCTCGCGTCGGAAGACATCGCCGCGCTGGCGGCCTTCATCGAGCGGATCGGGCATTGAGCGGTTGCGAGCCGGCCCGCGCGCCGTATGGCTTCACGCAACATGAATGCATGGTGCAGTGCATGATCCTGGTCAATTTCCTGCGCGTGCCCGTGCCCCAAAATAGACCTCACAGCTTCGCTGCGGATGCCGCGAAGCCAGGACGCCGTTCAAGGCGTTTTCAATGGTAGATCGAACCGCAACACACAAGGAGCAACACCATGATCCGTTCCATCCTCGCCATCGCCGCCCTGCTGGCTTCCTTCGGCGCCGCCGCCAAGACCTGCGAAGTCTCGCTGGATTCCACCGACCAGATGAAGTTCTCGGTGGCCGAGCTGAAGGTCGATGCCGACTGCACCGAGGTCAAGCTCACCCTCAACCACACCGGCAAGCTGGCGAAGAACGTGATGGGCCACAACTGGGTACTCTCGGCCACCGCCGATTACCAGCCGCTGGCCACCGATGGCATGAAGGCCGGGGCCGCCGCCGATTACCTGCCCGCGGGCGATGCCCGCATCCTCGCCCACACCAAACTGATCGGTGGCGGCGAAAGCGACACCGTCACCTTCTCCACCGCCGCGCTCAAGGCGGGCGGCGACTACACGTTCTTCTGTTCCTTCCCCGGCCACTGGGCGGTGATGCACGGCAAGTTCGTGTTCGGCTGATCGCTGCGCGCCAGCAGCGCGACGCAAGGGGCCGCCGAACCAACCGGGTGGCCCCTTCGCTTTTCAGGGCACGGGATAGTCCACCGCAACGATGGCAAAGCGCCGCGCGCCGCCGGGCAGCATCGCCTCGAACTCATCGTCGATGCGCTTGCCCAACATCGCGCGCGCCAGCGGCGAATCGACGCTGATGAAGCCGCGCGCCGCATCGGTTTCGTCCGGCCCGACGATGCGGTAGCGCGCTTCCTCGCCGCTCGTGGCGTCTTCCACGTCCACGAACGCGCCGAAGTACACCGCGCTCGTATCGCTGGGCCGGGTTTCGACCACCTTCAGCGTTTCCATGCGCCTGGCCAGGTAGCGCACGCGCCGGTCGATCTCGCCTAGCTGCTTCTTGCGGTAGGTGTATTCGGCGTTCTCCGAACGGTCGCCCTCGGCCGCGGCAGCGGCCAGCGCCTTCACCACTTCCGGCCGACGCTGCCGCCATAGCTCATCCAGTTCCGCGCGCAATCGCTCGAAGCCTTCGCGCGTGATGACCGCAGTGGATGCGGGGGCGGGCGGTCGCCAGCGGCTCATGGCACGGATTTCCTTTCAGTGCGAGGGCCGGACATGGTGCCGCAGCGATGCCGCGCGATCCAGAACGCGTGGGCAGGGGCGCAAGGTGAACCGCAGGACGAGCGCAGTCTGGCGCACGCGCATCTCGTCTTGTGGCGGATCGACCCCGCCC
Organism: uncultured Aquimonas sp.; assembly: GCA_964536455.1. GTDB lineage: Bacteria > Pseudomonadota > Gammaproteobacteria > Xanthomonadales > Xanthomonadaceae > Denitratimonas. The sequence continues at coordinate 8,676 of CAZHXV010000132.1, forward strand.
CTACACTGCCGCTTCTACTCCGGGGGTGTCACGGCTTCGACGGGGGTAGTGAGATTG
>CAZHXV010000133.1:0-8655 GCA_964536455.1 uncultured Aquimonas sp.
ACACCAACCAATCCGCCGGCGTCACGCTCAGCTTCAAGCCGGGCGAAAGCCAGAGCCTGACCTTCGACTACGACATCTCCCGCCAGGACTACGACAACACGCCGTACATCAACAACCTGGGCACCGAAACCTATCCGCTGGGCACCGTCGATGGCCTAGCCGGCATCTGGCGCGCCGCGCCGCAGGTCGGCTACAACGCCAACCAGAAATTCACCCGCGACCAGTGGGCGTTCACGCACGAAGGCGACTGGAAGTTCGGCCGCAGCTTCATCTCGCTGGCCTCGATCGAAACCGCGAACATGGGCCGCACCCTGCCGCTCACGGTGGAAGAACGCCTGCTGCATACGCAAATCTTCCGCGGCACCGGCGCGTACGAGGGGCTCTCCGTGGCCGAGCGTCAGGCCATCGCGCAGGAACTGTTCCTGCCGCGCCCGGATCGCACGATGGAAAGCCGCCAGACCACGCTCGACGCCAAGCTCGACATTCCGCTCGAAGGTTTCGGCGGCTATCACCACTTCATCGTCGGCGGCCAGGTCATCGACGGCGAGCTGGAAGACGGCGTGTTCGGCATGGAAGGCGGCGGCCAGGGCAACGGCACGGTGCAGGATCACAGGATGCGTTCGGTGTTCGCCGAGGACAACTGGAGCCCGACCGAGAAGCTCACCGTCACCGGCGGCGTGCGCTACGACGACCACAACGTCTTCGGCAGCCACGTCAGCCCGCGCCTGTACGCCAACTACACGCTTTCGCCGACCTGGACAGTGAAGGGCGGCGTTTCCACCGGCTTCAAAACGCCCAAGACGACGGATCTCTACGACGGCATCACCGGCTTCGGCGGGCAGGGCACCATTCCGTTCGTCGGCAACCCGGAGCTTCAGCCGGAAACCAGCGTCAACAGCGAAATCGCCCTGTACTGGACCAGCGCGGACGACGCGCACAACTTCAACGTCACCTTCTTCAACAACGATTTCGACGACAAGATCGCGCGCGGGGAAACCAACCAGAGCTGCGAGCAGACCGGCGGCGTGCGCCCCTGCGCCAACCTCGGCGACTACGCGCTGCTGGGCTACAGCACCTACGCCCAGAACATCAACATCGACGAGGCCCGCGTGCGCGGCGTGGAAGTGGCGGGCCGCGCACAGCTTTCCGAAAGCTTCGCGCTGCGCGCCAACTACACCTACACCGACAGCGAACAGCTCTCCGGCGCGCAGGAAGGCCTGCCGCTGACCAACACCGCCGAGCACATGGCCAACGCCACGCTGGAATGGACGGCGACCGAGAACTTCGGCGTGCAACTGATCGGCGAGCGGCGTTCGGAGCGCTATCGCAGCGTGGATGCCAGCGGCAATCCGCTGTACTACAAGGGCTATACCGTGTGGCACTTGAGCGCGCAGTACCGCATCAGCGACAGCATCAGCCTCGGGGCGCGCATCAACAACCTGCTGGACGAGGATTTCACCAGCTTCCAGACCGCCTGGACGCAGAATCCGGATACCGGCGTGTACACCCCGACCTACACCGACGACTACAACAACAAGGACAAGTCGCGGAACCTGTGGTTGAGCCTGAACGTGGCGTTCTGACCACCGCCCTGCCCGGTGCCGGAATCCCCGGTGCCGGGCGGGCAGTCGAAACGGTTTGCGCGCGGCCCGCACGAACCCACAATAGCGGCATCCATTTACGGGAAATGCCGCCCATGCAGGCACCCTTCAACACAGCGGACGAGGCGGCCTGATGGTGCGTCCAGGCTTCCCGTGCTGGGCGCTCAGCGACGGTGCGGCGGGCAACGAGAAACAGGCCCTCGCGCTGGCTGCCATGCTCGGCTTCACGCCGCCCGATGGCTTGCGGGTCTTCCGGCTCCGCGCGCGCGCGCCGTGGCGCTGGTTCGCCCCGCATCCTCTGCCCGGCGCCCGGCATGCCTTCGGCGAAGCGTTCTGCCGCGCGCTGAATGGCCCGTGGCCGCAGCTTGCCATCGGCTGCGGACGCCAGGCCGCGCTGGCCACGCGCGGCATCCGGCGCGAAAGCGATGGCGCGGTGCGCACCGTGCAGATCCTCGATCCGCGCATCGACCCTGGACACTTCGATCTGGTGATCGCCCCGCGCCACGACGGCCTCGCCGGCTCCAACGTGGTACAGACCCTGGGCGCGCTCAACGCCATCGACGACGCTTTCCTTGCCGCCGCAAGGCAGCATTTCGCCCAACTGCAACACCTGCCCGCGCCGCGCACCATGCTGCTGCTCGGCGGCCCGACCCGCGCCTTCGCACTCGACCGCGATGGCTGGAACGCCCTGGCCGCCGCGCTGGAAACCCTGGTGCGCCGCGAATCCGGCAGCCTGAGCCTGGTCGCCTCCCGCCGCACGCCGCACTGGCTGCGCGATGCCGCGCGTACCCGGTTCGCCGCGTTGCCCGGCCTGCGCTGGTTCGATCCTGCCGACGGCGAAAACCCCTACGACGGCCTGCTCGCCTGGGCCGACCGCCTCGTCGTCACGCCCGATTCGGTGAACATGCTCAGCGAAGCCGCCGCCACCGCCGCGCCCTTGTTCGCCTGGCAGCCGCACACCGTGCGCGGCAAGCTTGCCGGCTTCCTCGCGGAACTTGCGCAACGCGGCCGCCTGCGGGCGCTGGACGAGGAAGCCGCCGCCTGGCCGGTGCAACCGCTGCGCGAAATGCCGCAGGTACTGGCACGGGTTCGGGGAATGCTGCGGTAGGCCCTCCGGGAGCAGAATGGCAGGGGGATTTCCGCCTTTCCCATCGCCTGCAAGGAGGCTCGCCATGCCCATCCAGATCAAGCGCGCCTATGAAGCGCCCGCAGAATCCGACGGCACGCGCATCCTGGTGGATCGGCTCTGGCCGCGTGGATTGACCAAGGATCGCGCCAAGCTCGACCTGTGGCTGAAGGACATCGCCCCTTCCCCGGCGCTGCGCCAGTGGTTCGGGCACGATCCGGCCAGGTTCGCCGAATTCACTCAACGCTACCACGCCGAACTGCGGAAGAATCCACTGGTCGAGGACGTGGCGGCGATGGCGCGCGATTCGACCGTCTCGCTGATCTACGCGGCCAGGGATCCCGCCTGCAACCATGCGCTGGTGCTCAAGGCCGCGATCGAGCGCGCCGCCTGAACGCGCGGCAGCGGTTTGCCGACGCCGCAGCGCAAAGCTACCGTAGCGCCCCCCACAGCGCGCACCGGAAACCCGATGTCCGATCTCCTGCACTGCTACGGCGCGCTGGCGCTGGAATGCGCTGCGCCGCCGCAGCATCCAATGCTGGCGCTCGATGCGGCAACGGCGCTGGCCGACCACATGGCGAACGATCTGGCGCGCCTGCTGCCGGGCGTGGAACGGCTCGACCTTTCCATCGCCGCCGCCGCGTTCGATCCGGCCGAACTGCTGCGTCCGGGCTGGCCGCTGCACGCCACGCTTTCCGAATTGACCCAGCGCGCACCGCAAACCGGGGAGCCGCGCGTGCTGGGCTTTGCCGCCTTCGACGGCGCGATGCCGCCCGGCCTGCAACCGGATCCGCAACTGCGCGGCGGGCCGCTGCAACTGGTGCCCTTCGCCTTGCAGGGCAAGGCTAACGCGGTGCTCGCGGTGGGCCGCGCAATGGAGGAAACGCTGCTGGAAACCGGCATGGCGAACGCGGCCACCTCGCTGTTCGCGCAGACCGCCTTCGGCGCGGCGCTGGAACACGCCCGCTACCTCAGCCTCCACGATCTGTGTGCGATGACTGCCATGCAATACCAGCACGCCGGCATCGGCGCGCTGTGGCCGTTGGTGGAAACCGCCCTGTTCGCGCCGGAAACCGAGCAGTGGCTCGATGCCCCGCCCGAACCGCTGGCGCGCTACGCCAACGGCGAAATCCGCATCGCGCAATGGCGCTTCGACGGCTGGAACGAAGCCGGCTTCGCTCCGCCCGCCACGGCGCCGGAAAAACTCTCCCGCGCCTTCGACCATTTCCAGGCCCGGCAGCGTCAGTTCGCCGCATTGCTCGGTGCGCACGGCATCGGCGTGCACTGGGTGGAATGCGGCATCGGCGACGATGCGCGGCGGCAGCTTGCAACGAAAGGCGGCCGCACGCTCCCGGATGCGTAGCGCAGTCCCTACCCGGCGGCGCGCGGAAACAAGGCCGAAAGATCGACGTTGCCGCCGGTCAGCACGATGCCCACGCGCTTGCCTGCGAAGCGCTCACGGTGCTTGAGCACCGCCGCCAGGCCCATCGCACCGGAAGGTTCGATCACCTGTTTCATGCGGCTGAACAGCCAGCGCATCGCTTCGCGTACTTCATCGTCGCCGGCCAGCAGGATGCCATCGGCGTGGGCACGGATCAGGGCAAAGGTGCGTTCGGAAAGCTGGCCGCGCAGGCCATCGCAGATGGTGTCCGCCGTGCGCCCGGCGATGCGGCGGCCTTCAATCAGGGAATCGTGCGCATCGGCGGCGCCGGAAGGCTCCGCGCCGAGGATTTCGATGGACGGCGCCAATGCCCTGGCGGCGATGGCGATGCCGGACAGCAGGCCGCCGCCGGAGACCGGCGCGAGGATGGCATCCAGTAGCGGCGCCTGGTGCAGCAGTTCCAGCGCCACCGTGCCCTGGCCTGCGATCACGCGCGGGTCGTCGAAGGGATGGATCACTTCCGCGCCGCTTTGCGCCAACAGCTTTGCGGTGACCTCGTCCCGGCTTTGCATCGTCGGTTCGCACAGCACGATGCGCGCGCCATAGCCTTCGATCGCGGCCAGTTTCACGGCGGGCGCGGTGTTGGGAACAACGACCGTGGCCGGAATGCCGCGCAAGCGGCACGCCAGCGCAATCGCCGCGCCGTGGTTGCCGGAGGATTGCGTCAGCACGCCGCGCGCGGCACGGGCCTCATCCAGCGAGAACACCGCATTGGCCGCGCCACGGAACTTGAACGCGCCCACGCGTTGGGTGTGTTCGGCCTTGAAGTGCAGTTCGCAGCCGGCCAGCGCATCCAGCGAACGCGAACGCAGCACTGGCGTTGCGTGGACATGGGGCGCGATGCGTGCAGCGGCATCGCGGATGTGGGCGAGGGTGATTTCTTCGGATGGATTCATCGCGTGCGCTCCTCAACGCTGGCAACGCGGACAATACACGGTGGCGCGCTGGCCCCAGTCGGCATCGCGCAACGTAGCGCCGCAGGTTTTGCAGGCGGCGCCGGCGCGGCCATAGACGAACAGTTCCTGCTCGAAATAGCCCGGCCCGCCATCGGGCTGGAGGAAGTCGCGCAGCGTAGTGCCACCGCGCAGAATGGCGTGCGCCAGGATGGCCTTCACCGCATCGGCGAGGCGTTCGTACCGCGCCCGCGAAATCTTCCCGGCCTCGCGCGCCGGGTGGATGCCGGCACGGAACAGCGCTTCGGCGGCGTAGATGTTGCCCACGCCCACGACGATGCGCTGATCCATCAGGAAGTGCTTCACCGGGGCGCGGCGGCCCTGCGCGAGTTTCCACAGGAAGCGGCCATCGAATGCTTCGCTCAACGGCTCCGGGCCGAGATTGGCCAGCAGTTCGTGCGTTGCTCCGCGCGGCTGCCACAGCAGCGCGCCGAAGCGGCGCGGATCGTTGAGGCGCAGCAGCAGGCCGCCTTCCAGTTCGATGTCGGCGTGGTCGTGCGGGCGAACCGGCGTGCCCTGCGGCAGCACGCGCAGGTTTCCGGACATGCCCAGGTGCAGGATCGCGCTGCCCGTCTGCGCATCGAGCAGCAGGTACTTGGCGCGGCGGCGCACCGATTCGATGGCCTGGCCGGGAAACTGCATGGAGATTGCCGATGGTATCGGCCAGCGCAGGTCGTTCCTGCGCAGCGTTACGCCAACGACGCGACGGCCCTCCACGTGCGGGGCGATGCCGCGCCGCGTGGTTTCAACTTCGGGCAATTCGGGCATCGCGGCTTACTTTTCGACGAAGGCACGCTCGAACACGTATTCCCCCGGCGTGCCGATGCGCGGGGCCGCAGCGAAGCCGCGCCGATCCAGGATGGCGCGGAAATCGGCCAGCATCTGCGGGCTGCCGCAGATCATCGCGCGGTCATGCCTGGAATCCAGTTCCGGCAGGCCAAGATCGCTGGCGATGCGTCCGGCATCGAGCAGATCGGTGACGCGGCCATGATGGACGAATTCCTCGCGCGATACCGCCGGGTAGTACAGCAGCTGGCGCGAGATCATCTCGCCCAGGTATTCGTGCCGGGGCCATTCCTGTTCGATCGCGTGGCGGTAGGCCAGATCCTTCGCTTCGCGCACGCCATGGACGATGACGACCTTCTCGAAGCGCTCGTAGGTGGCCGGATCGCGCGCCACGGAAAGGAAGGGCGCCAGGCCCGTGCCGGTGGAGAGCAGGTAGAGGTTGCGGCCCGGATGCAGGTCGGAAATCAGCAGCGTGCCGGTGGGCTTCCTGCCGAGCAGGATTTCATCGCCGGGCTTCAAGTGTTGCAGGCGCGAGGTGAGCGGGCCGTCGGGCACCTTGATGCTGAAGAACTCCATCTCCTCGTCCCAGTTCGGGCTGGCGACGGAGTAGGCGCGCATCAGCGGCTTGCCATCCACCGGCAGGCCGATCATCACGAACTGGCCGTTCTCGAACCGCAGCCCCGCGCCGCGCGTGGTGCGGAAGCTGAAATAGCTGGTCGTCCAGTGGCGGACGGAGAGGACTTTTTCTACGTCGAAGGCGGACATCGGGGTTCCAGTACGGCGGAAGCCCGCCATTGTAGCCTCGCGCCTCGCGCCGCCTGGATGAAGGCTGCGCGCGTCAGCCCGCCAGCCTTGCCCGCGCCCTGCGCAGGATCGGGCGTTCGACCAGCCACAAGGTCAGTTCCGCCAGCGCCAATGTCGCCAGCAGGGCCGCCGCGCACCGTATCGGAATCGCCGCATCCAGCCATTTCGATATCAGCATCAGCACGATCGCGTGCCAGAGATAGATGCCATAGCTGATGTCGCCCAGGTGTCGCCACACGGCGCCCGCGCTGGCAAGCCGGGTTCCCGCGGCGAGCGCCGCAAGCAGGAACAGCGCCACCCCGGCGGCCACGAAGCTGCGCAGCAGCAGGGCGCGAACCGGCGTGTGCCAGATCGAGCCATCGTCTATCGCGGCCGTAGCATCGGCAGCAGCCAGCAGCGCCGCCGCAAGCGCGAGCAGGCCGACCCAGGCCAGGTTCCGCCAACGCGGCAGGTTTCCGCCGCCGCGCCAATGCCAGGCCGCCAGCGCCACGCCAGCGCCGAAACTGTCGATCATTCCCGGCGTTGCGAACGCGTAATGCTGAAGCAGCGTGGCATCGGTGTGGCGCAGCGCCAGGTACGCCGCGCAACGCCAGGCGATCGCCAGGGCAAAGGCCAGCGCGAGGATCGTCGATGGCTTGCGCCCGACCAGCCACGGCGTCAGCAGGGCCAGCACCAGGTACAACTGGACTTCGTGCGCCAGCGACCAGCTTGGCGGATTGATCGACAGCATCGTGTCCGGCCAGAAATTGTGCGTGAAACTCAGGTGCGATATGGCCTGGCGCAGCCAGGAATCGCCGCGCAGCGCGGCATCGTCCACGAAGGCCAGATAGACCAGCCCGGTGAGGAGATACAAGGGCACGATGCGTACTGCGCGCCTGGCCAGGAAGCGGCCCGGAAACGCGCCCGGCGTCTGGTGCCAGTCGCGCTGCGCCGCCAGGCCGACCACGAATCCGCTGATCGCGAAGAACAGATCCACGCCGATCCAGCCGCCGCGCAGGAACCCCAGGCCCGCGGCGGCAACGGCCTCGTCGGTGGAGAACAGGTAGGCGCAGTGGAACGCGAACACCAGCAAGGCGGCGGCGAAGCGGATCGGGTCGAGGATGGCGTAGTGGCGATTCACGATGGCCGTGGCGGTTCCGGGGAAGCCGTCATGGTGCGCGATGAATGGCTGCGCTCACAATGAAGGCCCGCATCCACTCCCGGATGCGGGCCTTCGGCTCCTGGGCAGGCGTCAATGCCGCGCCTTGCCCCCATTGATCCGATACCGTGGCCAGACGGCGTTCGGAAACCCCTCGGCTGCGCCTTACTCGTAAGCCGACTCCCCGTGCGAGGTGATGTCCAGCCCTTCGCGTTCGGCATCCTCGGAAACGCGCAGCCCGACGATCAGCTTGACGATGGACAGCGCCACCGCCGACACCACGCCGATCCACACCAAAGTGAACAGCACGCTGAGCGCCTGCACCCCGACCTGCGCGCCGATGTTGTAATCCTCGCCACCGGTGCCGCCGAGCGAGGGCGCGGCGAACACGCCGGTCAGGATCGCGCCGACGATGCCGCCGATGCCGTGCACGCCGAACACGTCCAGCGAATCGTCCGCGCCGAGCAGCTTCTTCAGGCCGGTGACGCCCCACACGCAGATCGCGCCCGCCGCAAGGCCAATGGCGATCGCGCCGAACGGGCCGACGAACCCGGCCGCCGGGGTGATGCCGACCAGGCCCGCGACCGCGCCCGAGGCCGCGCCAATGGCGGAAGGTTTGCCCCTGGCGATGGCTTCCACCAGCGACCACGCCAACACCGCGGCGGCGGTGGCGAACAGCGTGTTGATGAAGGCCAGCGCGGCGGTGCCGTTGGCGGAGAGCGCGGAGCCTGCGTTGAAGCCGAACCAGCCCACCCACAGCAGCGACGCGCCGATCAGCGTGAATGGTACGTTGTGCGGCTTGAGCG
>CAZHXV010000134.1:0-8634 GCA_964536455.1 uncultured Aquimonas sp.
GCGTCCAGGCGCGCGTCCACCGGCGCGGCGGTGGTGCCCACGCGATTGCCGTTTTCGCCATCGACCACGGGGCAGGTGCCCGTGGCGCCGATCAGGGTGTATCGGGCGCTGTAGGTGCTGCCGGCGTTGGAGCAATCCAGTGGCCCCGTACCGGGCAGCACATTTCCCGCCACCACGCTGGCGTTGAGCGTCACGTCCGTGTTGCGCAGCATCATGCCGTGGCCGCTGTTGTCGGCCACCGTGCTGTGGTTCAGGCGCAGGCTGGACGCGACGCCGGTGACGGTGAGGCCACCGCCCCAATGCGCGGCGCTGTTGCCGGACACGGTGCTGTGATCCAGCCTCAGCGCGCCGGTGCTGTAGATGCCGCCGCCGTCGTTGCCGTTGGTGTTCACCTGCCCGGCCAGGTTGTTGGCCACGGTGCTGCGCTGGAGCGTCAATGTGCCGGTGTTGTGGAGGCCGCCGCCGTTGTTGCCGGCGCTGTTGCCCGTCACCGTGCCGCGCTCCAGCGTCAGCGTGCCGGCGTTGCGGATGCCGCCGCCGTGGTCGGCGGCCACGCCATCGACGATGTCGAGCCTGCGCAGCGTGGCATTCGTCCCGGCGGCGAGGTTGAACACGCGCGACAGGCCCGCGCCGCTCACCGTCACCTTGCCGCCGTCCGCGCGCGTGCCATCGATCAGCAGTTCGATGGCCGCTGCGATCGCCAGTTCCGTTCCGGCCAGCGTGATGGTGGAGTCGCCCGCGCCGGTGAATACCTTCGGGTCGAAGGAAATCGCGCCGTTGTCGCCGCATTCCGGCCACAGGCGTTCGCCCGCATTGAGATTCAGGATCGCTTCGCGCAGCGAGCACAGGCCATCGTCATCGGCGGGCGGGTCGGCGTCGGCGCGCGTATTCACCACGGCAGGCTCAGGGTCCGAGATGGTGACCTCAAACACCTGCGCCGCATCGCCTGCGGACGAGGTGGCCGCCACGGTAAAGGTGTAGCTGCCCGCCGTGGTGGGGATGCCGGAAAGCACGCCGGAGAAGTAATCCAGCGCCAATCCCGGCGGCACATCGCCTTCGCCGATGGTGAAATTCGGATGCGGCGCGCCGTCGGCTTCGATGGGTGCGGCGTAGGCGCGGCCGGTGACGCCATCGGGCAATTCGGCGCTGAGAATCTGCGCCGCAGATTCCAGATTGACTACACGCACCCGGTCGTAGCCGGTAAGGGACACGAAGGCGCGGCGGCTGTCCGGCGTTACCGCGATGCCATCGAGGAAGTTGTCGCCATTGTCCGTCACCGACATCGGCACATAGCTGCTGTGCCGGCGATTGATGGTGTCGTAGATGTGCAACTTGGTTTCGTAGGAATCGATGGAGTCGACGATATAGGTCTCATTGACCAGCAGTTGCTTGCCGTTGGGCGAGATCGCAATGCGGTCGGAGTAGGGAAATACGTTCAAGCCAAAGGCCGGCCACCCGGTGAAACCGGGCAGGATCGAGTAGTCCTTCGTACTCAACACCATCACCGATCCGCTGCCCAAGCCAGGTGAGCCGCCCAGCACATACAGGATGTCGCCGTCCGGCGCGACGGCAATATCCCGCACGATGCCACCCATGTCGTGCGTGGACGCCACCACGCCTGCGCCCTGGCTGATGTCCAGTTCGGTCACCGAATTGCCGTGGCCCACCCAGGCGCGCGCGCCGTCGTCGGCGATGGCGATGGCGTGCGCGCCGCCGCCGACCGCGATGGTGCCGATGAGGGTGTTCGTGGCGGTGTCGGTGACCCGCACATTGCCGTCCACCGCATAGACGCGCCCGCCGTCGGGGGTGATGGCCAGCGCATTGCCTCGCGCGCCGGGGATCGAAGCCACCAGTGCCAGTGTCTGGGTGTCGTACACCTGCAGCGTCGATGCCGCGTCATACGTCGGGACATAAGCCAACGCGCCATCGGGCGAAAACACCACGTCCGGGCCATACCCGACAACGCCGCTGCGATCCGGATTCTGGGTCAGGGTGAGGGTGTCGATGACATCGCTCGAGGGCATGACCCAGACCTCGCTGCCCTCCGGCGTCACCCGCAACCTTCCCGGCCAGCTACTCGAAACGGCTATGGTGGTGTTGACCGTGTTGCCCAGGCTCAGATCAATCGCCGTGACGCGCTTTTGCCCATCCCAGCCCGCCGAGTAGAGGCGTTTGCCGTCCGCGCTCACTGCGATGTCGGGCACATAGCCATCCACCGAGGCCGAGGCCAGCAAGGCGTGGCTGGCGGTGTCCACGATCTGCACGACACTGGGGCGGGAGACGGTTTCGGGCGGGAAAGCGAGGATCAGATACGCCCCATCGGGGCTGAGCTGCGAATCGGTGGCATGGTTGCCGTAGTAGGCCAGGCCGTAGGTCTGGATTATCAAATCGCCGCTGGCGGTGTCGTAAACATCGAGCGACGATCTTCTGATGCTGTAGCCGTGATTGTTGACCAGATAAAACTGGCTGCCGTCCTGGTTGACCCCGACGAAGTAAAGACCTGCGGGAATGGGATGCGTGCCCAGCAAGGTCATGCTGGCGGTGTCTATGACCAGCACCTGCGCGCCCTGCCCTTTGAAAATGCGCGCGCCATCGGCGGTGAGCTGGAACTTGTCGTTTGTGTTGCAGCCGCCGCCGGGGAACGTGGCGAGCACGGCATAGGTGGCGCTGTCGAGCACGCGCAGATTGCCGCCGCTCAGTCCGCACACATACAGGCGGGTGCTGTCGGGGCTGACCGCCCACACATGCATCGCGGCCAGCGTGTGCACGACGCTTTCGCTGTGCACGTCCACGACCTGGGCGCCGGCATCGGTTCGCACATACATGAAAGCGCCATCGGGCCGCATCGTGATGCCCTCCCGAAAGCCGGTCGTGACCATGCCCGTGCCGAAGTTCAGGGTTCGCAGCCGCGTGGCGGTGACCAGATCGATGACGTGCACCCGATTCGATCCGAAATCGCCGACATAGGCGCGCGCGCCGTCCGGGGTGACGGCGATGGCATTGGGACGGCTGAAAACAGGATCGTCGAGCGACCAGAGCCGCTTGACCGCCTGCACCGGAGTGGCCGGCAAAACCAGCGCCAGCGCCACGAGGGCGGGCAATGCGAAGCGGCTGAACGGGGAAGCCGGGAGACGGCGGCGCGGTGTGCGATTCATGGGTCTTTTCCGGGCGTCGGGAACCTGCGCACCTTGGAACAAGGCCAGGGCCGCTGGCTATCCGAAAAGCGCAAACCCCCCGCGCGGCGCGGCGCATCCCGCCTTCCGCGCTTCGATAAGAGCCTGTTCACGATCTCGATGCGGACCGCGCCGTGTCTGCCGCCGTGCAGGGCGAGGAAGAACGAGGGAGCGTATGTCAATACGCGACCGAATGATGACGCTGCCATGCGCGGCGGCAGGGTCGGCCCGAAGGGTGGTCGCGCAGCGGCCACACGACCTGTAGCGGGATCGTGAACAGGCTCTATGCCGCCAGAACGCCGGCTCCCGGCCTGCGCCGGGGGAAGATGGCCTCATGCCGCCAGCGTGGCGGACGGGCTTTCTTCGAACACCCGCCGGTAGTCGAGCGCGAACCGACCCATGTGCAGGAAACCGAACCGCGCTGCGATCTGCGTGACCGTGGCGCTGCGCGGATCGCAGGCGCGCAGCACGACGCGAACCCGGTTCAGGCGGCACAGGCGCAGATACGCCAGCGGCGACATGCCCACATAGGTGCGAAACGCATACTGGAGCGTGCGTTCGGAAACGCCGACGAAGGCACAGATATCGGCCAGCGCGGGCAGAACATTCTCCGCAAGCTGGTCTTCGACGAAGGCGCGCGCCATGCGGCAGACCTGGAACGCGCGCGACCGCTCCGGGGACGATGGCAGCTCGTCCCCCGGCCGCGTCGCGGTCACGATGTTCAGGACATGGTGCAGCACCAGGCGTCGCATCAGGCCGGCGTCCGGCGGCTCGCCCTGCGCGGCGAGGGCCTGGCTGAGCCTGAGCCATCGGTTCACCGCCGTTTCCAGGTCGGCCTGCCGTGTTCCATTGAGGGAGATCAGTTGCCGCGGCGCACGTTCCCATTGCGCCGGATCGAGCGCGCGCGCGCCGCGCAGGAATTCGTCCTGGTCGAAGAGCACGTAGTCGGTTTGCGCACCGGCGGGAACGTAGATGTCGTACTCCACGTCGCCGGGCAGGAAGAAGAGCGTATCCATGCGTCCGCCCGCGGCCAGATCGTTGAAGCGGTCGTCGGCGCGCGAGGCGGCATCCAGCCGGCAACAGGAGACGGTGCACAGCTCCGGCGGAAAGTAGCCCAGCTTCTGCACCCCCACGAGCTGGCTTTCCCGCACCACCTGCTGGCTGCCGAGATCGAGGTTGTCCACCCTGCCCAACTGGCTGCCCCGACCCAGCTGGTAGCACTCCATCTCGACCCAGGGCTGCATCTGCGCCTGCACCGCGGCGTCCTCGATCAATGCCGAGCGCAGCGGCCTTGCGGCAGCGGGAAGCAGGTTTCCGGCTTTTTGATCCAACATCGCGTCCCCCGAACGCAGCGCTTCCCGGCATCGCCCCCCGGAATGCGCCCGCTTCGGCCAGTGTATGCCGCTTGCCCGGCCCGGCCAATGTCGGGCCATGCGATTCGCTAGAATGGGCGGCTGTTCCCCGCTGCCGCTTCGCCATGCGCTACTGGCTGATGAAATCCGAACCGGAGGAGTTCTCCATCGACGCGCTGGCCCAGCGTGGGCGCGAGCCGTGGAGCGGTGTGCGCAACTACCAGGCGCGCAACTTCATGCGTGATGGCATGGCCGTGGGCGATGAGGTGTTCTTCTACCACTCCAACTGCATCGTTCCCGGCATCGTCGGCATCGCGCGCGTGGCCAGCGCGGCCTATGCCGATCCGACCCAGTTCGATCCGCAAAGCGATTACTTCGACCCCAAATCCTCGCCCGACGCGCCGCGCTGGCAGATGGTGGACGTGGCCTTCGAGCGCAAGCTGCCACGCACGATTTCCCTCGACGAACTGCGCGGCCACGCCGCCAAGCTCGGCGATTTCCCGCTGCTGGCGCGCGGCAACCGGCTCTCGGTGCTGCCGGTGACGAAAAAACAATGGAACGCCATCCTCGCGCTGCTGTGAGCGGCGCTTCTGCCTACGGAATCCGTCATGTCCAACGATCGTGAAAACGCCAAGCGGCTGTCGGCCGAGCGCGCGCTGCAATACGTGGAAAAAGGCTCGGTCATCGGCGTGGGCACCGGCTCCACGGTGCGCTGGTTCATCGAGGCGCTCGGGCGCGAGCGCGGCCTGATCGATGGGGCGGTGTCCAGCTCCGAGCAGAGCACCGCGCTGCTTCGCCAGCACGGCATCGACGTGCTCGACCTCAACGCCGTCGGCCCGCTGCGCCTGTACGTGGATGGCGCGGACGAATGCAATCCGCAGCGCCACCTCATCAAGGGCGGCGGCGCGGCGCTGACGCGCGAGAAGATCATCGCGGCGGCGAGCGAGCGCTTCGTCTGCGTGATCGACGCGGCCAAGCGCGTGGACGTGCTCGGCCGCTTCCCGCTGCCGGTGGAAGTGATCCCGATGGCGCGCAGCCACGTCGCACGCCAGCTCGTCGCGCTCGGCGGACAGCCAGTGTGGCGCGATGGCGTGATCACCGACAACGGCAACTGGATTCTGGATGTGCATGGGCTTTCCATCGCCGATCCAGTGGCGCTGGAAGCGCGCATCAACCAGATCGTCGGCGTGGTGGCCGTGGGCCTGTTCGCGGCGCGTCCTGCGGATGTGGTGATCGTGGACGGCGTGGTTCGCCCGTGACGCCGGCCAGTCTTCGCGTGGCTTTCGGCGAGCGCGCCGGGGCATTGCTGCGATTCTCCTTCGATGGCGAGGAAAACGCCGTCGCGGTGCATTGCCCGCGTCTGGCCGGGCCTGCGCTGCCGGAAGCCTGGCTGGGCGATGCCGGCGCCTGTTCCACGATCATCGTCACCGCGCCGGAAACCGGCGGCGACATCGAAACCGCCGCGCGTGAAGGCTACCGGCACCTGCTGGAGCGATTGCACGATTCGCCGCACCCGCACCTGATCCGCATCTGGAACTACCTGGATGCGATCAACGAAGGCGAAGGCGACGCCGAGCGCTACCGCCGCTTCTGCGTGGGCCGCGCCGCCGCCATCGACGTCGCCGCGCTAGGCGGGCCACCGCCCGCAGCCACGGCCATCGGGCATCCGCATCGCAGCGGGCAGTTGCACCTGATCGCGCTGTGCGGTGCGGAACCGGCCACCGCGCTGGAAAACCCGCGCCAGATGCCGGCCTGGACCTACCCACGCGATTACGGCCCGGTATCGCCGGGCTTCTCGCGCGGCGCGCTGATCGGCAAAGGCAACGACATGCGACTGCTGGCCTCGGGTACCGCCAGCATCGTCGGCCACCGCTCGCTGCATCCTGGCGATGCCGCCGCACAGATGCGCGAGGCGCTGGAAAACCTTGCCGCGCTGCTGCAACAGGCGCATCGGGTATCTGGCCATTCGTTCCGGCCCGGAGATTGCGAAGCGTTGCGGGTGTACCTGCGCGATCCGGCAGACCTTGCCTCCGTCTCCGGCGTACTCGCCGCTTCCGCGATTCCGCAAGCGGCCCTCGTTTTCCTGCACGGCGACATCTGCCGACGCGAACTGCTGGTGGAGCTGGAAGGCGTGTTCGCCGCAACCTGAAGCGTGCCGCTTCCGACAGAACCCCATGCCCTCGCGCCCTTCCTCCATTCTCGTTCCCATCCTCGTGCTGCTGGTGGCGATGCTGTCCGTGCAGGCGGGCGCGTCGCTCGCCAAGCAGTTGTTCCCGGCCGTGGGCGCAAGCGGGGCGACCGCGTTCCGGCTGGTGTTCGCCAGCCTCATCATGGCCGCGCTGCTGCGCCCCTGGCGCGTGCGCCGCCCGTCCGGTGCGCTGCGCCCGCTGCTGCTGTACGGCATCGTGCTGGGCGCGATGAACCTGATGTTCTACCACTCGCTGCGCACCATTCCGCTGGGCATCGCGGTGGCGCTGGAATTCACCGGGCCGCTGGCGCTGGCGGTGTTTTCCTCCAAGCGCCGCCTGGATTTCCTCTGGGTCGCCCTCGCTGCCCTGGGCCTGTGGCTGCTGTTGCCGCTGGAATCGGCGCAAACCCGGCTCGATCCCGTGGGCATGGCTCTGGCGCTCGGCGCGGGTGCGTGCTGGGCGCTCTACATCGTTTTCGGCCAGCGCGTGAGTTCCCATTACGGCATGCAGGGCGCGGCGCTGGGCACCGCCATCGCCGCGCTGTGCATCGCGCCCATCGGCATCGTGCAGGCCGGCAGCGCGCTGTTCGATGCGAACCTGCTGCCGCTGGCGCTGGGCATGGCGCTGCTTTCCAGCGCCATTCCCTACAGCCTGGAAATGATCGCGTTGGCGCGGCTGCCGGCACAGACCTTCAGCATCCTGATGAGCGTGGAACCGGCCATCGGCGCGCTTTCCGGCCTGTTGTTCCTTGGCGAGCGGCTCACCCCGGCGCAGTGGCTGGCGATGGGCTGCATCATGCTGGCCTCCATCGGTTGCGCCATCACTGTCGCGCCGCGCAAACCGGCCGCACCCACGCTGGAATGAGTTGCCTCAGGTGCGGATCACCGAGGTCACGTACACCAGTTCGCATGCCCCCGCGCCGCTGTCCTGCCGCGTCAGCGAACTGCGCCAGTGCCAGCCGCCTTCGCGCCGGGCTTCGATCAGGAACCCTTCGATCTGCACCACATCGCCCTTGCGCACCTTCTTCAACTGCCGCGCCACCGTCGAGTTGGCCGGCACCAGGTGCATGTTGGAGCTGGATTCGACGATCTCCTGCGGCGGCAGCGGCGGCACATCGGCCCAGCGATAGCTGAAGAAGCGCACACTCTGGCTGATATCGAGCTTTTCCAGCACCGCGCTGTCGCTCATCCGGCCCCAGCCCAGCGCCAGATCCATCGGCGAAAGCGCGGATTCGGCATCGAAGCGGTAATCCTCGCGCGAGAGCACCCGGGCGTTGACGCTGAACTGCGCCAGCGGAATCAGCGCGAAGCCGTCGTGCTCGATGACGGCGGCATCCTCCAGGTTCACCTGCACCGGCACATCCGGTGCCAGCACCCCCGGCGCCCGGGATCGCCCCATCGGCGGCGATAGCCACCAGCCGATCAGGGCCACGACGACGGCGAAAATGAGCAGGCGTTTCATCGCGGCAGTCTAGCCCCATCCCTGCGCACGGCAGGAACGGGACATCGGCCGCCAGGTGCGAGCTCAATCTTCCTCGAAACCGTTGCCGAAGATTTCCGGCGGCAACTCCGGTAGATCGATGCTGATCCATTCTCTGGGGAACTTGGCCTGGTGCCGCTCGGCCAGTTCCTTCGCGACCACGCCTTCGGCGTAGCAGTGGAAATCGCCAGGCAGGATTCGGCGTTGAAACATCCCCGGAATGGACATTCGCGCAGGCGGCGAAGATCATCGAAGCCCGCGATCCGATGCCACCCACTGAACTTCGGGAATCCGAACCATGTGCACTCGCGCACCGATATGCCTTCTCGCCGCCGCGCTCGCCCTGCTGCCGCTTTACGCCGTCGCCGACACCGCCCGGATCGAACCCGGCCACAGCGCCATGTGGATCGACCCTTCCCGCAACGGCGAGGGCTGGATATT
>CAZHXV010000135.1:0-6253 GCA_964536455.1 uncultured Aquimonas sp.
GCCGATCATGATGTCGATCTGGAAATCCTCCATCGCCGGATACAGCACTTCCTCGATCACCGGCTGCATGCGGTGGATCTCGTCGATGAACAGCACATCGTGCGGTTGCAGGTTCGTCAGCAGCGCCGCGAGATCGCCCGCGCGCTCGATCACCGGCCCGGAAGTCTGGCGCAGGTTCACGCCCAGCTCGTTCGCGATCACATGCGACAGCGTGGTCTTGCCCAGGCCCGGCGGGCCGAAGATCAGCACATGGTCCAACGCCTCCCGACGATGCTTCGCCGCCTCGATGTAGATCGAAAGCTGTTCGCGCACCGCCTGCTGGCCGAGGTAATCGCCGAGCGATTTCGGGCGAATGGACGCCTCGGCGGCTTCGTCCTCGCGCGTGGCGGCGGCTTCGATGATGCGGGTTTCGGTCATCGCGCTAGCTTAGCGGGATTGAGCCGCCGGATACGGGCCTGCGCAACCGGCGTACCGCCTTCCGCGCCCGCCCCGCTAGAATGCGCGTTCTGTTGCGCTACCTTCCAGGGGCTTCTCCGATGTCATTCCGCGCGTTCCTGCGCCTGGCCGCGATCTGCGGTCTGGCTGCCTCGTTGTCCGTTTCCGCCGCTTCCGTCGAACCGGACGGCCTGACGCCGCCGATGCGCAAGCTGCTTGCCGACCGGCCCGTGCCGGGCGCGCTTGCGCCGATGGAGCCGCGGCATGCGACGCCCTGCGTCGATGGCATGGCCGACATTTATCCCTGCGACAACGTCGATCTGCTCGCCTTCGTGCCGGTGTCGGCGTTCTCGTCCAGTTCGACCAACAGCCTGTGGGGCTGGGTCGATCCGGACAACGGCGACGAATATGCGCTGATCGGGGCCAATAACGGCATCGCGTTCTACCGCCTGACGCCCGATCCGACGCATCCGGTGTACCTGGGCAAGCTGCCCACGCACACCGGCAATTCGGTGTGGCGCGACGTGCGTGTGTACCAGCATTACGCCTACGTCGGCAGCGACGTCAATTCCGGCACGCACGGCATCCAGGTGTTCGATCTGCACCGCCTGCGCGGCGCGACCACGCCGCAGACCTTCACTGAAGATGGTCACTACGCCGGCTTCGGCAACAGCCACACCCTCTCGGTCAACGAGGATACCGGCTACCTGGCCGTCGCCGGCGCCAGGTCGGTTTGCGGCGGCGGCCTGCACCTGCTGGACATCCACACCAATCCCCTCGCCCCTGTGTACAAGGGCTGCGTCAACCAGGGCTACACGCACGAATCGCAGTGCTTCACCTACCACGGCCCGGATACCGCGCACGTCGGCAAGGACATCTGCCTCAACTCGAACGGCGAGTCGGAGCGGGTCGCGACCATCGACGCCACCGTCCCGACCGCCCCGGTCACGCTGTCGTCGGTCACCTACAGCGGCGCATCGTATCCGCACCAAGCCTGGTTCAGCGAAGACCACCGCTACATCCTGATGGACGACGAGCTCGACGAGGGCGATTTCGGCCATGCCGCGCGCACCTACGTGTTCGACGCGCTCGACCTCGATGCCCTGATATTGGTGGGTTACCACGACAGCCCGCTCAACGTCATCGACCACAACCTTTACGTGCATGGCCAGTACGTGTACCAGTCGAACTACGAGGCCGGGCTGCGCATCCTCAAGATCGACAACCTCTCGGCTGCCGCGTTCACCGAAGTCGCGTACTTCGATCTCTATCCGGGCAGCAATGCGCGCGCGTTCAACGGCAGCTGGAACAACTACCTGTTCCCGAGCGGCGTGGTGATCGCGACCAGCATCGACGAGGGCTTCTTCGTGCTGCAGCCGACGCTGTGCGAAGCGCCCGCCGCACCGCTCGGCCTTTCCGCCGCGGGCACCGGCGACAACCTGATCGAACTCGCATGGGACACGGGCGAAGCCGGCGCGCAGTACCGCGTCGAACGCGCGCAGGGCGGCTGCTCCGGAACGTTCGCCACGATCGCCGACCAGCTCGTGCAGCCGGCGTATTCGGACGAAGGCGTGTCCGGCCAGGTCACGTTCGGCTACCGCGTTTCGGCCATCGACGGTTCCGGCCTGTGCGCGTCGGCGGCCTCGCAATGCGTGGAGGCCATCGCCACGGGCGAATGCACCGCCGCGCCGCTGTTCGGCGGCATCGCCAGCGCGGCCAGTGCGGGCACGGCGCAATGCAGGGTCGATCTTGGCTGGCAGGCGGCCAACGCGGCCTGCGGCGGCGCGCCGAACTATGCGATCTACCGTTCCGGCGAGGCCGATTTCGTACCGGACGAGACCAACCTGATCCGATCGGACTGGTTCGACACGCTGTTCGCCGATCTTTCCGCGCCAAGCCATGCGCGCCAGTTCTACATCGTGCGCGCCATCGATGGCGCAAGCGGCAGCGAAGACGGCAATCTCGTGCGCCTGTCGGCGGTGGCGCAAGGCCCGCTCGCCGACGGCACGTTCGCGACCGGGGCCGAACCCTTCGATCCGCCCCTGGACACCGACGGCACAACCGGCTTCGCCAGCGACGGGGAAACCCTCGCGCCGCCCCATCCGAACCACGCCGGCTGGCACATCATCGACACCGAACACCGCAACGGGACACAGAGCTTCTGGTCGATCAAGGCCGACAACGTCTGCATTACGCTGGAAATGCCGCCGCTGCAACTCACCGCGGGCCAGGCGCCCACGTTGTCGTTCTGGACGAAGTGGGACATCGAGCCGAACTACGACGGCGGGGTGATCCAGATTTCCACCAACGGCGGCGCGTCGTGGTCGATCCTCACGCCGAACGGAGGGTATCCGAACGCGCTCAACAACGGCCCGCTCTGCAACACCGGCGGCAACGGCATCCCCGACAACGCCCCGGCCTTCTCCAGCTACGGCCACACCGCGTGGTCGCAGTATCAGGTGAACCTGTCGGCCTACGCCGGCCAGACCGTGCAACTGCGCTGGCTGTTCGGCACCGACGGCGGCGTGACCGGCGAGGGCTGGTACATCGACGACATCGAACTCACCCATGCGCAGATGCCGGGCGAGTGCTCGATTCTCGACGACGACATCTTCGCGAACGGTTTCGAGGTAGTGCCGTAACCGCGGCGCCCCTCGGCGCGACGCAAGCCAGACGCCCCGTTGGCCGCATTCAGCGCGGGGCGTTGCCGGAACGAGTCACGGCGGCGCGATTCGCGGGGTTTCCGTCGCCGGCAAGCGCGCCAACTGCGCCCGTGCCCGCTTGTGCAAGTCGATGCAATACGAGGCATCCTCCGGCTTGGCGGCATCCAGGCCGAGCACGCCGCACAAGGCCAGCGCATCCATTTCCTTGTCCGCCGCACACACCTTCAGCGCGATGCTGTATTCGTAGGCTTCGATCGCATCCTGTGCGTTGGCGAAGCGCGGCTTCAACTGGAACTTGCGCAATCGCACCGGCACGCCCTCCTGATTGGGCTGGATGACGAAGGCGTGCGACTGGTACAGGATCGCGAAATACTTGCCCAGCGTCGTGCCGGAAAGCCGCAGATCGGGATCGTTGTCCAGCATGAGGCGCAGGATGTCTTCCTGATGGAAGACGCTGGCGGCCTGCATGGTTTCGAAAATGCGGCGCAACAAGCTGCGGCGCTTTTCCGCATCAGGCTGGAAATGGTAATCGCGCAGGCGGCTTTCCGCGGTTTCCGCTTCCATCTGCGCAGGCGGCGCAAAGCGGCGGGGCAGGAATCCTTGCGACGGCGCGGACGCATCGCCGTCGGCGGGAAACACCACGATGTCGCCATAGGCCGGAGCCTCGATCCGCGCGATCTGCGGCAGCGACAGCAGCAATTCGGAAAACTTGGCGTAGCCGTATTCGCTTTCGTCGAAGGTCTGCCCAAGCTCGCGCTTGAGCAGTTGCTTCAGCGTTGCGCCCTTGACGCCTTGCACATGGTGCTTGGACAGCAGTGCGGTCAGCGCGTTTTCCAGCCGACCGCGGTCTTCCGGCGCATTTTCCGCCGCGGCATCGCCCGCGTCCGAATAGGTGCGCTTCAACGCGGAATATTTCACGAAGCTATCGCACAGGCCGGCGAAATCCTCGCTGGCCGAAACGTCCGGCGCGACGCCGACGATCTTCTTGCCGTGGCGGCGCAGGGTCTTGAGGATATGGATGAAATCGCGGTCGCCGGAAACGATCACGAAGGTCTGGATGTGCGGCAGCGTCCACAGGGTTTCGATCGCATCGACCGCGAGCTTGACGTCCACCGCGTTCTTGTAGCCGCGCCCCAACACGTGGATGAGGTCGATGCCTTGCCGGTCGAGGTCGATCTGGAACTGGTTGAAGTGGGTGTTGCGCCAGTCGGCGTAGGCATTGGCCAGCACCACCGGCCCGTGCTCCTCGGCCAGGCGGAACAACAGGCCCACGTCCAGTTCCTCGGCCAGGTCGCCCTGCACCATGTTCTTGAGGCCCAGGACGAGGTTCTCGAAGTCGATCAGGAGGCAGACGTGGGACGTGGTTTGATCCGGCATGGTTCGTTTGCCTTCGGTTCGATGGGTCAGCGCAGCGCGGCTTTCAGCGCCTTGCGGATGATGACCTCGGCATTGTCGCCCTCGCCCGCCGCCTCGCGCGCCATGCGCGAGGCCTCGACGGGTTTGTAGCCGAGCTGTTGCAGCGCAATGACGGCCTCATTGAGCGGATCCGGAACGGCGGCGCCGGTGGCGTCGGAACCTTTGGAGGTTGAGGCTCCGATGGGGAAATCGGCGGCCTTGTCGCGCAATTCCAGCACGATGCGCTCGGCGGTTTTCTTGCCGATGCCGGGGATGCGCGACAGCGCGGCGGTGTCGCCGGATTGAACCTGCCGCAGGAAGTCGGCGACGGAGCTGCCGGAAAGAATCGCCAGCGCGATCTTCGCGCCGATGCCGGTCACTTTCTGTACCTCGCGGAACAGGCGGCGTTCGTTTTCGCGCAGGAAGCCGTAGAGGGAAACGCTGTCCTCCTTCTGCGCGTAATGGGTGAACAGGGCCACTTCCTGCCCGAGTTCGGGCAGGTCGTAGATCGTGGACATCGGCGCTTCCAGTTCGTAGCCGACGCCGTGCACATCGACGATCAGCCACGGCGGCTGTTTGTGGACGAGCGTGCCTTTCAGGCGACCGATCATGGTTGGCTCCTTCGGAGCGGGATTGGGGATTGGGGATTGGGGATTCGTAACAGCGGGAGCGCCGCGGGCTTTTCGCTCCCGCCAATCCCCAATCCCCAATCCCTAATCCCGGCCCCCATCACTTCCGCCCCCAGGCGCGACGCGCGTCGATGCCGATGCGGTTCGCGGTCGCGCGCACGTGCGCGTGCGTGATCGCCACCGCCAGTGCGTCGGCCGCATCGGCCTGCAACTTGCCATGCAGGCCCAGCATGATGCCGATCATGTGCTGGATCTGCGCCTTGTCCGCGCCTCCGGTGCCCACCACCGCGAGCTTGATTTCCTTCGCGGCGTATTCGTGGATCGGCAGATCGCGCATCACCGCCGCGCACATCGCAGCTCCCCTCGCCTGCCCGAGTTTCAACGCGGAATCTGGATTGCGCGCCATGAACACCTTTTCCACCGCGACTTCGTCCGGCTTGTAGGTTTCGATGGCCTGGCCCAGGCCATCGAGCAACAACCTGAGCCGCTTCGGGAAATCTTCCGCCGCCAGCAGGTTCAGCATCGCGTGATGCACATGCGACACCTTGCCCGCCGCATCCACGTCGATGATGCCCACGCCGGTGCGCTGGCTGCCGGGGTCGATGCCGAGGATGCGGGTTGCGGCGATGGCCGTCGTTCCTTATGCGCCGTAGGCGTCGGCCGGAAGCTCGGCGTTGGAATAGACGTTCTGCACGTCGTCCATGTCTTCCAGCCAGCGCAAGAGTTTCACCACCTGCTGCGCGGCGTCGCCTTCGACCGCGATGTCGTTGTCGGCGCGGAAGGTGACTTCGGCCAGATCGGGCTTGAAACCCGCCTTCTCGATCGCGGCCTTCACTTCCGCGAAGGCATCCGGCGCGGCGATCACGTCGATGGAGCCATCGTCCGGATAGACGACCACATCGTCCGCGCCCGCTTCGATCGCCGCTTCGGTAAGCGCGTCCTCGTCCACGCCGGAAGCGAAGGAAAGCACGCCGAGCTTCCTGAACATGAAGGAGACGGAACCTTCGGTGCCGAGGTTGCCGCCGTGTTTGCCGAAGGCGTGGCGCACATCGGCGACGGTACGCACGCGATTGTCGGTCAGGCAGTCGACGATCACCGCGACGCCGCCGGGCGCGTAGCCTTCGTAGCGGA
>CAZHXV010000135.1:6263-8629 GCA_964536455.1 uncultured Aquimonas sp.
GGCCCTTGTCGATGGCCGAGCGCAGCGTCGGATTGTTGTTCGGATCCGCACCGCCGCGCCGGGCCGCGACGGAAATCTCGCGGATGATCTTGGTGAAAATCTTGCCGCGCTGGGCGTCGGACGCATTCTTGCGCGCTTCGATGGAGGGGCCACGACCCATAAGGTTTGTCCGGAAAGGTGGTTGAGCGATCCGCGATTTTAACGCGCAAGAAAGCCCTTGTACGCCATCCGGTTCAGCACCGCGTTGGCGG
Organism: uncultured Aquimonas sp.; assembly: GCA_964536455.1. GTDB lineage: Bacteria > Pseudomonadota > Gammaproteobacteria > Xanthomonadales > Xanthomonadaceae > Denitratimonas. Next base: position 6,515 of record CAZHXV010000135.1, read on the forward strand.
CAGCCTGCGCCTGCGCTTTCGCATCCCCCGCGACGGCACCGGCGCGCAGGCCGATCTTCCCGGCGGCAACCAGTTCTCCGACGAACGCCACGAGCCCGGCGCGATCCATGCCGCCATCGAGCCTGGGGATCAGTTCGCGCTCCAGTGGGGTGAGATCGACCGTATCGTGCCAGGCGTTGGCGATGAAACCCGGCCCTTCGGGCAGCAGCGAGACGAGCTTGCGCACGTTCGGATCGGACACCGGCACCTGGGCATCGGCCGTCCCTGCGTTCACCCCGGCCTGCCACGCGCGGCACATGCCGCGCATCGTGAGGTATTCGAGCAGTTCGTCGATGGCCGCCGCCAGCGCGTCGTGCGCCGCGGCATCCTTCGCTCCTGCCTGCGCCTGGGCCGCGGACTGGATCAATTCGTCGCGCGTTTGCGTTCCGGGAAAGACCTGCGTCAACCGCGACATCACCAGCTTGAGGCCGGAAAGCGCCACGCCCATGCGCTGGTTCGCGGGCGTCTCGAACTGTTGCATCGAACCGTCCAGGCGCACCGCATCATCGACGCACCTCAGGCGCGCGGCGAAGTGCATGCCCGCCAGGGCCTTGCGATCGGGCTTGCGCGAAATCGACCTGGCGCGATCGGCGCGCACCAGCAGGCTCTGGCGGAACGTACGGTTCACCGCGAAATCCGCGTACTGGCCGAGTTCGATCGGGTCTTCGCCCGCCACGTCGCGCAACCATCCTGCGACGTCTTCGCCGTAGTTCGGCAGGAACATCATCGACACCTGCGCCTCGGACAGGAACGACAGCCCGTGGCGCCCCGCCCGTTCCACGAATTCCCGGAAATAGCACGGCAGGTTGAACGGCTCCAGGTACTCGTGCGCAACGTATTCGAACGCAGCACTGCGCGCCCTCTCAAGGTGCTCCTTGAGCGGCGCCAGCGGATGCCCCGGGTTGTCGCCACCGGCGCGCAGCAGGAACTCCACCATCGACCGCGCGCTGGCAACCTGCCTGCCCACGTCCGCCTCGTCGCCGGCGTGCAGCAGCATCGCGTCGCGCAAGGCTTCCTTCGACTTCCAGCCCGGATAGACGTTGTAGCTCACATACGCCACCCCGTCGGGCGCAAGGCAGCGGGCGATGATGTCGAACATCGCCTGCTGCACCGCAGGCGGAACCCACGAGTACAGGCCGTGGGCAATGATGTAGTCGAATTGGCCGAGCGTCTGCGGATCGACCTGAAGCAGGTCGGCTTCGATGAGCGACAGGTTGGCCACGCCGATTTTCGCGGCGGCTTCGATGCCGGAAGCGATCTGCACGCCGGAAAGATCCACGCCGACGCAGCGCGCGCCCGGATTCCGCAGTGCGAACGGGATCAGGTTGAATCCCGTCGCGCATCCCAGATCCAACACCCGCGCGGTCGCGGGCGCGGGCGCGGGCACGCCGAACAGGCCCGCCACCGTGGCGATGTTTTCCGGCGCGCTGAAGGTATGCGTCAGGTTGCCGTACGGCATGCTGTCGTAGCGCTGGCGCGTTTCGCGGTTGATGGATGGGTCCGCGGCGGGGTTGTTCGAAGCCATGGGGAATCCTGGAAAATGGCGGCAAGGCCGGATGCGGGCGCAAACACCGGCTACAGCCAGTGATCCACCAGCAGGAACCCGAACAGCGCCATCAGATAGACGATGGAGTAGTTGAACACTTCCATCGCGAAGCGTTCGGACGGCGGTTTCATCAGGCGCACGGCGTAGTAGAGGAACACGGCGTCCAACACCAATGCGCCGCCGAGGTAGAACGCGCCGGAGAGGTGCGTCAGCCACGGCAGCATGGTCGCCACCACCAGCAGCGCGGTGTAGAACAGGACGTGCCAGCGGGTATAGGTGACGCCGTGCGTGACCGGCAGCATCGGGATCATGGCGCGGGCGTAGTCGTCGCGGCGGTAGATCGCCAGCGCCCAGAAGTGCGGCGGCGTCCAGATGTAGATGATGAGGAACAGCAACAGTGCGTGCGGATGCACCTCGCCGGCCACCGCGGCCCAGCCGAGCACCGGAGGAGCGGCACCCGCCGCGCCGCCGATGACGATGTTCTGCGGCGTGGCGCGCTTGAGCCAGGCGGTATAGACGATGGCGTAGCC
>CAZHXV010000136.1:0-8589 GCA_964536455.1 uncultured Aquimonas sp.
CCTGGGGCAACGCCGGCTTCCTGCGCGAGCAGGTGTGCAAGTACATGTGCCCCTACGCGCGCTTCCAGAGCGCGATGTTCGACCGCAACACGCTGATCATCAGCTACGACGCGGCCCGCGGCGAAGTGCGCGGCCCGCGCAAGCGCGGTTCGCTGGAATCGGTGCTCACGCGCAATCGCGGCAAGCTCACCAACGAACAGGCCGAAGCCGCCGTGTTCCACGCCGCGCGGCACCAGAGCGCGGCGGCGCAGGCGGTGCAGGCACGCGCCACCACCGGCCTGATCGACGCCTGGGGCCATACCGATGGCGAACTGGGCGCATCGCTGTTCGAGGAGGCCCGCGCCGATTTCAACCGGCTGGGCGACTGCATCGATTGCACCTTGTGCGTGCAGGTGTGCCCGACCGGCATCGACATCCGCAACGGCCTGCAATACGAGTGCATCGCGTGCGGTGCCTGCATCGACGCCTGCGACAGCGTGATGGACAGGGTCGGCTATCCGCGCGGCCTGATCCGCCACACCACGCAGAACGCGATCGAAGGGAAAAAGACCCGCATCCTGCGTCCGCGCGTGCTGATCTACGGCACCTTGTTGCTGGCGCTTCTGATCGGCTGGGGCGTGGGCGTGACCTCGCGCAAGCCCCTGATCGTGGAAGTGCTGCACGACCGCAACGCGCTGTATCGGGAAACCGCGCAGGGCGTGGAAAATGGTTATGGCCTGAAGCTCGTCAACAAGGAAGGCGCGGCGCGGCGCTATCGCGTGACGCTTTCGGAAAATGGCAGCGTGGCGCTGGAGAACGCGCCTTTGGAAGTGGCCGTGCCGGCGGGCGAAGTGTTGAGTCTGCCGGTGACGCTGTTCGCACCGGCGGGCGAGGTGAAAGGCCGCAAGAGCGTGGAATTCGTGATCGAGCGGCTGGAGGGCGAAACCCTGCGCCTCTCGCAGGAAGCGGCGTTCTTCGGGCCGGTGCGGTGAGCCCGGGTTTCCCGACATGACCGAATCCAAGCGTTCCTGGTATCGAGAACCGATGGTGTGGCTGTTGATCGCCCTGCCGTCGCTGGTGATCGCCGGTACCGTCTTTGCCATCGTGCTGGCGGTGCGCGCCGGCGGCGGCGATGCGTTTCCTTCCGCCGTGCGGCGCACTGCGCAGATCCAGGCCGAGGATCTCGCCCCGGATCGCGCAGCGATCGCGATGAACCTGCACGGCTTTTTGCGCATCGACGCGGCCACCGGCGCGGTGCGGCTGGAACTGGCGAACCTGCCGCCTGCCACGCTGAAGCTGCATCTGGATCTGATCCACCCGGCGCGCGCTTCCGAGGATAGGAGCGCCGATCTGGTGCGTTCGGGCGAGGTGTTCGTGGGCCGCATCGAAGGCGCGGCGGGCAGGGTGTGGTCGGTGCAGGTGAGCGATGCCGAAGCCACCTGGCGCATCGCGGGCCGCTTCGATCCGGCGACGAATGCCGCCACGCTCGCGCCTGCCCTGTCGGAAGGGCGTTGAGTCCATTGCGATGAACGCCGCGCGCTGCCGCCATTGCGGCGAACCGCTGGATGCGGCGGCGCTGCCCGATGCGCAAGGCGCGCCCGCGTGGTGCTGCAACGGCTGCGTGGCGGCGGCGCAGTTCATCGAATCCGCCGGGCTTTCCGACTATTACCGCCTGCGCCAGAGCGAAGCGGCGAAACCGCACCCCGGCGACGGGGATTTCTCGCTGTGGGATCGCGCCGACCTGCTGGCCGAACACAGCCGCGAAGTGCCGGAAGGCCGCGAAATCACCGTGCTCACCGATGCCATGCGCTGCGCCGCCTGCGCCTGGCTGATCGACCGCGCACTGCGGCGGCGCGAAGGCGTTTCCGAGGTGATCGCCAACGCCGTGACGGGCCGCATCCGCATCGTCTGGGATCAGGCGCGCGTGCCGCTGTCGCACCTGCTGGAAGATCTGGCGCGCTTGGGTTACCGCCCGCAACTGGCGCCGGGGCAGGCACGGGAGGCGGCCCGCAGGCGTGAGCGACGCACCGCGATGATCCGGCTCGGCGTGGCGGGCCTGGGTGCGATGCAGGCGATGATGTTCGCCGAGGCGCTGTATCTGGATACGGGCAACCAGATGCCGGTTCCCACGCGCGATTTCCTGCGCCAGATCGCGTTTCTGGTTTCCACGCCCGTGGTGTTCTTCGCCGGCTGGCCCTTCATCGAAGGCATGATCCGCGAGGCGCGCGAACGCCGCTTCGGCATGGATACGCTGGTGGCGACTTCCGTGCTGCTGGCCTATGGCGCAAGCCTGGTCGAAACCCTGCGCGGCGGGGCGCAGGTGTGGTTCGATGCCGCAGTGATGTTCGTGCTGTTCCTGCTCATCGCGCGCCAGCTCGAGGCCGCCGCGCGGCGGCGCGCGGTGGAGCATGTGGAAACGCTCTCGCAGGCGCGGCCCGCGTTCGCCAGGCGCGAAACCGGAACGGGCGTGGAGGCGGTGCCGGTGGCGGCGCTGCAAGCGGGCGACGTGGTGCGGATCGCGCCGGGCGAAGCCGCGCCTGCCGATGGCGTGGCGCTGGAATCGTGCGCCTTCGATGAGGCGCTATTGAGCGGCGAGGCCACGCCGCAGCGCAAGGCCGTGGGCGATGCCGTGCTGGCCGGCAGCCTTGCGGCCGGCACGAATGCGCGGATGCGGGTGGAACGGGTGGGGCAGGACACGCGGCTCTCGCATCTGGTGCGATTGATCGAACGCGCGCAGGAGGAAAAACCGGCGGCGGCGCGGCTGGCCGATGTGGTGGCGGTGCGATTCGTCGCATTCCTGTTCGTGGCCGCCGCGCTGACGGCGATGTGGTGGTGGCATCGCGAACCCTCGCGCGCCTTCGAGGTCGCGCTGGCGGTGCTGGTGGTCGCGTGCCCGTGCGCGCTTTCGCTCGCACTGCCCACGGCGCTCGCCAGCGCCCACGCGGCGCTGGCGAAGCTCGGCGTGCTGGCGCTGAAACCCGATGCGCTTTCGATGCTGGCGAAAGCCGATGTCGCCGTGTTCGACAAGACCGGTACGCTGACGCGCGGCGTTCCTTCGCTGTGCTCGGTCGAAACCTTCGACGCCATGACGGACGAGGAAGCGCTGGCGCGCGCCGCATGGCTGGAGCGCGATAGCCGGCATCCCTTGGCGATGGCGTTTCGTCCGGGATCGGCCACGCGCGTCGATTGGTCCGATACGCAAGTGATGCAGGTTCCCGGCGAAGGCATCGAAGCCTTCGCCGATGGCGGGAGCTGGCGGCTTGGCCACGCGGAATTCGCCATCGGCGAAGCGGATGATGGCGCGTTGTGGCTGAGCGCGGCCTGCATTCCGAAAGCGCGTTTCGTGCTGGTCGATGCGCTGCGCGAGGAGGCGGGCGATGCGCTGGGTTCGCTGCGCCGGCAGGGCTTGCGCTGCGAACTGCTGAGCGGCGATGGCGAAGCGGCGGTGCGCGAAGTGGCGCAGGCGCTGCACATCGAACACGCCGCATCGCGCTGCAAGCCGGAAGACAAGCTGGCGCGGATCAGGGCATTGCAGGCGCAACGGCATGTGGTGCTGATGCTCGGCGATGGCGTCAACGATGCCCCGACGCTGGCCGGCGCGGATGTCTCCATCGCCATGCAGACCGGCGCGGCGCTGGCGCACGGCGCGGCCGATTTCGTGCTGATGGGCGGCGCCTTGTCGCGGATTCCGCAAGCCATCGAACTGGCGCGGAAAACCCAGCGCATCGTGCGGCAGAATCTGTCCTGGGCCTTGGCCTACAACCTCATCGCGATACCGTTCGCCGCGATGGGCTTCGTGCAGCCGTGGCTGGCGGCGCTGGGCATGGCGGCTTCGTCCCTGCTGGTGACGTTGAATGCGCTGCGGCTGCTGCGTTCGCCATTGCCGCGGCACGAAACGGCGGCATCGTTCGGGAAGAAGGTGGGGTTGCAATGAACATCCTGCTGGTGCTGATCCCCATCAGCCTCGTGCTGCTCGGCATTGCGATCTGGGCCTTCGTCTGGGCCGTGAAGCGCGGCCAGTTCGACGATCTGGAAACGCCCGCGCTGGACATCCTTGCGGACGAGGATGCGCCGGAATCCCGTGTATCGGTCGAAACCAGGCACTCGGATCCCCGTGGCGATTCTGACCAGCCATGATGCTCAGTAAGCGATGCGGACTGCTTTTTCCTTCTCCCCTTGCGGGAGAAGGTGGCGCGAAGCGCCGGAAGAGGGGTTCGCGCGAAGCGCGCCTTTGGCGCAACCTCCTCTCCCCAACCCCTCTCCCGCAAGGGGAGAGGGACATTAAGACAGGTTGATCGGGATGCCGATTGATCTTGTCGCGCTCTCCGCCGCTTTTCTGGCCGGGCTGGTCGGCAGCGTGCATTGCGTGGCGATGTGCGGCGGCATCGCCACCGGCTTCGCCATGCCAGGTTCCACCCCACAAACCGCATGGCGCATCGCGCTGACCACGAACGCGGGCCGCCTTTGCGGCTACATGCTGGCGGGCGCGATTGCAGGCGGCGTCGGCCATGGACTGGTCGCCCTGTCCCAAACCCCGAACCTGGCCGTCGCCCTGCGCGCCATTGCGGGCGTGGTGATGATCGTCGTCGCGCTGCGGATGCTCGGCCAAAGACTTCCCAATGGCTTCGGAAAAATTGGCGAGGCTGTCTGGCGACGCCTGAAACCGCTGCAAGCCCCGCTGCTGCCCGCCGATTCCATGCCCAAACGTTTCGCGCTCGGCCTGCTCTGGGGCTGGCTGCCCTGCGGCCTTTCGACCACGCTGCTCGCTGCCGCGTGGATGCAGGCCAGCACCCTTGGCGGTTTCGCGCTGATGGCCGCGTTCGGCCTGGGCACGCTGCCGGCGATGCTGCCGCTTTCCTACAGCGGCGCGCGCTGGCTGGCGCGGCCCGGGCAGCGTCGCATGGCCGGATTCGTGCTGCTGCTGGCGGGCCTCGTCACCGTGGCGATGCCATGGTTGATGCAGGTTCCGGCGCTGCATGGGGTGCTCGGCGCATTGGGCTGCCTGTCGCGAAATTGATTGGCAGTGGTGGGCATGTTTGAGCCGGATCGGCCTTGCTCTAATGTTCCCCGCATGGCGAACGCAATCGAAAAACGCATGAACCTCCGCCTGATCCTGCTCGCGCTCGTGGGCACGGCGCTGGCGTGGTCGTTCTGGCGCAGCGCGGGCTGGCTGCAACTGTGCGGCGGGCTGGCGATGTTCCTGTTCGGGATGCAGTTGCTGGAGGAAGGGTTGCGCCAGCTGGCCGGCGGGCGGCTGGAACGCTGGCTGGCGCGCAGTACGGAAACGCCGGGCCGCAGCCTGGCGTTCGGCATCGGCGGGACGATGCTGCTGCAATCCAGCACGCTGGTGTCGCTGCTCACCATCGCGTTCATCAGTACCGGACTGATCCAGTTGGCCGGCGGCATCGCGATCATCTTCGGCGCGAACCTGGGCGCGACCAGCGGCATCTGGCTGCTGGCGCTGGCGGGGCACGATTTCTCGTTGTCGCAATTGGCCTTGCCGCTCCTGGTGTTCGGCGTGCTGGCGGGTTTCAACGGCCCGGCCAGCAAGGCGGCGGGGCGTGTGGCGCTGGGCGTGGCTTTCATCTTCCTGGGCATCGACCAGATCAAGCTCGGCTTCGCCGCGTTCGGCGGCGATTTCGACCTGACCCAGGCGCGCATCGGCGGCATCGGCGGAACCCTGCTGTTCGCCGCCATCGGCATGGTGGCCACGCTGGTACTGCAATCCAGCCACGCCACGCTGATGCTGACGCTGGCGGCGCTGGCCTCCGGGCAGTTGCAGGCGGCGCAGGGGTTCGCCATCGCCATTGGCGCGAACGTGGGCAGCAGCGTCAGCACCGCCTTCGTCGGGATGCTCGGCGGCAACCGCGGCGGGCAGCGGCTGGCGCTGGCGCATGTGCTGTTCAACGGCGTCACCGCGCTGCTGGCGCTGGCCTTGCTGCCGGCGCTGACGTGGCTGGTGCAAGCGCTGGCCGGCGCGCTGGGCTTCGGCGCGAATGCGCTGCTGCAACTGGCGCTGTTCCACACCTTGTTCAACGTCTCGGGCGTGGCGCTGTTCTGGCCGTGGCAGAAGGCACTGGCGCGCTGGCTGGAATACTGGCTGCCGGAAGCGCGGGAACCGGGGCTGCTCACCGCCGAACCTGCCGTCGCCGCCGCCAGGCCCGTGGAGCGCGCCCGCGCCAGACACCTGACCGGGCGCGCGCTGGAATCGGTCGATGCCGCCACGGCGGCGGTGGCGCTGGAACTGCGCCACCTGGCGCGGCTCTGCGTGGAAGTGATCTGCCGCGCGCTGTACCTGCCGCCCGGGCAACTGGCCCTGGCGCAGCCGGACGAGGCCGCGCTGGCAGCGCGCCCGGAAGCCGGCGATGCGGACGCCGATACGCTCTACCAGCGCCAGGTGAAAGGTGTCTATGCGGACCTGTTGAGCTTCATGGGCAAACTGGAACTGCCGCTGGACGAGGCCCACCAGCGTTTCTGGCAGCACGAGCAGATGGTCGCGCTGCTGCTGGTGAACGCGGTCAAGGACGCCAAGCACCTGCAAAAGAACCTCGGCCCGCGCCTTTCCGAGGCCGATGCGCCGGTGCGCGCGACGTACCTGGCGCTGCGCCGCCATCTGTTCCAGTTGCTGCACGCGCTGTACCAAATCGGCGCCGCGCCGCCGGAAGCCGCGCAGCGCGCCGAACGGCTGGCGGAACTGGATCGCGCCGCGGACGAGTTCGAGGCCAGCTTCCGCCAGCGCCTGTTCGCGATGGTGCGCCGGGGCGAACTGGACGGCCTGCAAACCGGTTCGCTGATGAACGACCTGGGCTACGCCGACCGTATCTTCACCAGCCTGCGCCAGGCGATGGCGCAGGTGGACGAACCCGAATCGCTGCAACGCCTGCGCCAACTGGCTGGGGCGCAGGAGCCGGTGCCCGCGCCGGAGTGATCGACGTTACGGAGCCTGCTCGAAGCCATCGGCAAAAATCCGCACCGATTGCACCTCGTAAGCGCCCACATCGCAGCGCGCGATGCCGTCGCCATCGCCGTCCTGCGGGCGGGGCAGCTCACGGGCGTCGAAGAGGGTGAAGCAGTCATCCTGCGAAATGGCCGGATCGATCGCAGGCGATCCCGCGCCGGGCGCCAGCGTGGCGGGGAAGACCGAATCGTCGAGCGTCAGCGGGCCGACCGGGCCTGTCGTGCCACCGGAGGCGGACAGCAGGCCGCAAGCGCTCTCGAACAGGTTGGCCGTGATCGAGCCGGTCAGTGAGGTTGCTCCCAACGCACAGCTTGTGCCCGAACCGGCAGCCACGGGGCCGAGCAGCGACCATCCCCACTGTGTGACATCCACGCCACTGAACGCCAGATGCGCACCGATGGCGGCTTCGTTGCCCTGGAAGCTCACATGCCGGGCGGACAGCTTGCCCGAAAGCGCCAGCAGCGCACCGCCCCAGCCGCCGCTGGTGCGGTTGCCGTTGAAGCTGGTGTTGAGCAACGAGAGTTTTCCTCCAGAGGTGACGAGCGCTCCGCCGCCGGTATCCACGCCGGAAACGGTGTTGTCGATGAAGCCGACATTGACGGTGCTCAACTGGCAATCATCCTGCTGGCAAAGCAGCGTGGCCGCGCCGCCAGCGGATATCACGCCGTCGGCATCGGCATCGACCACGCGGTTGGAATCGAATTCCGAGTCTGTCATCAGCACCGAAGTGGTAGCCGCCGCATACACGGCACCACCCAGGTTCTGCACATGCCCTCCCACGCGCTCGGTCGTATTGCCGGAAAAGTGGGCGCGCACGATTTCCAGGCGGCTGCCGGAGAGCAGGATCGCGCCACCGAATGCTTCCTTCAGGCTGGCGTTGCCGATCACGCCGATGGCGTTGCCGGTGAAGACACTGTCGTAGATGAAAATCCAGCTGCCGGGGCTGACCCAGGCGATCGCGCCACCATAGGCATTGTTCTGGTTGCCGACGGCCTTGCAGTTCTGGAAGTGCGAGTCGTAAACGAACAGGCTGGTGTTGGCCGCAGGGGCGCTGTGCCACAGGCAGCCGCCCATGCCAGCCGTGCTGCGCCCGTTCCGGAACGTCAGGCTTTGCAGCGTGATCTCGCGCGTGCCTTCGCCCACCGTGAGAATGCGTACCGCGTTGCGACCATCCAGAACCGGCCCACGGCCATTGCCTTCGATCTTCAGAATATCGTTCGACCACACCGGCAGGGCGCTCGCCAGTTCGATGACGCCTCCCTGTGGAAACGACGCGTCGAACCGGATGACGCGGGGAAACGTGGTATCGGAGCTGGCGTCGATCAATGCCTGCCGCAGTGAGCCTGTACCGCTGTCGGCAGTGCTGGTGACGTTGAAGGTGGCCGCGTGCGCGGCCAGCGGCAGAACGAGGGCGAGAACAAGGCCAGACAGGTGGAAACAACGCATGGGCAAACTCCGGTAATTCGGTGATCAAAGAGCACAAACAGGAAGTTGCGACGAAACCGGACAGGCCTGCATTGCTAGACTCCCGCGCATGACTTCCACCGCCGCGACGCCTGCCATCGCCCGCCCCGCACCCGACGATCCGGGCCTGCGCGCGCTGGTCGATCTGTTCTACGGCGATCTGCGCCACATCGCGCGGCGCGAGCGGT
>CAZHXV010000137.1:0-8567 GCA_964536455.1 uncultured Aquimonas sp.
CCATCGGCACCGGGTCGCCGCCCAGCAGCTTCAGGTTGTACGCGATGTTGCCCGCGCAGCCGCCGAACTCGCGCCGCATCCTGGGCACCAGGAACGATACGTTCAGGATGTGCACCTTGTCCGGCAGGATGTGGTTCTTGAACTGGTCGGGGAACACCATGATGGTGTCGTAGGCGAGCGAGCCGGAAATCAGGGCGGGCATGGGAAACCTTGGGCGGGTAAGACGGACGCAAACGCCCGCATCGTAGCGGTTCGGCAACGCAGCGTTAACCCGGTGGAGGGGAAACCGTGCCGGACGAATGCTGCGCTGTTGTACGGTTTTGGCCCTGTTGTTAGGCTAATCCGCTGGTTTTTCGCCGCATCCGCCCCTGCCTTGCGGCCCGTTCCCCTCGCGTTTCCCGGCACTCCGGGACAGGAAGTCCCCATGTTCAAGACCCTGCGCGGCATGTTCTCGAACGATCTTTCGATCGATCTTGGCACCGCCAACACCCTCATCTACGTCCGCGGCCAGGGCATCGTGCTGAACGAGCCTTCGGTGGTGGCGATCCGGCAGGATCGCGGCCACGGTTCGCACAAGCAGGTGGCCGCGGTCGGCCACGAGGCCAAGCGCATGCTCGGCCGCACGCCCGGCAACATCACCACGATCCGGCCGATGAAGGATGGCGTGATCGCGGATTTCTCCACCACGGAGGAAATGCTCAAGTACTTCATCCGCAAGGTGCACAAGTCGCGCTTCATGCGGCCTTCCCCGCGCGTGCTGATCTGCGTGCCGTGCGGTTCCACGCAGGTGGAGCGGCGCGCGATCAAGGAGTCCGCCGAGGAAGCCGGCGCGCGCGATGTGTTCATCATCGAGGAGCCGATGGCGGCGGCGATCGGCGCGGGCATTCCGGTGGCCGAGGCGCGCGGCTCGATGGTGCTGGACATCGGCGGCGGCACCTCGGAAGTGGCGGTGATCTCGCTCAATGGCATCGTCTATTCGCAGTCGGTGCGCATCGGCGGGGATCGCTTCGACGAGGCCATCATCAGCTACGTGCGCCGCAACCACGGCACCTTGATCGGCGAGACCACGGCCGAGCGGATCAAGCTGGAAGTGGGCTGCGCCTTCCCGCAGGCGGAGATCAAGGAGATCGAAGTCTCCGGCCGCAACCTGGCGGAAGGGGTGCCGCGCAACTTCACGATCAATTCCAACGAGGTGCTCGAAGCTCTGCACGAACCGCTTTCGGGCATCGTCAGCGCGGTGCGCGCGGCGCTGGAACAGACGCCGCCGGAACTGTGCGCGGACGTGGCCGAGCGCGGCATCGTGCTGACCGGCGGCGGCGCGCTGCTGCGCGACCTGGACAAGCTGCTGTCCGAGGAAACCGGGCTGTACGTGCACGTGGCCGACGACCCGCTCACCTGCGTGGCGCGCGGCGGCGGCCGGGCGCTGGAATTGATCGACATGCACGGCAACGATTTCTTCGCGCCGGAGTAGAAAAGCCGGGATGACCAGCCATACGGCTGTTGAAAGCCGGGATTCGGGATTGGCCAGCGCCAGACCTTCATGCCGCCATAGAACCTGCTGCTGCGAATCCCCCATCCCCTCATCCCCAATCCCGTGGCTTCAACCGGCACCAATTCCCTGTTCATCGAAGGCGGCGCCGGTACGCTGAAGCTGCTGGCGTACCTGGCCGTGGCGACGATCCTGATGGTGGCCGATCACCGCGGCGGGTATCTGGACAAGGTGCGCGAGCTGGCGGGGCTGGCAACCGGGCCGATCTACCGCATCGCGGCCACGCCCGCTGCGCTGGCGCGCTATGTCTCCGACCAGACCATCTCGCGCGATCTGCTGATCCAGGAGAACCGCACGCTGCGCGAACAGGTGCTGCTGGCCAATGCACGGCTGGATCGGCTGTCCGCAGTGCAGGTGGAAAACCTGCGGCTGCGAGAACTGCTCGGCGGCACGCGCGGGTTGAAGCTGGAGGTGCAACTGGCCGGGCTGGTGGGCGTGGATCTGGATCCGTTCCGGCAACGCATCCTGCTCGATGCCGGCAGCCGCCGCCGCGTGCGCGAAGGGCTGGCGGTGATCGATGCGGATGGCGTGGTCGGACAGGTGGTGGAAGTGACGCCGCTCAATTCCACCGTGGTTCTGATTTCCGATCCCTCGCACGCGATCCCGGTGCAGGTGGTGCGCTCGGGCCTGCGCGCGATCGCCTACGGTACCGGCAGCACGGATCGGCTGGAACTGCCGAGCATTCCGCTGGGCGGGGATATCCGCGTCGGCGACGAACTGGTCACCTCCGGGCTGGGCGGGCGCTTTCCGGCGGGGTTCAAGGTGGGCACGATCGAGCAGTTGCATCCGGACGATACGCGCCTGTTCATCGTCGCCGCTGCGCGCCCGGCGGCGCGGCTGGACCGTGGCGGCCAGGTGCTGCTGGTGTGGAATACCGGCGACGAAGACGGGGCCGGGGTCGTCGGGCCTCCGGCGGATTCCGCAACCGTACCCAGCGACGATCCGGAGTCGCCGCCATGAGCCGGGGACGCGATGGCTCGGGCCTGTTGCTGGCGTCGGTGCTGGTGGCCTTCGCGCTGCAACTGGGGCCGCTGCCCGACACGCTGGCGCCGTTCCGGCCCTACTGGCCGGCGCTGGTGCTGTGCTACTGGCTGCTGGAAGCGCCCGAACGGGCAGGGCTGGGCCTGGCCTTCTTCATCGGCCTGATCGGCGACCTGCTGTTCGGCAGCCTGCTTGGCGAGCAGGCGCTGCGGCTCACGGCGATGGCGTTCATCGTGTTGCGTTTCCGGCCCAGGCTGCGTTTTTTCACCTTGCCGCAGCAGGCGCTGGCGATCCTGGCGCTGATGTTGAACGACCGGGTGATGGTGTTGATGGTGCGGGGCCTTTCGCGCGAGGGCTGGCCGCCGTGGGAATTCTGGGTCGCGCCTTTCGTCGCCATGGCGATGTGGCCGTGGCTGTTCGTGCTGCTGGACGACCTGCGGGTACGGCTGCGCGGCAGGGACGGCACGTGAGGTCTTCGCGCGCGAAAGTGCGCGATCCGCGCGCCGACCAGCAACTCCAGCAGCGCCGCGCGCTGGTCGGCTTCGCGCTGGTGTTCCTCGCGCTCGCGGTGCTGGCCGGGCGCTTTGCCTATCTGCAGATCGCCAGTTACGGCGTGTTCCATACCCGTTCCGAACAGAACCGCATCAAGGCCCGGCCGATCGTGCCGGCGCGCGGCCTGATCTACGATCGCAATGGCCGCCTCCTGGCCGACAACGTGCCGGCCTGGCGGCTGGAGGCGGTGCGCGAGGAAGTGGGGGATATGGAGGCGATGCTGCAACGCCTGCGCGAAGTGCTGCCGCTTTCCGACGAGGAGGCCGAAGCCTTCCTTGCCGCCTCCCGCGCCAGGCCGAAATTCCAGTCCACGCCGGTGAAGCTGCGCCTGAGCGAGGCGGAAGTGGCGCGCTTTGCGGTGAACCGGCACCGCTTTCCGGGCGTGGAAGTGGTGCCCTACCTCAACCGGCGCTATCCGTATGGCGAACTGTTCGCGCACGTGATCGGCTACGTCGGGCGGCTGGATCAGGCCGACCTGGCCACGCGCGATGCCAGCCGCTACGCGGGTACCACGCATATCGGCAAGGCCGGCATCGAGCGCTACTACGAGGATCGCCTGCACGGGCAGGTCGGCGTGGAGGAAGTGGAGATCAATGCCGAAGGCCGCACCCTGCGCACGGTGGCGCGCACGCCCGCGCACGCCGGGCAGGATCTGTTCCTCTCCATCGACGCCGAGCTGCAGCAGGCTGCCGTCGGTGCGTTCCAGGGCCAGCATGGCGCGGCCGTCGTGCTCGATCCACGCAATGGCGAAGTGCTGGCGCTGGTGAGCCTGCCCGCCTACGACCCGAACCCGTTCGTCAGCGGCATCGGCCGCAACGCTTACCGGGAACTGCTCGATTCGCCGGGGCGGCCGCTGTTCAACCGCGTGCTGCAAGGCGGCTACGAACCCGGATCGACGATCAAGCCCTTCGTCGGGCTGGCCGGGCTGGAGCTGGGCTTGCGGCGGCCGCAGGACACGACCCTTTCCACCGGTGCGTTCCGCCTGCCCGGGCAGGAACGCGAATACCGCGACGTGCGGCGCGGCGGCCACGGCCTGGTCAACCTGGACAAGGCCATCGCCCAATCGGTGAACACGTATTTCTTCCAGCTCGCCGTGGACATGGGCATCGACCGCTTCAGCGGCTACATGGCGCAACTGGGTTTCGGCAAGCCGACCGGTATCGACCTTCCCGGCGAAGCCTCGGGCGTGCTGCCCTCGCGCGAATGGAAACAGGCCAATCGCCATCAGGTCTGGTTTCCCGGCGAAACCGTGATCAGCGGCATTGGCCAGGGTTACTGGGTCGCCACGCCGTTGCAGTTGGCGCAGGCCACCGCGATGCTGGCCGATGGCGGCGTGCGCCGTCCACCGCATCTGCTGCGCGCCAGCCAGTCCGGTTTCGACGTGGCGCGGCAGCAGGAAAACCGGCGCGAGGCCGATGCCTCCATCGTCAGGGATCCGGCCAACATCGCGGCCGTGACGCACGCCATGATGCAGGTGCTGGAACCGGGCGGCAGCGCCTATCGGGTCGCGCAGCAATTCCAGTTCGACTACCCCATTGCGGGCAAGACCGGCACCGCGCAGCGCATCACGCGCAAGGGCGAGGCCTCGCTGGACGTCAACAACCTGCCCTACAACCTGCGCCACAACGCGCTGTTCGTCGCCTTCGCGCCCGCCGATGCGCCGCGCATCGCGGTGATGGTGGTGGTGGAACACGGCGGTTTCGGATCCTCGGCGGCCGCGCCGGTCGGGTTCCGGATCGTGGATGCGTGGATGAAGAGGAATCCGCCGTGAGAGCCGGGCCGCCATGAGCCTTTCGTCGAACTACTGGCAACGCCGCCTGCTGCACTGGCTCGCGCTGCCGCGCGTGGACTGGCCCCTGCTGCTCGCGCTGCTGCTGTTGCTCGGCGCCGGATTGGCGGTGCTGCACAGCGCCGCCAGCGGCAACCCGCGCGTGTTCACGGGGCAGGCGATCCGCGATGCGGCGGGCGTGGCCGCACTGCTGGCGCTGGCGCGGGTGCCGCCGGGCCGGTTGCGGCAATGGGCGCCGTGGATCTACGCCGCCAGCCTCGCGCTGTTGCTGCTGGTTCCCGTGTTCGGCACGGGCCGCAGCGGCCGCCACTGGCTGTATCTGGGGTTGTTCTACGTGCAACCGGCGGAGCTGATGAAGCTCTCGGTACCGATGATGACCGCTGCCTTCCTGCATGGCCGTTCCCTGCCGCCGGGCTGGGGCGCGCTGGCCGTGTGCGGGGCGATCATCGGCCTGCCAGCGGCGTTGATCGCCGTCCAGCCCGATCTGGGCACGGCCCTGCTGGTGGCGGCCAGCGGCGTGTTCGTGGTGTTCATCGCCGGCATGGCGTGGTGGCGCATCGGCCTGCTCGCAGGGCTGGCCGCGCTCGCCGCACCGCTGGGCTGGAACTTCCTGCGCGATTACCACCGCCGCCGCTTCATGACCTTCCTCGACCCGGAAGCCGATCCGCTCGGCGATGGCTGGAACATCATCCAGTCCAAGATCGCCATCGGCTCCGGCGGCCTGTGGGGCAAGGGCTGGGGCGAAGGCACGCAGTCGCGGCTGGATTTCCTGCCCGAGCACACCACGGATTTCATCTTCGCCGTGCTGGGCGAGGAATTCGGCCTGGTGGGCGTTTGCCTGATCCTGGCGCTGTACCTGTTCATCATCGGTCGCAGCCTGTGGATCGCCGCCAATGCGCGCGACACCTTCGGCCGCCTGCTCGGCGGCTCGCTGGCGCTGACCCTGTTCGTCTATGTGGTCGTCAACGGCGGCATGGTCTCCGGCCTCCTGCCCGTGGTGGGCGTGCCGATGCCGCTGATCAGCTACGGCGGCACCTCCGCCGTCACCCTGCTGGCCGGGTTCGGCATCGTGATGTCGCTGCATGGGCACCGCAAGGCGCATTTGCGGTAGGTTGGCCCGTCGAACGCGCCGCCAGAACCTGGAGATTCCGGACATGAAAAACGCTATGGGCGGCCTGGTGTTTCTCGCGCTGGGCCTGGCGTTCGCGTTCTTCGCTGTGGTATCGGCCAACAACACGCGCGCTTTCCTCGCCACGGCCCTGCAGGCGCAGGGGACGGTGGTGGATTTCAAGGAATCCTGGAGCCGCGACGAGGACGGCAACGATACCGTCTCCTATTTCCCCATCGTCACCTTCACCGCCCTGCGCACTGCACGACAGGGCAGTCTGGAATACCACATCGACGAAGGCCGCAAGGTCACCTTCACCGCTGGCGTGGGCAGCGGCGAGAAGGCGTATGGCATCGGTGGAACCGTGGCGGTGAACTACCAGCCCGACAACCCCGAAGACGCGCGCCTGCACAGCTTCACCGAAAACTGGCTGCTGGCGGTGATCCTCGGCGGATTCGGGCTGGTGTTCGGCGGCGCGGGCGTGGCGATCATGTGTGGCAAGGTGCGCTGATCCGCACCTGCCTCATCGAAATCGTCCGCGATCGTGCCCGCGATGCCTCAATTCTCGAAGCCGTGCTTGAAGATCGCCATGGGGCGCGCCGCCGGCACCGCGAACGGCGTACCGAGAGTGTCGGTGCCGAGGTTGGTGCCGGAGAGCGCCTGCACCGGCGCCGCGTTGCCGGTGGCGGTGTCGGCAAAGGCGAGCAGGCGATTGGCCGAGGTGTCGGAGTTGGACGAGGACGACACCATGATCCGGTGAAGCCAGGGGTCGTGGCCGATCCCGTACACATACTGGCCAGCCGGCAGATCGAGCATGGTCGCCGGGCCTTCGATCGTGTACAGCGGCGTCGCTTCGCCGCTCGCCGAATCCGGGAACACCGCAATGCGTACGCGGGACACCGAAGTGCCGGAATCCCACGGATCCTGGCGCAACACGAACAGAAGATGCTGCTCGGGATCGTGCGCGATGCCCGAGGAATTGGCCACGGCGGCGCCGGTGATCCTGCGTGTGGGGGCGTCGAAGTTCCCCGCCAGGCGGGCATGGAAAACGATGCGGCCCCATTCGTTGACGACGTATTCGTCCGTATCGGGCAGGTAGGTCAATGCGGTGGGGTTGTTGAGCTCGGTGGCGCTTCCGCCGCCGCCGCCCCAACTGATGCCTCGCAGCGGAAACACGGAATTCCCGCTGGCCGACAGCGCGTATGTGTAGATGCAGCAGTTTTGCACGATCATGGCCAGCTCGCCACGCGCGAACATCGGCGCACTGGCGCGGGTCTGGCTCACTTGTGGCGGATTGAGCACACGCACCGGGGCCACGTTGCCGCGGTCGAACGCCGGATAGACCCGCAGCGCCTGCCCCCAGAAATCGGAGATGTAGAGCACCTGATCCGCGGGTTCGTAAATCCCGAAGGTGGCCGAGGTCAGTTGCGTGGCCGCGCCCTGGATCGTGGCAATCGGCGCGTCGCCGTTTTGCGCGTTCGCACTGAAGAAGCGGATCGCGTCCCCGCTGCCGACCGCCACTTCAGCGTGAGCCGTGGTGCTGGTGAGGCCCGCAAGGGCAAGGGTACAAAAGGCGAGGCGAATGCTTTGCATGGAATTGGCTGCCGTGGGGTGAATCTGCCATAGACGAAATCCCCGATGCCGATTCAATGGCGATGGGCGGCTGCGTCGCGTCCATTCATGCCCGGGTTAAGGGAGGATTGAACAAACCCCGTTCGCCTCTCCCGCCAGCGGGAGAGGCAATAGCCACTGAGACCCGGAGTTGATCAGGAGATGGATCGACCACTCTCCGCCGGCCTCATTCCACCGTCACGCTCTTGCGGTTGTCCTCGGAAACCCTGTCGATCAGTTTGTTGTAAGGGTCGAACCCGGCATCGAAGGGTTCGCCATCGACGACGAGTTCCAGCGTGGTTTCCTTGTCCGCGATGGTGTGGCGTTGCAGGTACAGCACGGTTTCGTCCTGCTCCTTGCCACCTTTGGGCCGCGCGAACACGCCGACTTCGATCTCATCGCTCAAGGGCGCTTCGGTTTCCTCGCCCTTGCCGCCGGCTTCGAACTTGGCGGCCTGAAGTTTCAGCGTCACCGCGTATTTGCCGTCCTCGCGCTTTTTCGCCTTCGCCTCCAGCACGCGGTTGTCGTAGAACACGATCTTCTCGAACAGGTCTTCGATCAGCTTGTGATACGCAGGATCGGTGCCCTCGCGCAGCATCGCCAGGAATTCGCGCGTGGTGGTGTAGGGCGGCTGCTGGTAGCCCTTTTCCTCCAGGAAGCGCTTCAGCACCGCGTTCAGCGTCTCCTCGCCGATG
Source organism: uncultured Aquimonas sp. (assembly GCA_964536455.1). GTDB lineage: Bacteria > Pseudomonadota > Gammaproteobacteria > Xanthomonadales > Xanthomonadaceae > Denitratimonas. The sequence goes on from CAZHXV010000137.1 coordinate 8,286, forward strand.
GCCTCGCGCAGCGCGTAGAACACCAGCGCGCCTTTCGGGTAGTGGATGTACGTCTGGTTCTCCACCAGCGCCAGCGGCAGTTCCTCCAGCAGTTCCCCGCCGCGCCCGCGCAGGTAGCGATCCAGTTCGTACTTGAGGAACTTGCGCATCCGGTGCGGGCCATACTCCTTCTCCATCACGGTCAGCGCGGAGTATTCGGCCAGGGATTCGGACAGCATGGTCGAACCCTGCACGTTCGCGCCGATCACCTGGTGCGCCCACCACTGGTGCGCCACTTCGTGT
>CAZHXV010000138.1:0-8539 GCA_964536455.1 uncultured Aquimonas sp.
CGATGGCCAGGAACCCGGTGCGGTCGAAGGCGGCGGCCATTTCCACCTGGCCGTTGACGCCCTGCTCGCGCAGCACCGCCACGCGCGGCTTCGCGCCAGTTGAAATGTACGGCGCGGCGATGTCTTCCTGCGGATCGAACGCGAGCCGCGTGGAGAGTGGCGGTGCATTGAACTGCCGCCTCGCGGCGAATTCCTCGTCCGCCGCTGCGGGCAGGTCGCGCAGTTTCTGCATCGCGTGCGTGGTGCCCCACCACGCATCGAACAGCTCCTGCCAACCCCATTCCACCAGCAACTTCGATCCGGCGAAGACACGAATCTTCGGTGAGGCGATCGGCGTGCCGATGCGCTGGGTGCAATGCGTCAGCCCGTGGCGGTCGATCAGATCGGCGAACGCGGCGCGATCGGCGGCAGCCACCTGGATGATGGCGCCAAGCTCCTCGGAGAACAGCGTCGAGAACGGGTTGTCGCCCCAGCGATCCAGTTGCAGCTCGATGCCGCAGTGCGAGGCGAAGGCCATCTCGCACAAGGTGGCGAACGCGCCGCCGTCGCTGCGGTCGTGGTAGGCCAGCGCAATGCCTTCCTCGTGCGAGGTGCGGATCAGCTCGAACAGGCCGCGCAGCAAATCAGGATCGTCCAGGTCGGGCGGCACGCCGCCGAACGCGCCATAGGCCTGCGCCAGGATCGAACCGCCCAGCCGGCGCTGCCCCGCGCCCAGGCCGATCAGCCACAGTTCGGTTTCCATGTTGCGGTCGAGCACCGGCGTCAGATGTTTCCGCGCATCGGCGACGCGGGCGAAGGCGGAGACGATCAGCGACACCGGCGACACCACCGATGCGGTGCCGCCTTCCGCATTCGTCCAGCGCGCCTGCATCGAGAGCGAATCCTTGCCAACCGGGATGGCGATGCCCAAGGCCGGGCAAAGCTCCATGCCGACCGCTTCCACTGCCTCGTGAAGTTTCGCGTCCTCGCCGTCGAATCCGGCGGCGGCCATCCAGTTGGCGGAAAGTTTGATCTCCGACAGCGAGGCCACCTGCGCGGCGGCCAGGTTCAGTACCGCCTCGCCCACGGCCATGCGCGCGGCGGCGGCGGAATCCAGCAAAGCCAATGGCGTGCGCTCGCCCACGGCCATCGCCTGCCCGGTGAAGCCGGTGAAATCGTCCAGCACGATGGCGCAATCGGCCAACGGCAGCTGCCACGGCCCAACCATCTGGTCGCGCGCGGTGAGCCCGCCGACGCTGCGGTCGCCAATCGTGACGAGGTAATTCTTCGCCGCGACGCTCGGATGGGAAAGCACGCGCAGGCCGGCGTCGTGCAGATCGAGTTGCTTCACGTCCAGAACCGGCCAGGACGCGGGCGCGACATGGTGGGCATCGCGGTGCAGCTTCGGCGCCTTGCCGAACAGCAAGTCCATCGGGATGTCGATGGGGGGGCGAGATTCGAGATGACCAGCCTTCGGCTGTTGTGGAGCGACCGGGATTCGGGATTCGGGTTGGAGCGCGCCTTCGGCGACGGTCAGGTGTTCATTCTCGGTCGCGATGCCGACCACGGCATAGGGGCAGCGCTCGCGCTGGCAGATCCGCTCGAACGCGGGCAGGTGTTCGCTGGCGACGCCCAGGACGTAGCGCTCCTGCGATTCGTTGCACCACAGTTGCATCGGCGACAGCGAAGGATCGTCGCGCGGGATGGCGGAAAGGTCGATGAGGCCACCGACGCCCGAGTCGTGCAGCAGTTCGGGAATCGCATTGCTCAATCCACCCGCGCCCACATCGTGTGCGCTGCGGATCGGATTGTGCGGGCCGAGCGCGACGCAGGCATCCAGCACTTCCTGGCAACGGCGCTGCATTTCCGGGTTGTCGCGCTGCACCGAGGCGAAATCCAGTTGCTCGGGGCTGTCCCCGCTGGCGATCGAACTGGCGGCTCCGCCGCCCAGGCCGATCAGCATCGCCGGGCCACCGAGCACCACCACTGCATCGCCGGGGCGCAGGGAAAGTTTTTCCACCTGCGCAGGGTCGATCGCGCCAATGCCGCCGGCCAGCATGATCGGCTTGTCGTAGCCACGGATCAGGCCAGTGCTTCCGGTGGGCAGCTCGAAATCGCGAAAGTAACCGCACAGCGCCGGGCGGCCGAATTCGTTGTTGAAGGCCGCCGCGCCGAGCGGGCCATCGAGCATGATGCGCAAGGCCGGGGCCATGCGCGGATTGAGGTCGCGCGCGGCTTCCCACGGTTGCGGCAGGATCGGGATGCGCAGGTGCGAGACGGAAAAGCCGGTCAGCCCGGCCTTGGGCCTGCCGCCGCGCCCGGTCGCGCCTTCATCGCGGATTTCCCCGCCCGCGCCGGTCGATGCGCCGGGAAACGGCGCGATGGCGGTGGGGTGGTTGTGGGTTTCGACCTTGATCGCAAACGCATTCTGCTGCGACGCGCCAAGCGTCCATTCGTGCGTGGCCGGATCGGGCCGGAAACGCCGCGCCGGAAAGCCCTCGATCACCGCGGCGTTGTCCTTGTAGGCGGAAAGCGTGAGCTGCGGCGACCTGGCATGGGTGTTGCGGATCATTGCGAACAGGCTGCGCGGCGCGGGCGCGCCGTCGATGCTCCAGCTCGCGTTGAATATCTTGTGGCGGCAGTGCTCGGAATTGGCCTGCGCGAACATCATCAGTTCCGCATCCGAAGGCTCGCGCCCTAGCGCGGCATAGCGTTCGCGCAGGTAGGCGATTTCATCAATGGACAAGGCCAGCCCGAGCTCCGCATTGGCGGCCTCCAAGCGTTCCAGCGGCACGTGCCAGACCCCGCCCCTGGCTGGGGCGTCGAACAGCGCGGCGGCGGAAGCGCCCTCGCGCAGCACCGATTGGGTCATCGGATCGTGCAGCAGGCGCTCCGCCATGCGGCGCGCGATTTCGTCCAGCGCGAAAAAGCCGGCAACGGCGAGGTAACGTCCGCGCTCCACGCGCCGCACCGCCAGCCCCGCCCCCTTGAGGATTTCCGTGGCCTTGCTCGACCATGGCGAGATCGTGCCCAGGCGCGGCACGATCAGCGCGCCTTCGATGGGGAAGCTTTCCGGATCGACGATTTGCGCTTGCAGGATCGCCTCGATCCGCGCCACGTCCACCGCGCCTGACGCTTCGACGAAGAACACATCGAAGGCTTCGCCGGGAACCAGGCCAGCGCCGATGCCCGCCAATCCGGCCGCCAGGCGCTCCCGTTCGTCCGGGGCCATCGTCGGCGTGCCCTTGAGTACCAGCATGTGCGCGTTCCGCGTCGTCATCGGGAAAAGCGGGATTTTAACCCGACAACGCGCCCGCACGCCTTCCGGCGACAAGCCGGAAAGCGCGCGTGCGCAAGCGACGCCGCCGGAACCTTACTTCGCCGCCAGGGCCTGGAGCCGTTGCAGCAGTTGGGCGGGAGCCAGATAGCCACCGAGCTGCGTGCCGTCCTTGGCGTACACCGCCGGGGTGCCGGTGACGCCGATCTTCTGGCCGAGCTGGTAGTCGTGCGCAATCGGGTTGTCGCATTGCTTCTTGTCCAGCGACACGCCGGCCTTGGCGTCGGTCAGCGCCTTCAGGCGATCATCCGCGCACCACACCGACACGGCCTTGTCGAAGGATTCCGAACCGATGCCGGCACGCGGGAAGAACAGGTATTCCACCGTGATGCCCATGTCGTTGAACTGCGCCATTTCCTGATGCAGGCGGCGGCAGTAGCCGCAATCGATGTCGGTGAACACCGTGACCGCGTATTTCTCGTCCTTGGCCGGATAGACGATGCGCTGGGATCTGCCCACCTTCGCCAGCTCCGTGCGGCGCATGCCGGCGCGGGTGTTTTCGGTCAGGTCGAGCTTGTTCTGGACATCGTAGAGCGAGCCTTGCACCAGGTATTTGCCGTCGGCGCTGACATAGACCACGTGGCCCGGCAGCACGACTTCGTAAAGCCCCGGAATCTTGGATTCGGCGATGCTTTCGATCTGGGCATTGGGCACCAGGGTCTTGATCGCGGCTTCGACCTTGCCATCGCTGGCGAACGCGGACGACGAAACGAGGCCAAGGCTGGCAGCGAGGAGGAGGAGACGGGACATGGGAGTTCTCTGGGGCTGGGACGAACGGCTCGGACAGCGCCAAGCCGGGAAAGTTCAAGATTCATCGCCCGTTCCCCGCGCATGGGGAGAGGGCGGAGCGCAGTTTACCAGCCGGAACGCCCTACCCACGCGGATGGTGCGCCGAATGCAGGCGTTTCAACTGTTCGCGCGCCACCAGCGTGTAGATCTGGGTGGTGGAAAGGCTGCTGTGGCCGAGCAGCATCTGCAAGGCGCGCAAATCCGCGCCGTGGTTCAGCAAATGCGTGGCGAAGGCGTGCCGCAGGCCGTGCGGAGTAACCCGTTCCGGCGCGATGCCGGCCACCACGGCCAGCCGCTTGATCGCATTCCAGCATTGCTGGCGGCTCATTTCGCCGCCGCGCCGCGACAGGAACAGCGGCGTGCGCGTCTTGCCGCCCGCAAGCACGGGCCGCGCATCGGCGAGAAAGCGTTCCAGCCAGTGGCGCGCCTCCTCCCCGATGGGCACCAGCCGTTCCTTGCCGCCCTTCCCTGCGATGCGCAGCACGCCCTGGCGCAGGTTCACCTGTCCCAGTTCCAGCGAACACAGCTCGGAAACGCGCAGCCCCGCGCCGTACATCAATTCCAGCATGGCACGCTCGCCCAGCCCCATCGCCGTGGAAACTTCCGGCGCGGCCAGCAGCGCCTCGACTTCGGATTCGGCCAGCGTCTTCGGCAGTTTTCGCGGCAGTTTCGGGCTTTGCAGCAGCGCGGTCGGATCTTCGACGAGGCGGGAAAGCCGCGTCATCTGCGCGTAGAAGGCGCGCAGACTGGACAGCAACCGCGCGTTGCTGCGCGGGCTGTAGCCTTGCGCGGTGCGGCTTTCCAGATACTTGAACAGGCATTGCCGATCCACACCGAGCAAATCCACGCCGGGCACGCCCGCGTCCGTTTCCGCCAGCCAGCGCGCGAAGCCGTCCAGATCGCGGCGGTAGCTTTGTTGCGTCAGCGCCGACAGGCCAAGCTCGGCCCAGGCGCGCTCGATGAACTCCTCGATCAAGGCGCGGTCTGGTTCGCGCGCGGGCGGCAAGGCACGGGCGCGCAGGCGGCGCTGCGTGATGGCGTCGGCGGCTGACATCCGGGCAAGCATAGCCGCACAATTCATCCTCCCTTCCGCCACACACCGCAGGTTTCGCCATGGAATACCGCCAGCTTGGCCGCTCCGGCCTCAAGGTTCCCGTTCTTTCCTTCGGCACCGGCACCTTCAGCGGCGCCGGCCCGATGTTCGGGAAGTGGGGCACGACCGATGTGACCGAGGCCACACGCCTGGTCGATGTCTGCCTGGAACACGGGCTCAACTTCTTCGATACCGCCGACATCTATTCCGCTGGTCAATCCGAGGCCATCCTCGGCAAAGCCATTGCCCATCGCCGCGATCAAGTGCTGATTTCCACCAAGGGCACCTTCACCACCGGCAAGGGCCCGAATGACAAGGGCAGTTCGCGTTACCACATCGTCAAGGCCGCCGAAGCCAGCCTCAAGCGCCTCGCCACCGACCACATCGATCTTTATTTCCTGCACGGCTTCGACGCCCTCACTCCGGTGGAAGAAGCCCTGCGCGCGCTCGACGATCTCGTGCGCGCCGGCAAGGTGCTCTACATCGGCTGCTCCAACTTCTCCGGCTGGCATGCGATGAAGTCGCTCGCGGCCTCGGAAAAGTACGGGCTGGAACGCTACGTCGCCTACCAGGGCTACTACTCGCTGCTCGGGCGCGACTACGAATGGGAACTGATGCCGCTGGCCCTGATCCAGCGCCAGCGGCATCAGGGCCTGGGCACGATGGTGTGGAGCCCGCTCGGCTGGGGCCGGCTCACGGGGAAAATCCGTCGCGGCCAGAACGATTCCGGGCGCATCGCCCAAGGCGGCGCAGCGGGCGGGCCGATCGTCGAGGACGAACACCTCTATACCATCGTCGATGCGCTGGACGCGGTAGCCAAGGACACCGGCAAGACCATCGCGCAGGTAGCGCTGAACTGGCTGCTGACGCGGCCATCGGTTTCGAATGTCGTGATCGGAGCGCGCAACGAGGAACAACTGAAGCAGAACCTCGGCGCACTCGGCTGGACGCTTGCGCCCGAACACCTCCGGCAACTGGACGCCGCCAGCCAGCGCACGCCGGCGTATCCGTACTGGCACCAACGCGATTTCAACGAGCGCAACCCGAAGCCAACAGCGTGGTGAAAGTTCACTTGTGCAACAGAGCCTATCGCGCACCCGAGCTGAAGCCCAGCGTGGTGAAAGTCCGCTCGTGCAACAGAGCCTATCGCGCACCCGAGCAGAAGCCCAGCGTGGTGAGGGTTCACTTGTGCAACACAGCCAACCGCGCACCCAAGCAGAAACCTGCGTGGTGAGAGTGCACTTGTGCGAAGCCACCTGTCGCGCACCCGTGCGCGGCAGGATATGGCGTGGCGATGCGAACCATCAGTCCGGCCACAGCCCGCGTATCGCCGCGATGCCTTGCGCGCCGTGGGCGCGGGCGGCGGCGTGGTCGGAACGAGCGAGCCCGCCGAGGGCGTAGATCGGGAATACCGCGTGTTCGCGCAGGGCGGCAAAACCCGGGAATCCGAGTGGCGGGACTTCCGGGTGCGTTTGGGTGGCGGCCACCGGGCCGAGCACGGCGAAATCCGCACCGATGCGTTCGGCCTTCCGCAGCTGCGCAAGATCGTGGCAGGACGCACCCACGGGGAGTGCCGCATCGAGCGGGCGCGCATGGAGCCGCTCCAGGTCGGATGACGTCAGGTGCAGGCCGATGCGGAGTTCCCGGGCAATGCGCTCCGCCGTCGATAACCCACCGCCGCCGCTGTTGAGCAGCAGTTCCGCGCCCTGCTCAGCGCAGCGCGACGCCACCTGCGCGGCCAAGGCCTGCAAGGATTCGGCGGAAAGCTGGCGGCTGCGCAACTGCACGCGCCTTACGCCCCCGGCAAGCGCGCGCTCGATGCCGGCCAGGAACGTGCCGATGTCGGCGGAAGGTTCGGGCGTGATGAGGTAGCTGGACGGCTGCCTCAAGGCCGCGACGACGGGTTTGTCCGCGGCGGGCATGGAGTAGTTCGTCAGTCGGGAAGGCTCCACCCAGCTCACCGCCTGCGCCTCCATGCCGCGTGCGCGCCCCGCGAATCTTTCGATGCGGTACACATCCAACCGGATGCGCTTTTCGCCGTAGCGGTGCGGCACGCAGATCAGCGGCTCGGCCTCGCCGATGCGGATGCCGATTTCCTCCTTCAGCTCGCGCGCCAGTGCGCCCAACGGCGTTTCGCCAGGCTCCACCTTGCCGCCAGGGAACTCCCACAATCCCGCGTGTTCGCGCGCGCCATCGCGCCGCGCCAGCAGGACGCGACCGCGCGCATCGAAGATTGCGCCGGCGACGACGTGGACGATCGGCGGATCGGTTTTCCGGTGGGCAGGTTCGTTCAAGGCCGTGGGAAGGGCGCGGCGGACGCGGTTCAGTGTGCCACCGCCGCATCCGCACCCCAAGCCCGGCCCCTCGAAGCCTTACGCCAATTGCCCGTGGCAGTGCTTGAACTTCTTGCCCGAACCGCAGGGACAGGGATCGTTGCGGCCAACCTTGGGCAGGTCGCGCGTCACGGTGCCCGAGGCGGCGGCAACCTGCTCGGCCTCCTCGTCCGCACCCATGCCGCCGGCGCTTTCGTGCTGGAACGCCATCTGCCGGGTACGCGCCTCGTTGCGCTGGCGCTCGGCCTCTTCCATCGCCTGCACCTCGGCCTCTGTGCGGATGCGCACGCGCGCCAGCAGGGTGACCACTTCGCGCTTGATCTTGTCGAGCATCTCGGAGAACAGCGCGAAGGCCTCGCGCTTGAACTCCTGCTTCGGCTGCTTCTGCGCGTAGCCGCGCAGGTGGATGCCCTGGCGCAGGTAATCCATGCGCGCCAGGTGCTCTTTCCAGTTGGAGTCGAGCACGTTCAGCATGACGTGCTTTTCCAGCGCCCGCATCAGTTCGCTGCCTACCGACGCCTCCTTCTCGCGGAAGATCGTCTCCACGTTCTCGCGCACGTGGGTGGCGATGTCCTCGGCGGAAATCTCGTCCTTTTCCTCCACCAGCTTGCGCAGGTCGAGCTCCAGGCCAAACTCCTTGGCGATGTCCTGACCCAGCGCCGGGACATCCCATTGCGTGTCGATGGATTCGGGTGGAACGTGGCGGAAGATCATGCCGTCCAGCACGTCGGCCAGGATGCTCTGCACGGTGTCCTGCACCGATTCGGTTTCGAGCAGTTCGTCGCGCTGGGAATAGATCACCTTGCGCTGGTCGTTGGCCACATCGTCGTAGTCGAGCAGTTGCTTGCGGATGTCGAAGTTGTGGCCCTCGACCTTGCGCTGCGCCTTCTCGATCTGGCGGCTGACCATGCGGTCTTCGATGCGGTCGTCGTCCTTCATGCCGAGGAAGCGCATCGCCTTCTGCACCCAGTCGGATGCGAAGACAGCCTGATGCGCATCTTCGCGTCC
>CAZHXV010000139.1:0-8524 GCA_964536455.1 uncultured Aquimonas sp.
AACATAAAGCGGGCATTTCCCCGCATCGGGCCGGGCCGGCCACGCTGTGCCGCTCGGGTAGGATGACCGCCGATGAGCACGCCCACACCCGATTCCACCACCGAATTGTTGTTGCGCATTCGTGCCGGCGATGCGCAGGCGCGCGAGGCTTTGTTCGGACGCTGCCTGCCACTGCTGCGGCGCTGGGCGCATGGCCGCCTGCCGCGCGAATCGCGCGATGCCGCCGATACCGACGATCTGGTTCAGGTCACCCTGATGCGGGCGCTGAGCCAGGCCGGGGCGTTCCAGCCGCAACATGCCGGCAGCTTCCTCGCCTACCTGCGCCAGATCCTGCTGAACGAAGTGCGCGGGGAAATGCGCAAGCGCCGCGTGCGCGGGCAGCAGGTGGAATGGAGCGAACACGATCCGGGCGACGGCGGGCAATCGGTAGTCGAACACCTGCTCGGGCACGAACGCCTGCGCCAGTACGAGGACGCGCTCGCCAGCCTCGGGCGCGAACAGCAGGAACTGGTGCTGATGCGGCTGGAGTTCGGCCTGGACTACGCAAGCATCGCCGCCGAAACCGGTTCCACGCCGAACGCCGTGCGAATGCGCCTTGCTCGTGCATTGGAGGCGATGGGGCGGCAGATCGCCGCCATGCAAGGCACGCCCGAATGACCACGACTCCCCTTTCCGATCCTTACGCCGAACTGGCCGATGGCGCGCCCGGCGTCGATGCCGCCGCGACCGGCCTTGAGCCATCCGAACGCGCCGGGCTGCAACTGCTGGCGGATGTGGCGCGCGCCTTCCGCAGCATCGAGCGGCCCGTGCCGGCCGCGCGCGAAGCCGCCTTCCGCTGGGGGCCGCTGGAGGTGTTCGAACCACTCGGAAGCGGCGGCCAGGCCAGCGTTTACCGCGCCTTCGATCCCTGGATCGAGCGCGAGGTGGCGCTCAAGCTGTTCGCGCCCGGCACCCATGCCACGGTTGCGCTGGACGAGGCCCGCCACCTGGCCAGGGTGCGCCATCCCAACTTGCTGTTGGTGCACGGCGCGGCGCTGCACGAGGGCCGCGCCGGGCTGTGGAGCGAGCACATCGAAGGCCGCAGCCTGCGCGCGCTGCTGCGCGAGGAAGGGACCTTCGGCGTGGTCGAGGCGTTGCGCATCGCCGGCGATCTGGCCGGTGCGCTCGCCGCGATCCACGCCGCCGGGCTGGTGCACGGCGACGTGAAGCCGGACAACGCGATGCGCGAACACGGCGGCCGCGTGGTGCTGATGGATTTCGGCGCGGGCGGCGAGACGCACCGGCTCGACGCCCGCCTCGCGCTCACCGGCACGGCGCGTTATCTGCCGCCGGAAGTGCTGGACGGCGGCGCGGTGACGCCTGCGGCGGATGTGTATGCGCTCGGCGTGCTGTTATGGGAACTGATCCACGGGCAGCCGCCCTATCCGGGGCAGGACATCGACGCCTTGCGCGCGGCCCAGGCTGGCCCGCCGCCGATCTCGAACCGCGCCGACCTCGATCCGGCCCTGCTCGATGCCCTGCGCAGGCTGATCGCGCCCGATCCGGCGCAACGCCCGCGCGATGCCGCCGCCTTGCGCGATGTGCTGCACGGGCTGCTGCGTGCGGCGCTGCCGCCGCCCGCCGTCGCAGCGCCGCCGAGACAAGCACCAGGGCAGGCGCGCTGGTGGCGCGGCATCGCGGTTGCAGCGCTGGCGCTGCTCGCTGTCGTTGCGTGGTTTGGACACCCTAGCTCCGCGCCGCCGGCTTTGGACGCGCAACTGCTGCGCATCGGCGTGGACGGCGAACAGGTACTGGCCGATGGCGACGTGCTGCACGAACGCGCCCGGCTGCGACTGCGGCTACGTGGCGCAGCGCCGATGTGGGTTTATCTGCTGAACGAAGATGCCTCCGGCATTGCCACCGTGCTGTATCCGCAGGCGGGCGCGGCCAATCCGTTGACGCCGGACACTGGTTTGATCCTGCCCGCCAGTGCCGGCGACCGGGCCCTGGCCTGGGAGGTCGGCCCGGCGGCGGGCGTGGAGGAATTCGTGCTGATCGCCGCCGCCGCCGGATTGCCGGTGCTGGAACGCGAACTTTCCGCCTGGCGGCGCAGCGGAAACGAGCGCGCCGCCGGTACGCTGGTGGCGGGAAGCGCGCCCACGATGATTTCCGGCGAAACCCTGCGCGCGGCGCTCGCCACCCTGCCACCCGAGGCGAAGGTGCAAGTGCGCCAGTGGCGCTTTGCGCGGGAGAGATGACGAGCGCAGCCTGATCTCCCCGGGAATGCGCGGCCACCGGATCGGGTGTGCGTTTCGCTCCCCTGCCGCATTGGACGAACACCCTCCCCGGAGTTGCGTCCATGAAAAAGTGGCTGTTGTTCCTCGTTGCGCTCATCCCCGCCGCGCCCGCGTCCGCGCAATGGCGGCATGTCGGCAGCATTTCCATGTCCACCCCGTGCGGTTCCGACGCCGCTTACGGCGATGCCCTGGCGCTGGCCTACGAACCGGCGCGCACCGAGCCGGGCTGGGTGCTGGGCGGCGCACCCGGTTGCGACATCAACGGCTCCGTCAATGGCGGCCTGATCCAGGTGGATGTGCGCCGCGGTTTCGCCCCCGACGCATTGCGTTACTTTGTCGACGGCGCTCCCTCGCCCGACGGACGTTTCGGCCAGGGCATCGCGACCACGCGCAACGGCATGATCGCGATCGCCGCGCCCGGCGCGCACAACGGATCCCTCGATCAGGCCGGAAGCATCAGCATCTTCTTCAAGCCCAACGGCGCGCAACCGGTCGCGCACCACAGCCAGATCGCCGGAACCCTGGCAGGCCAGCGCCTGGGCAGTGCGCTCGCCGCGGACGGCGACCTGATCGCCTATACCTACGTCACCACCCATGCCATAGGCCTGGACGTGATCCGCGTCGTACCGGGGATGCCGGCGCAATACCTGCTGCAGACCGGCGGCCCGCTTGGGGTGGGCTTCGGCGAGGCGCTGGCGATCCGCGACGATGGCAATGGCCGCTTCCTGCTCGCAGTGGGCGTGCCCGGCCACGACGGCCTGCGCGGCAGAGTCGAACTGATCGCGCCCGGTTCTCCGGCGCCGTCGCACCATGATCTGCAACTGCCGTCCCCGGTGGCAGGCGATGTGTTCGGCAGCAGCGTGGCGATCGACGGCCAGTACGTATTCGCCGGCGCGCCGGGGCGCACCAAGCCGGGCGGCCTGCGCAGCGGCGGCGTCGCGATCTTCGTGCCGGATCCGGAGGTGCCATCGGGTCACGCACTGGATCGCGAACTGTTCCCCGCGGCCGATCAAGCCAATGCCTTCTGCGGCGACAGCCTCGCGGTCGATGCGAGCGGCGATGCTTCCGCGCACGTGGCGGTCGGGTGCCCGTTCGAAGACGTTGCCGCCGCCGGCGACGAACGCGGCGCGGTGCGCGTGTTCCGGCTCGGCAACGTCGGGCCTGCGACCGTGTGGTTCGAATCGCGCCTGACCTGGAATCACCCCTCGCAAGTATCGACCGGCGCGCACCTGGGGCATGCGCTCGCACTGGCGGGGGAACGGGTGTACGCGGGCGCACCACGTCAAGATCTGCTCGTCAACGGCGCAGGCTCGGTCGAAATTTTCGCGCGCAATTACGACGGCCTGTTCGCCGATGGGTTGGAAGACTATGCGCCGGTTCCGTAAGGCCCAAAGGTTCGGTATCCGGCACGCCGCCCTGCTGGCGCTCGCCGGGCTGGCGTGGTGCGTGCCGGTGCGCGCCGACGAGTTCATCGTCAGCACCGGCGCCGACCTGAGCGGCCAACCGATCCCCGGTCCGCTGCTGGTGCTTCCCGCACCTTCGGCGAATTTCGACGACCCCGTCGTCGAAGTGCTGGGCGCGCCATCGGGCTCCGGCAGCTTCGCGCCGCATGGGCTGGCGCTGCTTGACGATGGCCGCCTCTTGGTCACGCGAATCGGTTCCGCCGATCTCCAGGTCGTCACGCCGGAACCTTTCGGTGTGGTCGCGATGCAGCCCACGGGCCCGAACGGCAGCTACAACGGCCTTGGCGCGCTGACGCTCGCGCCGGGGCAGGCATTCCTGTTGGCGCTGCGCGACAACGATCAATTGCTGGTGATGGCCGCGCCGTTCGCTGCCGCGACCACGGCGGCGGCGGTCGCATTGCCGGGCATTGGCGGCTCGGCCCAGACCGCGGCCATCGCGTTCGACCCGTTCAACGAGCGCGCCTACGTCGGCCACAGTGCGGGCATCAGCGTGCTTGACCCGCCTTATTCGTCCATCGCCTTCACCGTGCCATTGCCGTTGCCGGCGGGGCTGGCCGGAATCGGCACGGCGCTGGCGATCAACGCGGACGGCACGCGCCTTGCGGCCACGCGCGGCGGCAACCAGCTCGCGCTGTTCGATGCGCCGCTGTCGCCGGGCAGCACGCCCGCACTGCACACCATACCCGGCGCGGCCGCGCTGGACGGCATGGCGTTCACGCCCGATACCGCGCAACTGCTCGTCGCCGATGCCCAGTACGCGCCCGGCAGCGGCGATCTGCGCGTGTTCGCGCTGGCCGCGCCGTTCGAGACGGCGGCAACGCCGGAAACGCTGGTGGTGGCCCCGGCCCGCTATGCACCAGGCTTCGAGGACATCGCGATTTCCGCCGATGGGCAGGTGGCACTGGTCACCGGCGGCGCGCTGACGGGAGAGGATTTCTACCTGCTGCACGCACCGTTCACCGCCGCCGATATGCAGGTGCGCGCCGTGCATGTACCGCCGCTGGATGCCACGTATCCGGCGCAAACGCGCGGCGCGGGCACCGTGCGCCTGCGCCCGGGCGGTTCGAGCCTGCTCCCGCAACTGCATGCAATGCCCGCCTCGACCGTCGAAGGCGATGCCGGTACCCACACGCTGCGGTTTTCCGTAAGGCTGTCGCGCGCCAGCGCGCTGCCGGTGTCGGTGGACTATGCGACCGCGTCGACCACGCCCGCATCCGCCACGCCGGACGTGGATTTCGTCCCGGCCAGCGGCACGCTCGCGTTCGCACCGGGCGAGCGTGAGGCCGTGGCCCAGGTGCAGGTCGTTGGCGATACCGCGGCCGAAGGCCAGGAACGCTTTCTGCTGCGCCTGTCCAACCCGGTCAACGCCAGCTTGCGCGTGGCATCGGAAGGCGTTGGCGAGATCGTCAACGACGATGCGAACGCGCTGCACATCGTCAACGATTCGCCGTTGCCCGTGGCCACGTTCGGCATCCCCTACGGCGTGAATTTCGCGGCCGCGGGCGGCACGCCGCCGTACAGCTTCTGGTCGCTCGCCGCAGGCTATCCCCCGATCGACGGCATGGCGATGGATGCCGTCAGTGGCCTGCTGTCCGGCACGCCCGCGCAATTTGGCGAAATCGAGTTCGGCGTACAGGTGCGCGATGCGACGGCCACCTTCGTCACGCGCGTCTATCGCCTGCGCATCGACGCGCCGGACGCGCGCCTGTTCGGCGACGGCTTCGAGCAGGGCTTTCGCCATGCCTTCTTGGGCGGGAAGAAGGCATGGGCTCAGCGCCAGTCGCCGCTGGCGACGAAGGCGGCCCACCAGTAAGGCGCGTCGCTTTGGCCCTGGACACGGCGTGCGGCCAGTTCTTCGCGCATCGCCGCATGCAGGGCTGCGTCGATGCCCTGGCCCTGGCTCAAACGCAGCCGGTACAGGCGTTCCATGAACGGTGCCGTGGCGTCGTCGTCGATCCGCCACAGGCTCATCGCCACGCTGCGCACGCCGGCCAGCGCGAAGGCGCGCCGCAGCCCACCGATGCCTTCGCGTCCCAGGGCTGGCCCGAGCGCGGTTTCGCAGCCGGACAGGACAGCCCATTCGACGCCGGAAAGATCCAGAGCAGCGATCTCATCGCTGGTCAGAAGGCCATCGTCGTCGCTTTGCGCCTGTGGATCCAGGCCCGACCACGCCAGTGCCGCCAGGCCCGCGAAATGCCCCGTGCCGGCAGGCTCGCCGGAGGCGGAGGCCAATGCGACGGCGCGCGTGCCGGCCTTCGATTCGCAGCCCGAGCCGAAGACGATCCCGTGCGTGGCGAAATGCAGGAAGCGCCGCCCGGGCATCGCGGCGCGCACCGCGCGCTCGGTGGCCGCGCGCCCGCGCAGCACTTGCGGCGCCTGGCCGGCTTCGCGCGCCAGGGCTTCGATCCGCATAAGTTCGCGTTGCGCACCGCCGAGCGCGGCCAGGCCGGGTGCGCCTTCGTCGATGCAGCCCGCCAGTGCCGCGCTGCCGGCGAACTCGGGCGCGCCGGCCAGCAGCATCGCGCCCGTGCCGTGGCTTGGCGCGGGCGTGGCGAGCAGTTGCCGTTCGTGTTCCAGCCGATGCACGCGCAGGCCGGATTCGATCAGGTAATGGCCCGCATCGTCCTGCAGAGCGACGAAGGCAACCGAATCGAGCACCGGATCGGGCAAGACGAAAACCCGTTCGCCATGCAGTGCCAGCGGTTTCCATATCCGCCGCCACAACGCCTGCGCGGCCAGTGTCCGTGCGCGCGCATCGGCGTCGGGGCGCGAGGCCAGTGCGTACCAGCGGCTTACTTCAGCGGCGATGGCGTCGCGTTCGCCCAGGTCGATCAGGCGCACCGGGCCGTTGCGTTCGGCCAGCAGTGCCAACAGGTGCGGGCGGCGCGCGGTGCGCGGCACGGCGTCACCGTGCGAAACGTCCGCCGCGACGAAGCGCACCAAAGCCGCGCCCGGCGGCAGCGCCACGCGCACCGCCGTCAATTTCTGGCGTGCATCGGCCAGACGCGCTCCGGCCTGCGCGGTGGTGCGCGCCAGCGCCAGTTCGGCCTGCTCGAATGCGGCTTCGGCGTGCCGCATCGCGGCGTCTTCGTTCGCACCGCGTGCGGCCTGCAAGCGTTGCCGCGCCAGTGTCTGACGCGTGTCCTGCCATTGCCGCCAGATCGCACCCAGGGCCGGATCGGCCCGTGCCCGTGCGGTCGCCAGACGGCGCGCGGCCCAGATGGATTGCACGCCATGCGCATCGAGCGCGGCATCCCAGGCCTGTTCGGCGCGGGTGCCGTCGCCGCTTTCCAGCGCGATGCCCAGCATCAGCGGCAGGCCGCCTTCGATCGCGTCCAGCCCCGCCAGTGCGCGCCGTTCGTCCAGCTCCAGCGCCAGCACGCGGCGCGCGCGCGCCGCCGAGCGCTCGGCTTCGGCGGCGTGGACGAAGGCTTCGTCGCGGCGTCCCTGCGCCCATTGCGCGGCCGCCAGCAGCGCCAGCGCGATGCGCGCAGTGCGCGGCGCGAAGTCGCCGGCCGGACGCAGCATGCGCGCCTGATCGCTTGCCAGGGTTTCGGCACGGGCGAAATCGCCACGATGCAGATGGATCGCGGCGAGGTTGGTCTGCGCGGTCGAAGCGATGGCGCGCGTGGCCGGCCCGGCCTGCGCTGCGTAGTCGAGCGAACGCTCGAACGCAGCCATCGCCTCGTCCTCGCGTTCCAGCCCCTGCCAAGCGTTGCCGAGGTTGTTGAAGGCGCTGGCGGCTTCTATCGGCGGAATCTGCGGCAGCGCCTCGAAGCCGGCAGCGGCCTTGGCGCACACACGTTGCGCGGAGGCGAAATCGCCGCCGCGCCGCAGCCTGTTGCCGCAGATCGAATATTCCAGCATCGCCTGGCTGTAGCCGCCGTTGATCGCCGCCGCGCCGGGCAAGGCGCCGGCGCGCTCGAACCATTGCATCGCTGCATCCAGGTTGTTGAGGCGCTGTTCGGTCTGGCCGCGCGAATACAGCGCGATGAAATGCACCGATGGGCTATACGGCTGCGCGGTTCCAGCCTGCTCCACGGCCCGATCCAGTTGCGCCAGGGCCGCGTTCGGCTGGCCCTCGTCGGTGAGCCATGCCGCGCGCTGCGTCGCCAGTTCCGCGTGCAGCGGGTGCTGCGGCAGGCCGGCGTGCGCCAGCGCCGCCTCGGCGCGGTCGAACGATTCGCCGGCGGCGATGCGGTCGCCGGCGTAGGACTGCGCAGACGCCAGCCACAGCGCGCCTTGCGCCGTCTCCAGCGGTGGCAGCGCCCGTGCCGGCTTCAGCCCGCGTGCAAGCCAGTGCATGGCCGCCGGGAAATCGCGCCTCAGATTGCGCAGGCCCACGCCGCGCGCCAGATCGACCTGCGCACGAAGGCGCTCATCCGCCACCGGCGCGGCCTCGAGCCAGGCACTGGCGCGCACGAAGGCGGCGTCGGCTTCACCGTGGCGGAACGCCGCCGCCAGCACCAGGCCGTGGACGCGCAGCAACCGCGCACAGGTTCTCGCCGAACGCACGTCGGGTTCGGGTTCGCGCTCGCAGCGGGCGGCGGCGTTACCGGTTTCCACGAGCATCCGCGCGTTATCGCTCTGGTGGCGGTACGCAGCGAGTTCCGCCTCGAAGCGTTCGGCCTGGGCATCGCCGGAGGCGTCCTGCTGCGCGTGCGCCGCGCCGGAAAAGAATGCGAACGGCAGTGCGAGCCGGCAGGCCCAACGCGCCGCCCATGGGCCGGAATGGCTCACCGCGCGATCGCAGCGCCGCGCTCATCCGCCGGCAGGGCCAGCAGT
>CAZHXV010000140.1:0-8363 GCA_964536455.1 uncultured Aquimonas sp.
CGGCGGCCGGTGAGGATCTTGTGCGGATAGGTCTGGTGGCCCACGTCCCAGACCAACCGGTCTTCCGGCGTGGCGTAGAGGTAGTGCAGGGCCACGGTCAGTTCGATCACGCCCAGCCCCGCGCCGAAGTGGCCGCCGACCTGGGCCACGGCTTCGATCAGGTACTGGCGAAGCTCATCCGCCACGGTGCGCAGTTCCGATTCGGGGAACTGGCGCAGGTCGGCGGGCGAATCGATGCGCGCAAGGCGCGGATAGCGGGCTGGATCGATCATGGGAACACCCACGGGGAAGCAGGGAATTGTCGAACCTATCCCGTTCGTGGGGCAAGACGCGGGCGGATTGGGGCCGCCCGGGGTTCAGCAGGAAACCGGTTCGGGAGTGGGTTCAGCGCCCGCCGCGCAGGCGATCCAGCAGGCTCTTCTGCGCCGCCGGCGCGGTGCTTTCGGCGAGGCCCTCGACTTCGGCATGGCCGGCAGCGAGGCTGGCGGCGATGAAGCCATTGACCTCGGCTAGGCTCGCGCCGCTGTTCGCGGCGATGTCGGAGGCGCTGGCGAAGCCTTTCATCATCGTGGTGGCGATGCGGAAGTGCTTGGGGAATTCGCGCTCGATCTGCGGCCACTTGCCGAGCTTGAAGCGCGTTTCCGGCGCGAGGCCGGCGGGCGTTTCGCCTTCGTTGGTGCCGAGCGCGGCCAGCCAGGCCAGGCGGCTCATGGGCTGCACGCCACCCAGTTGCGCCTTCAGCGCGTCGTAGCGGGTGTCATCCAGCGGCTTCCACTCAGAAGCCTCGATGGCGCGCTGGGCGTGCGGCAGCAGCGGGCGGATCGTGCCGCCGCCCAGGTACTCGCGCCGACCGAAATGCACGATCAACGCGGGAACGCCCGGAGCGGAGAGCGCCGCCGCGCCGCGCGGGGCGTCGGCGGCGGTGAGGTAATCGAACAGTTTGCGCGGCCGCGCGGCGGCGCGGGTTTCGGGCGGCTGCGGCGTGGGCCTGGCGGGCACTGGCGCAGGCTCGCTAGGCTGCGGTGCGGTGGCGACCGGGGTCGGTTCTGGCTGTGGTTCCGGTTCCGGCGCAGGGGCGGGGATTTCCGGTTCCTCGGGGTGCTGCGCGATGCGCGGCGCGCTTTCGCCGGAAAGAATCGCCAGCAGGGCATCGAAACCCACCGGGCGGCGCAGCAAATGATCCGCATCGGCGTCCTCGCCGGATGTCAGCGCGGCCACGCACTGGCCCTGGCTCTGGGCGCGCAACCAGGACATGTGGCCGTAAAGGGTGTCGATGTCGATCACCACCAGGCCGGCGGCATCGGCGTTCTCGGCCAGTTTCCAGCGCTTGCCCAGGCGGCGATTCACGTCGGCGAACAGCGCGGCGAGCTGCGCGGCCTCCTCCGAACCCATGCCGGTGAAGAACACCGATGATTGATTGTCCACGTCAGATTCCCCCGAGTTTTTCTTTTATCGGCGCGGAAGGCCGCGACCGGAATTGTGACAACGCGCACGATGGCGCGAAGGAAAGCCGCAAAGTATTGTACTTTCTAGGTTTTTCGTCAATGCGCCAGCCAGGGGCCACGTGGGTTCCTGCGTGGAAGATGGCTTTTCAGGAACTGCATCTGGTCGGCCAGGATGTTGCGGTTGGAGAGGATGAGGTGTTCCACCCAGCTTGGCCGGTAAGGCACCGCCAAGAGCGGCATCACCGCCTGCGCCGGGGTGCGGCCGCCTTTCCGCGTGTTGCAGGAAAGACAGGCGGAGACGACGTTTTCCCATGCGTCCATGCCGCCCTGGGAGCGCGGCATGACGTGGTCGCGGGTCAACTGGTAGCGGCTGAACTGCTGGCCGCAGTAAAGGCAAAGATGCGCATCGCGGGCAAACAGCGCGGCGTTGTTGAGCGCGGGCGAGGGCGCGACCGCGGACGAACGCGCATGGCCGCGTGCGGCGACGATGGGGTGGAGATCCAGCGTGCTCTGCCGCCCGGAGATGCGGTTGATGCCGCCGCGCAGCGTGAAGCAGGGGTCGCCCAGCGTCCAGGCCACGGCGTCGCGGGCGTACAGGTGCGCGGCCTGCCGCCAGGAAATCCAGTCCAGGATGCGGCCATGCGCATCGAGCGCGAGCACGCGGGGAAGATGGCGTTCGTTCGACGCTTCGGCCCACGACGCCGAATCGTTCGTGGAAGTGAAGCTATGGCGCAACGCAGGATGAGTGGCCATTTGAGGGCCAAGCATAACCCTCATTCCGCGCGGAGCGAAGCGCCGTCGCGCAATCGCGCTTGTGCGCCCGGCATGGGGCATCCATCTGCCGGGTTTGCAAAGCGATCCTGCGGCTTGGCGCCGGATGACGGTGCGCTGCCGGAGGCGCGGCGTGCCTCGTCATTGCCATGAATGGCGGCGGTCAACCCGCCGCGTGCGGATCCCGCACCAGCAGCACGTCGGTCGTGGCGGTTTCCAGGATGCGCTGCGCCACGCTGCCGATCAGGATGTCGAACAGCGCGCTGCGGCCATGCGTGCCGAGCGCGACCAGATCGGCATCGTGGTCGCGCACGTATTCGAACAAGAGCCGCACCACGTCGCCATGCTCGATCACGACGCGAGTGCCGGCGCATTGCGGCAGGGCGTCGAGGAACCTGGCCGCTTCGGCCTGCGCGTTCTGGCCGCCCTGGGCAATGGCAGTCTGCTGGCGTGCATCCATCAGCCCGAGGAACGCGACCTCGAAGGCGTGGAACAACGTACGGTTGGCCTGCGGGAACAACGCCGCCGCCGCGCACAGCGCCTGCCCGGAGGAGGGCGAGAAATCGGTGGAGGCGACGATGTTGCGGTACGCCGCACGCACCCGTTCGCGCACCACCAGCACCGGCACGTGGGCGTGGCGCGCCAGGTAATCCACGGTGGAACCCAGCACGCTGCGGCCGAAGGCTTCGTTGCGGGCCACGCCGGTGATGATGAAATCCACACCTTCGGCCTGGGCCACCTTGGCGATGGTTTCCCCGACCTTGGCGCCTTCCACCGCGCGCGGGTCGATCTGTACGTCTTCGGCGTTGGCATCGCGGCGCAGCTTGAGGAAAGTGCGCTGCACCGGATCGTCGGGCTGGGTGGCCCAGCTCGGAAGCGGCGTGGCGCGTACCCGCTCGGTGGTGAGCCAGCCAGGCTCCACCACGGTGAGCACGATCAGGCGCGCATCCCACTGGCGCGCCAGTTGCACCGCGCGATCCAGCGCACGGTCGCAGCGCGCGCTGCGGTCGGTGGCCAGCAGGAGGGTTTTCGGCGGGGCGTTGAAGGTCATGTCGGTGGCTCCAGCGGAGGATTCGTGCGAGTGGACAATGATGCGCGGCTTTCGGCAAGGCGTGAAATTCAGTCGGATGTGACGGGTGCCGCAGGCAGCAGTTCCTCGAACCAGCGCAGCCGGCGCAACAGCGCCTTCTCGATTTCCAGAAGGCACAGCAACGCGATACCGACCGCAACGACGACCAGCCCATCCACGAACGCCACCGCGCGGGTGTCGAACAGCGCCTGCATGAAGGGAGCGTAGGTGAAGGCGAGCTGCGCCGCCACCACGGCGGCGACCGCGCCCAGCACCGCCGGCGTGCCGGCGAGGCCGGTGAGCGTGAACGAGGTGGCGTGCAGGTAGCGCACGCTGAACAGGTAGAAGATTTCCAGCACGCAGATCGTGTTCACCACCAGCGTGCGCGCGGTGGCCACATCCAGCCCGCGCGCCATTGCGTAGCGGTAGATGCCGAACGCACCGGCGGTGAACAGCAGCGACACCAGCACGATGCGCCACAGCATGAAGGGCGAGATCAGGCCCGCATCCGGGCGGCGCGGCGGACGGCGCATCACCGAAGGCTCGGAAGGCTCGAAGGCCAGCACCAGGCCGAGCGTGACGGTGAGGATCATGTTGATCCACAGGATCTGCGGCGGCGTCATCGGCAAGGTGAGGCCGGCGAACATCGCCGCGACGATGACCAGCGCCTCGCCGCCGTTGGTCGGCAGCGTCCACGCGACCACCTTGCGGATGTTGTCGTAAACGGTGCGGCCCTCGTGCACGGCGGCGGCGATGGAGGCGAAGTTGTCGTCGGCCAGCACGATCTGCGCAGCTTCCTTCGCCGCCTCGGTGCCCTTGTGGCCCATGGCGATGCCCACGTTCGCCTGTTTCAGCGAAGGCGCATCGTTGACGCCATCGCCCGTCATCGCCACCACCTGCCCGCGCGATTGCAGCGCCCGCACCACGCGCAGCTTGTGCTCGGGCGAGGTGCGCGCGAACACGTGGGCCCGTTGCGCCAGTGTGGGCAAGTCGGCATCGGCCACCTGATCCAGATCCGCGCCCGTCACCACCTGCGGTGCATCGGCGATCCGCAACTGCTGCGCGATGGCGGCGGCGGTCGCGCCGTGGTCGCCGGTGATCATCTTCACGTCGATGCCGGCGCGGCGGCAGTCGCCGACGGCGGCGATGGCTTCCGGGCGCGGTGGGTCGATGAAGCCCACGAGGCCCAGGAAGGTGAGCTGGGCCACGTCGTCGAAACCCAGTTCCGGCGGCGCGCTGGCGATGGATTTTTGTGCGAAGCCGAGCACGCGCTCGCCCACGGCGGCGGCCTGCGCGATGGCCATTTCCCAATCGCGGTGCGCGAGCGCTTCCGGTGCGCCGTCGCGGCCAAGCTGCTGGCCACAGCGCGCCAGCAACTGTTCCGGCGCGCCCTTGACGAACAGCACCATCTCGCCCTGCGGCGTGCGGTGCAGGCTGGCCATGAAGCGGTGCGCGGCGTCGAACGGAATCTCGTCGAGCCGTGCCCACGCTTCGCGCACCGCGGCGGCATCCAGGCCCGCCTTGGCCGCGAGCGTCATCAGCGCGCCTTCCATCGGATCGCCATCGACGCGCCATTGCCCATCCCGTTCGGCCAGGTGCGCATCGTTGCAGAGCAGGGCGCAATGCAGCAGCGCCTGCCCGGCCTCGTCGGGCTGCGGCGCATCGTCCGGAAAATGCAACGCGCCGCGCGGTTCGTAGCCTGCGCCTTCCACGCCGGTGGTTCCCGCCGAGGTGACGATGCGGCGCGCGGTCATTTCGTTGCGGGTGAGCGTGCCGGTCTTGTCCGAACAGATCGTCGTGGTCGCGCCGAGCGTTTCCACCGCCGGCAGCCGCCGCACGATGGCATGGCGCGCGGCCATGCGGCGCACGCCGATGGCCAGGGTGATGGTGATGACGGCAGGCAGCGATTCGGGCACTACGCCAACGGCCAGCGCCACGACCACGAGGAAGGCATCCACCGCGGCGTAGCCGCGCGCCAGTACCGCGAACCCGAACAGCAACGCAGAAGCGCCGATGGCCAGCAGCGTGAAGCGGCGGCCGAAGCGGTCGATCTGGCGCAGCAGCGGCGTGGACAGCGTTTCCACGGAGCCGAGCAGCGCGCTGATGCGTCCGATTTCCGTGCGCACCGCCGTTTCCGCCACCACGCCGATGCCTTGCCCGGCAGCCACGAAGCTGCCTGAATACGCCATGCCGCTGCGGTCGCCCAGTGCGGCGCCGGGGGCGAGGGCGGCTTCGTTCTTCTCCGCCGCCATCGATTCGCCGGTGAGGATGGCCTCGTCGATCAAAAGCCCACGGGCGCGGATCAGGCGCAGGTCGGCGGGCACGCGGTCGCCGGCTTCCAGCAGCACGATATCGCCGGGCACCAGATCGGCCACGGAAATCGTCGCGCGTTGGCCCTCGCGCAGCACACGCGCATTCGGCGCGAGCATCGAACGCAGCCCCGCCAGCGCCTGCTCCGCGCGGCCTTCCTGCACGAAGCCCACCACGGCGTTCACCAGCACCACGGCCGCGATCACGGCGGCATCGACGAAATGCGCCAGCAGCGCGGAAACCATGGCGGCGGCGAGCAGGAACAGGATCAGCGCGTTGTTGAACTGTGCCGCCAATCGCTTCCATACCGGTATGGCGCGTGCGGCGGGCAGCGCGTTCGGGCCGTACCGCTGCAACCGTGCCGCAGCCTCGGCATGGGTAAGGCCCGCACCGTCGGTATCAAGGCGCGACAGGGTTTCTGCCACGCCGAGTGCGTGCCAGTGCGTGGGGTCGTGTGTGGCGTCGAGAGGCTGCGTCATGGGGGAACTGTATTCGTGGCGCGGGGATACGCGCTTGATTCCCGTCAATCCGAGCTGCGCCGGCGGAAGCGGCAATCTTCCGTAGAGCCGGGCTTGCCCGGCTGCCTTTGCTTTTGCGCACGTCGAAATACCCAAGCCGGGCAAGCCCGGCTCTACGCAAGCTCAAGGCGCGCCGCGCTCGTCCGCAAGCCGCAGATAAAACTGGTGCAGGCGCGCCACGCTATCGTCCAGCGCCTGGATCGGCCCATCGTTCACGATCACATCGTCCGCCAAGGCAAGGCGTTCCTCGCGCGTGGCCTGTGCGGCGATCAGGCGCTGCGCGCTGGCGCGATCCATGCCGTCGCGCCGCATCGCCCGTTCGATCTGCACCTCCATCGGCGCATCCACCACCAGCACGCGATCCAGCCAGGCGTAGCCGTGGCGCGATTCGGCCAGCAACGGAATCGCCAGCAGCGCGTAGGGATAGTCGGCGGCCTGCGCGTCGGCGCGCAGCCTGGCGTGGATGCGCGGATGCAGGATGTCGTTCAGCGCCTGCCGCGCCGGCTCGTCGTTGAACACGATCTGCCGCAGCGCCGGGCGCAGCAGCCGGCCCCGCGCATCGACCACATGGCCACCAAACCGCCTGGCGATCTCATCCAGCGCCGGCTGGCCCGGCGCGACCAATTCGCGCGACACCAGATCGGCATCAATGACGGGCACGCCGAGCGCAGCGAAACGTTCGGTCACCGCCGATTTGCCCGAACCGATGCCGCCGGTGACGCCGACGTTCAGCGGGCCAGCCGTCATTCGATCAGGAACGGGACGCGCGGACATGACTCAGTGCGACGGCGCAACCAGATGCAGATACGCGCCGAGGATGGATTCCCCGTACAGCAGTTGCACCCAGCCGGCGGCGGCCAGGTACGGCCCGAACGGAATCGGCGTGGCGCGGTCGCGGCCCTGCACCGCGAGCAGGATCGAGCCGACGATGGCCCCGATCACCGAGGACATCAGCACCACCGGCAGGATCGCCTTCCAGCCGCAGAACGCGCCGATGGCGGCCAGCAGCTTGAAATCCCCGAAGCCCATGCCTTCCTTGCCGGTGATGAGCTTGAACGCCCAGTACACCGACCACAGCGACAGATACCCCACCGCCGCGCCGAGGATGGCCTGATCCGGCGCCACGAACACCGGTGCCAGGCTGATGAGCAGCGCGAACCACAGCAACGGCAGCGTCATCGAATCCGGCAGCAGCGTGGTGCGGATGTCGATGCCGCTCATCGCCACGAAGAAACCGGTCGCCACCAGCGCCGCCCCGGCCTGCCAGCTCACCCCGAAGCGCCATACCACCAGCGCGAACAAGATTCCGGTGAGGGCTTCCACGGCAGGGTACTGCCAGGAAATGGGCGTCTTGCAGCCCCGGCAACGGCCACGCAGCGCGAGGAAACTGACCAGCGGGATGTTTTCCCACGCCGCCAGCCGGTGCCCGCACTTGGGGCAATGCGAGGATTCCACCACGATGCCCGGCGGCGCGGCTTTTTCGTTTTGCGGCGCGGGAAGATCGAGAAGCTCCCGGCTCTCCTGTTCCCACTGCCGCTGCATCCGCAGCGGCAGGCGCAGGATCACCACGTTGAGGAAGGAACCGACCAGGAGGCCGAGGACGCCCGCCGTGGCTAGGCCCAGGGTGGGGTAGGCGTGAAGCAGCGCGAACACGTCGGGATTAGCCGATCGTGGCGGCGAGCTTGAAGATGGGCAGGTACATCGCAATCACCATGCCGCCAACGAGCACGCCGATGACCACCATCACCAAGGGCTCGATCAGGCTGGCCAGGGCGTCGACCGCGTTGTTGACTTCCGCTTCGTAGAACTCGGCGATCTTGAGCAGCATCGTGTCGAGCGCGCCCGCTTCCTCGCCGATGGCGGTCATCTGGATCACCATGTGCGGGAACAGATCGACCTGGCGCATCGCGGTGTTCATCTGGTAGCCGACCGCCACGTCGTCCTTGATGCGCATGGTGGCCTTTTCGTACACGACGTTGCCGGTGGCTCCGGCCACGGTGTCCAGGGCTTCCACCAGCGGCACGCCAGCCTTGAAGGTCACGGCCAGGGTACGGGCGAAGCGCGCGATCGCGGAGTTGTTCATGATCGCACCGATCACCGGGATCTTCAGGATCAAGCGATCAAGGAAAAACTGGAAGGCCTTGGAGCGTTTCTTGGCCTGGAGGAACAGGACGATCGCGCCGACGAGCGCGAACAGGATGATCCACCAGTAGCGGATCATGAATTTCGACATGGACACGACGAGCTGGG
>CAZHXV010000141.1:0-1474 GCA_964536455.1 uncultured Aquimonas sp.
CGGAAGCACCGGCACGGTTTCGGCGATGATGCTTTTCAGCTCCGTGCCGAGCTTGCCCAGATCGGCGCCGCAGACGCGCAGCACACCGGCGGCGGATGGATTTTCCAGCAATGCCAGCAGCAGGTGCTCCACCGTCATGAACTCGTGGCGGCTTTCGCGGGCCTGCTTGTAGCACTGGCCGATGGTGTATTCGAGATCCTTGCTGAACATCGTTGCCTTCCTATGCGATCGCAGCGTGGTATGCGCCGCCTTCCGCCCGAGTTGGAGTCTGCATCACGCCTGTTCCATGGTGCAAAGCAGTGGGTGATGATGATTGCGGGAATGGTCGTTCACTTGCACCACCTTGGTTTCGGCCACTTCCCGGGTGAAGACGCCGCAATCCCCGCGCCCGCGCGTGTGAACGTGCAGCATCACCTGCGTTGCGCGTTCCCGGTTCATGCCGAAGAACATCTGCAATACGCCGACGACGAACTCCATCGGGGTGTAGTCGTCGTTCAACAGCAATACGCGGTACAGCGGCGGGCGCGCCAGCTCCGGCCTTTCCGGGGCCAGCAGTACGCCGCTTTCCTCGTCGTGTTCCTGGTTCGGATCGGGAATCATGGCGGCAGTATATTGAGCCTTTGCCCCCTGTCCGCAAGAGCGGCCATACGACCTGCGCAAGATGAACGATTCGCCCCGTTTTGCCCCGCACCTGACCGTCGCCACCGTCGTGGCGCGGGAAGGAAAACTGTTGTTCGTGGAGGAACATTCCGCGCGCGGCCTGGTGCTGAACCAGCCCGCCGGGCATCTGGAAGCGGATGAGATGCTGCAACAGGCCGCCGTGCGCGAAACCCTGGAGGAAACCGGCTGGACGGTGCGGCTTTCCGCCTTGGTCGGGCTGTACCAGTGGAATGCGCCGGATGGCGAGGCCTTCGTGCGCGTGGCTTTCGCGGCGGAGCCCCTGTCGCACGATCCCGCGTGCCGCCTGGACGAAGGTATCGTGCGGGCGCTGTGGCTTTCCCCGCAGGAATTGGAAGCCCAATCCGGCCGGCATCGCAGCCCGCTGGTGCGCAGGGTGGTGGACGACTACCTGGGCGGCTCGCGGCATCCGCTGCAACTGGCGCGTTCGCTGCTGCGATGAGCTTCGCTTTCGACGCCATGGTGGGCATGTCCGGCGGGGTCGATTCCTCGGTCGCGGCGCTGCGCCTTGCCGAAGCAGGCCATCGCATCGCTGGCCTGTTCATGCAGAACTGGGACGACGACGGTTCGGGCGAATGCCGCGCCGAGGACGACCGCCGCGATGCGGTGGCGATCTGCGGCCGGCTCGGCATCCCGTTCTTCTCGCGCAACTTCGCCAGGCAGTACTGGGATGGCGTGTTCGAGCACTTCCTGGCCGAGTACCGCGCCGGAAGAACGCCGAACCCGGACGTGCTGTGCAACCGCGAGATCAAGTTCCGCACCTTCCTGGATGAAGCCCGCGCGCTGGGCGCTGCGC
>CAZHXV010000141.1:1484-8332 GCA_964536455.1 uncultured Aquimonas sp.
GCGCGCATCGCCACCGGCCACTACGCCCGCGTGGACGAGCGCGATGGGCGCTATCGCCTCTTGCGCGCGGTGGACGAAGCCAAGGACCAGACCTACTTCCTGCACGCGCTTGGGCAGGAAGCGCTGTCGGCGACGTGGTTCCCCATCGGCGACCTGCCGAAATCCCGGGTGCGGCAGATGGCGCGCGATGCCGGTTTCCCGGTGCACGCGAAGAAGGATTCCACCGGCATCTGCTTCATCGGCGAACGCGATTTCCGCCAGTTCCTTTCCACCTACCTCCCGGCAAAACCCGGTGCGATCCGCGATCCGCAGGGCGTGACGCTGGGCGAACACGCTGGCGTGTTCTTCTACACGCTCGGTCAGCGCGAAGGGCTGAACCTGGGCGGCGTGCGCGGCAGGCCGCAGGCGCCGTGGTTCGTGGTCGGGAAGGACGTGCGCCAGAATGTGCTGGTCGTGGATCAAGGCCACGACAGCCCCTTCCTGCACTCCACGCAGCTTCGCGCCAGCGCCGCCACGTTCACGCAAGGCCATGCACCGGCGGCGGAGTTTTCCTGCACCGCCAAGGTGCGCTACCGCCAGCAGGATGAAGCCTGCCACGTGCAGGTGCTTGGAAACGGCGAACTGCACGTGAGGTTCGAACGCGAACAGCGCGCTGTGACGCCGGGACAATCCGTGGTGTTCTACGATGGACAGGAGTGCCTGGGCGGCGCCGTGATCGACGCCACCGATGCACCGCTCGATCCCAATCGCATGGAAGCCCGATGAAAGAAAAAACCCTGGCGCTGGCCGGCCTGATGCAGGGCCTGAAGCTGGCGCAGCGCGCCGCCCAAGGGCAGGAAACCGACGAGGAGGCCTTGCAGGCGTCGCTGGCCTCCGTGTTCCGCATCGACGCGGACAGCGTGGAGGCCGTCTATGGCTCGCCGCGATTGATGCGGCTGGGGCTGGAGACCTTGCTGCAACAGCTCCTCGGCGGGGATTCGCGCGATCCGCTCCTCAGCCGCATGAGCGTCACGGTGCTGCATATCGAGCGGCAACTCGTCGCCCGGCCCGATCTGATGGAGCAGATCCAAACCGGCCTCGCCGATGCGCAACGCCAGCGCGAGCACTTCGGCATCCTGCATCCCACCGTGATCGCACGATTGGGCGACATCTACGCCAACAGCGTGAGCACGCTTTCCACCCGCGTGCTGGTCAACGGCGATCCGGAACAGTTGCGCCAGCCCGCCGTGGTGGCGCACATCCGCGCCTGCCTGCTGGCGGCGGTGCGTTCGGCGGTGCTGTGGCGGCAGATCGGCGGCGCGTGGTGGCAACTGATCCTGAAACGGCGCGCCATCGTGGAGACCGCTCGTTATCTCATTCCCCGAGCGGAATGACCTGCGCGGCGTCTTCGGTTTCCCCGATCACATCCACGCCCGGCGGCGGCGTGAAGCGGAACGCATCGGCGGCGAA
This sequence comes from uncultured Aquimonas sp., assembly GCA_964536455.1. Classification (GTDB taxonomy): domain Bacteria; phylum Pseudomonadota; class Gammaproteobacteria; order Xanthomonadales; family Xanthomonadaceae; genus Denitratimonas. The sequence continues at coordinate 2,934 of CAZHXV010000141.1, forward strand.
CTCCGGATTGAGGCTCCAGCCGGAAAACGCGATGCGCGTGTGCTGGTTCAGGCTGTCCACGGTTTCCATGCTCACCAGTTCGCCGCCGGCAAAGCCCAGGCGGCAGGATGAAAACGGCGCATCCGGCGTTTTCGGGGTCAATTCGATCCAGCGGACGCCATCGCTGCGCCCGCCATCGGCAATGGCGAACTGGCGTTCCAGTTCCAGCGGATCGGTCAGTGCCGTCAATGGGCTTTGCTGTTCCTCCGCGCCTTGCGGGCGCACCTGCACCTGTTCCAGTTCCGGATCGTAGATCCACACCCTGTCGCCATCGGCCAGGATCAGCTGCGGAAACGGCTGCTCGTACTCCCAGCGGAACTGCCGGGGCGCCGCCAGCGCCACGCGGCCCGTGGTTTCCTCGGCCAGGCGGCCATCGGGATCGAACACCTGCTGCGTGAAGCGCCCATCCAGCCCCTTCAATCCCGTCGTGAAGGCTTCCAGCGTCTCGCGCGCATCGTCGGCGGCGGAAACGTCGAGCATGTAAAGGCCGGGCACGAACAGCCCCAGCATGGCGGCGAAACTGCGGCGGAAGAAGACGGACGGCATCGCGGGGATTCCTGTGCGTGGGATCGCGGTGTGCGGATCGACATACTGCGCATCCTGCACGGAAGCGGATGAACGATGGATTTCCGGTTCTCGAGGTGCGGCGGGAACTTTTCGTGGGTTCTGGATGGGGGCGTCCAACGCGAATCCCAACGTCAGGGGTGGATCGCAGATGCCCAGGCTCGCCCCCGGCTCGCCTCCGACCTACGAAGCAGCAGGCTCACTCTGCCACAGGCACTTTCCCGAGCTCTTCGAGATGCCCGCAAGGCGCTGTTCGTGCAACGCGATTTCTTCCGTACTGGCACGGATCACGGGAATGTCGAAGGCGGCGGCACGACGGTAGGCGGCGGCATCGGGTGTGGCGGCGAGGGGTTTTTCTTCTTCGGAGAAACCCAGGTCGCCCTGCCATGAGGTGAGGGCGAGATAGACGTCCGCGAGGAGCTTGGCGTCGAGCAGCGCGCCGTGCAGGGTGCGGTTGGCGGTATCGATGCCGAAGCGGGCGCAGAGCACGTCCAGGTTGATGCGCTGCCCGGGGAAGCGTTGCTTGGCGATGACCAGCGTATCCACGATGCCGGCGACGTGATCGGCAACGCTGCCGTAGCGCTCGCCGCAGCGGGAAAGCTCTGCGTCGATGAAGCCCACATCGAATTGTGCATTGTGGGCGACGATTTCCGCACCGCGCACGAACTCCAGGAACGCATCGACGATTTCCTCGAATCTCGGCTTGGTGGAGAGGAATTCGGTGGTCAGCCCATGCACCGCCAGCGCGCCCGGTTCGCTGTCGCGATCCGGATTGATGTAGTGGTGGAAGGTATTGCCGGTAGGGCGCCGGTTGACCAGTTCCACACCGCCGATTTCGATGATGCGGTTGCCGCTGCCGACGTTGAGGCCGGTGGTTTCGGTGTCGAAGATGATCTGGCGCATGAGGTTCATTTTATGCGGATCATTGCGCGACGGGCTGGCCATCGCGCTGCCGGATGGCTTCGTCGCGCGCCAGCGTATCCACGCGCTCGTTGTCGGCGTCGCCGCTGTGACCCTTCACCCATTGCCAGGAAATCGAATGGGGTTTCACGGCCACGGAAAGACGTTCCCACAGGTCGCGGTTCTTCACCGCATCCCCGCCGGAGGTTCTCCAGCCGCGCGCGATCCAGTTCGGCAGCCATTGGGTGATGCCCTGGCGCAGGTACTGCGAATCGGTGCGCAGCACCACGTCGCAAGGGCGCTTCAGCGCTTCCAGCGCGGCGATGGCCGCCATCAGTTCCATGCGGTTGTTGGTGGTGGCCGCCTCGCCGCCGGAGATTTCCCGTTCGTGCCTGCCGGTGCGCAGCAGCGCGGCCCAGCCGCCAGGGCCGGGATTGCCCAGGCACGCGCCATCGGTGCTGATTTCCACGTTGCCGTTTTCCACGTTGCCGTTCGATCCGCTCATGCCCTGCTTGAATCCTTCATGCCATCGCCAGCCCGACCGCCGCACCGGCGGCTTCGCGCTTGCGGAAGCTCAATGCGTAGCTGGCCCGTGCCGGCAGCGGAAGATCGGCGAAATGGCGCGGCGTTGCCTGCGATTTTCCGCGCGACCAGCGTGCGCCAAGATCGTCGCGCGCCAGCAGATCGAAACCGAAGTTTTGCAGATGCCGAACCGCCGCCGAAGCCGGCCACGCGGTTGGGCCATGCCTGGCCCACGCCGTGCGGCACAGCGACCACGGATCCAGTTCAACCACCACCAGCACGCCTTCCGGGGTGAGCACGCGCAGCAGTTCGGCGGCCAGCAACTCGCGTTCGGGCGCATCGGCCAGTACGTGCCAGGCCAGGATCGCGTCCATGCTGTCCCCGCGCAGCGGCAGGTTGCCGGCGGCGCCGCGCAGGTCGCCGTGCCAGCCTTCCCGGTCGCGGAGCAGGCAGGTGAGCTGCCGGGTTTTCGCGCCGGCCGGCCATCGTGGCGCGCTGTCGCAGGGCAACAGGCGCAATGCGCTGGCCCCACCGTGCCGCTCCAGCAACGGGACGAGCAATTCGGCCTCCGCCGCCAGCAGCCCGCGCCCGGTTTCGCCAGCGAACCACGCCGCAGCCGCCCGTGCGGCCAGTGGATCGGGTTGACGCCGGAAGAACGGTGCGGGCATGGTTCGGCGTTTCCGACGCTGCAAAGCGGACAAGTGTAGTCGCCCCCATGCTTTCGCTACAGCCGATCCCGGCCTTCACGGACAACTACATCTGGGCGCTGGCCGATGGCCAGGGCCGTGCGGTGATCGTCGATCCGGGCGATGCGGCTCCGGTTCTGGCGGCCTGCGAACGCGGCCTTGCGCCGGTGGTGATCCTGCTCACGCATCATCACGCCGACCACATTGGCGGCGTCGCGGCCTTGCTGGAACGCTTCCAAGTGCCGGTGTACGCCCCGTTCGAGGATCGCATCGCCGTGCCCGCATGGCGCGTGGCCGATGGCGAACGCATCCGCATCGCGGAATTGGGCCTTGATTTCGACGTGCTCGCCGTGCCCGGCCATACCCGCAGCCATATCGCCTTCCACGCGCAACTGGACGACGGAGCCGTGCTGTTCTGCGGCGATACGCTGTTCAGCCTGGGCTGCGGGCGGATGTTCGAGGGCACGCCGGATCAGATGCTGGCCTCGCTGGATCGCCTCGCCGCCCTGCCGGACGAAACGCGGGTCTGCTGCGCGCACGAATACACGCTGGGCAATGCCGCCTTCGCGCGGCAGGTGGATCCGGACAACGCCGCGCTGGCCCGGCGCATCGGGCAGGCCCGCGCCCAGCGCGCGGCAGGCAAACCCACCCTGCCCTCACGCCTGGCCGAAGAACGCGCCTGCAATCCCTTCCTGCGCTGCGATGCCCCCGCCATCGCACAGGCCGCGGCAACGCATGCGAACGCCGCAGCGGCGGATCGCGTGGAAACCTTCGCGCGCTTGCGGCGCTGGAAGGATGGATTCGCCGCATGAGGCTTCCGAAACTCCACGCCAGCCTCGCCGTATCGGCCCTGCTGCTGGCCGCCTGCCAGCCCTTGCCCACACGACCTTCCGCGCCCGGCCGCCCTGCGCTGGCGCCACCGCTCAGCCATGCGGAAAGCCCTGTGGAAACCGCACCGCCGACTGTGCCGGAGCCGGTTTACCTGATGCCGGAACCGGCCGACATCCGCGATGGGGGCGCCTTGTTCGCTCGTCTGGTCGAACGCTTCGCGCTGCCGCCCTGCGCCGCGCAGGATGCCGCCGTGCAGCGCTGGATTGCGATCCACACCCGCCGCCCCGCGCGTTTCCAGGCGGAACTTGAAACCACGATGCCGCTGATGGCGCTGGCACTGGAGGAAACCGAACGGCTGGCGTTGCCGGGCGAATACGCGCTGGTGCCGATCGTGGAAAGCGGTTACCGCCCCGATGCGCGCGGGGCGGGCGATCACGCCGGGCTGTGGCAGTTCGGCGCGCCCACGGCGCGAACCCGCGGCCTGCCGGTTCGCGCCGATTACGATGGCCGCCTCGCGCCGATGGCTTCCACCCGCACCGCGCTTTCGTACCTGGCGCAGTTGCAGAACGAATTCGCCGATCCGCGCCTGGCGCTGTTCGCCTACAACGCCGGGCCGTATCGCCTGCAAAAACTGCTCGATGCCGCGCAAGCACGCGGCGAGAATGCATCACCACGGCAATTGAAAGGCCTGCCTAAAACCAGCGCGGACTACGTGGCACGGCTGCGCGCGCTCACCTGCATCATCGCGCAATCGCAACGCTTCAATGTGGAACTGCCGACGGCCACCTTCGACCCACTGCGCAGCACACAACTTCCACCCGGCGCATCGAGCCTTTCGGCCATCGCCAAGCAACTGTCGCTGGATGCCGCACCGTTGACGCGGCTCAACCCTGCATTCCGGCGCGGCTACATCGCCGCCGATGCTCCGCGCGAAATACTGCTGCCGACATCGCTGCTGCCCAACTTTGCCGCACTCGATACCCTTCCCGATGCGCCAGCACCGAACCTTTCCGCAGCGGAAGTCCACGTCATTGTGCGCGGCGACACACTGGGCGCCATCGCGCGCCGCTACCGCGTTCCACTGGGTGAACTGATGGCGATGAACGGCCTGAACCACCGCTCCGTGCTGCGCATCGGCCAACGCATCCGACTGGCGCGCTGAGCCCGGCTTGGGCACACTGGGCGGCTGCAACGCCGCCACTTTTTCAATACGCCGCAGTACGCGGCCACCGGGAGACGAACATGGGTTTTCTTGCGGGCAAACGCGCCCTCATCATCGGCATCGCCAGCCAGCGTTCCATCGCCAACGGCATCGCCGAAGCCATGCGCCGCGAAGGCGCGGATCTGGCCCTCACTTACCAGAACGACAAGCTGAAATCGCGCGTGGAAGATGCCGCTGCCGAATACGGCTCCAACATCGTACTGCCGCTGGATGTTTCCGACGATGCGCAGATCGAGGCCTGCTTCTCGGAACTTTCCAAGCGCTGGGACGGCTTCGACATCCTGGTGCATTCGGTCGGCTTCGCGCCGCGCGAAGCGCTGGAAGGCGGCTTCCTGGATCACCTCACGCGCGAGAGCTTCCGCATCGCGCTGGACGTTTCCGCCTACAGCCTCGCCGCCGTGGCCCAAGCCGCACGCCCGCTGATGCAGGGCCGCAATGGTTCGATCCTGACGCTTTCGTACCTGGGTTCCGAGCGCGCATTGCCCAACTACAACGTCATGGGCGTGGCCAAGGCGGCGCTGGAATCGGCGGTGCGCTACCTGGCGCTGAACCTCGGCCCGGAAGGCACCCGCGTCAACGCCATTTCCGCCGGCCCGATCAAGACCCTCGCCGCCTCCGGCGTCGGCAACCTGCGC
>CAZHXV010000142.1:0-7677 GCA_964536455.1 uncultured Aquimonas sp.
ACGCGAAATACCTGCGGCAGATGAGCGAGCGCCACGGCGCGCGGCGAGTGGAAGGCAAGATCGCCGACGTGTTGACCGATGCCGAATCGGGCTGCATCACGGCACTCAAGATGGAGGATGGCGCGCTCGTGGAGGGCGATTTCTTCGTCGATTGCACCGGCTTTCGTGCGCTCCTGATCGGCAAGGCGCTTGGCATCGGATTCGAGGATTGGTCGCACTGGCTGCTCAATGACAGCGCCCTGGCCACCCAGACCACGGCCGTGCGCGATGCCGTGCCGTACACGCGTTCCATCGCCTGGACGGCGGGATGGCAGTGGCGCATTCCGTTACAGCATCGGGTGGGCAACGGCATCGTCTATTCCAGCCGCTACACCAGCGACGACGAAGCTCGCGCGCATTTCCTTTCCAGCATCGAAGGGGAGATCATCAAGCAGCCCTGGCCGGTGCGTTTCCGGCCCGGTCGGCGCGAGCGGTACTGGGAAAAGAACTGCGTGGCGCTGGGCCTGGCGGGCAGCTTCATCGAACCCTTGGAATCCACCACGATTCACCTGATCCAGCGCGGCATCACCCACCTGCTGCAAAACTTCCCGCAGGTGATCGCCCAAAGCGCCATCGACCAGTACAACCGGCAACTGGACGCCGAATTGCAGCACGTGCGCGATTTCGTGGTGCTGCACTACGCGCTGAGCGACCGACGCGACACGCCGTACTGGGAATACATGGCGAACATGACGCTGCCGCCCAGCCTGCAACACCGCATCGACCTGTTCCGCGACACCGGCAACGTGTTCCACATCCCCGGCGAACTGTTCGGCGAGAACTCCTGGATCCAGGTGATGATGGGGCAGGGCGTGATGCCCAGGCACCATCACCCGACCGCCGATGCGATGAGCCGGGACGAACTGGAACGCTTCCTGGGCGATATCCGCAATCAGACGCTGCGGAACATGGAAGGCCTGCCGGCGCACATGGATTACCTGCGCAGCTACGCGCCGGCCATGCGGCCGCACTAGCTGCGGTTGTTGCCGCCGGCTCCCGCCTATGCGGCCCTGACCGTGCGATTCCGCAGCGCGAGGTCGATGGCGGCGGCGGCGCGCTGGCCGTCGTCCACGGATTGCACGGTGAGGTCGGTCTTGCCGCCCACGCAATCCCCGCCGGCCCAGACGCCGGGCAGGCTGGTGGCGAAGGTGTCGTCCGCCTTGATCCGGCCTTTGGAAAGTTCCAACAGGTCGTGGCCGTCGGCACGCAGCGGATCCGGAACGAACGTCTGTCCGATGGCTTTCAGCACGGTGTCCGCCGACAGCGTGAAGACCTCGCCGCTGCCGGCGAGTTTTCCGTTCGCGTCCAGTTGCGTGTATTCGAACTCGATGCCCGCCAGCCTGCCGTCGCGTTCGATCAGGCGTTTCGGCGCAGCCCAGTGGATCACGTTCACGCCTTCGGTCTTGGCGAATTCCTGTTCGTGCCAGGTGGCGCTCATGGAATCCGGGCCGCGGCGATAGACCAGCGCCACCGATTCCGCGCCGAGGCGCTTGCTCTGGATGGCGGCGTCGATGGCGGTGTTGCCGCCGCCGATGACGACCACGCGGCGACCGACTTCCAGTTGGCCAAGGTTTTCGTTCTGGCGCAGCTCGGCGATGAAATCCACGGCGTTGCGCACGCCGGAAAGGGATTCGGATTCGATGCCCAGCGCGTTGACGCCGGCCAGGCCCAGGCCGAGGAATACCGCATCGTAGTCCTGGCGCAGTTGCGCCAGCGTGATGCCTTGGCCCAGTGCGGCATTCGGTTCGATGCGGATGCCGCCGATGGAAAGCAGCCAGTCGATTTCCTTTTGCGCGAACCCGTCGGGCAGCTTGTACGCGGCGATGCCGTATTCGTTGAGGCCGCCGGGCGCGGGCCCGGCGGGCTTGGCCTGTGCGCATCGCCTGGCGCGCGCCGACGACGGCGACCTTGAAGCCGGAGTCGGCGGCGCGCTGGAACAGCGGCGTGCCGGTCTCATAGACCCAATCGGTGGCGTGGCGCTGCAGCGCGCCGATCCGGACAGGTTCGGATTCGGCCGTGTTCCGCACGCAGACGCCTTCGCACAGGATTTCCGTGGGGCAGACCCGCGCGCACGAACCGCCGAAGGTGTTGGCCGAAAGGATGGTGGTGGCCGCGCCCTTGAGGTTGCCGGTGGCGATGCCGCGGATGAAGGTGGGGATGTCGATGCCGGTGGGGCAGGCGGCGATGCAGGGCGCATCGAAGCAGTAGTAGCAGCGGTTCGCGGCGATCAGCGCCTGGCGGTCGTCGAGCGGCGGGGCCACATCGGCAAAATTGTGCGCGAGGGTTTCCGGGGAGAGCCGGGCGGCGGCGATGTCGCCGAGTTCCTTTCGAGCCATGCGGGGTTTCCTGGGTTTTGCCTGGGATGGGGAAGTGAAGTTAGTTAGTTCCGTCATTCCCGCGAAGGCGGGAATCCAGTGTCTTGGCATACCAATGATTTCAAGTCTCTGGGTTCCCGCCTTCGCGGGAACGACGGTGATTTTCCGAAGTTATCTATTTTGTTCCTTCTCCCCATCGGCATGGGGAGAAGGAAAAACCTCAGCGCGACGCGCGCCCGAGGATGGCGTGCAGCAGCACGTTCGCGCCTGCTTCGATCCATTCCGGCTTGGCATCCTCCACTTCGTTGTGGCTGATGCCGTCGATGCAGGGCACGAACACCATCGCGGTCGGGGCGACGCCGGCCAGATAGCAGGCATCGTGGCCCGCGCCGGAGACGATGTCGCGGTGGCTGTAGCCGAAGCGCTGCGCCGCATTGCGCACCGAATCCACGCAGGCCTGGTCGAACGGTACCGGCGCGTAATAGAAAATCTGTTCCAGCTTCGTGGTATCCAGTTTCGACTCTGCGGCGATCTTCGCGAGGCCTTCGCGCAGTTGCGCATCCATCTGCGCCAGCACCGCGTCTTCGGGATGGCGGATGTCCACGGTGAAGAACACCTGGCCGGGAATCACGTTGCGCGAGTTGGGGTGCACCTGCACCATGCCGACCGTCGCGCAGGCCAGCGGCGCGTGGGCGTGGCCGATGCGGTTCACCAGTTCGATCGCGCGCGCGGCGCCCAGCAGCGCATCCTTGCGGCGCGGCATCGGCGTGGGGCCGGCGTGCGATTCCTGGCCGGTGAAGATCACTTCGTACCAGCGCTGTCCCTGCGCGGCGGTGACCACGCCGATGGTCTTGCCCTCCGCTTCGAGGATGGGGCCTTGCTCGATGTGCAGCTCGAACGCGGCATGGATCGGCTTGCCCATGGGTTCGTTGCCCGCGTAGCCGATGCGGGCCAGTTCCTCGCCCATCGTCCTGCCGTCGATGTCGGCGCGCGAGAGGCCGTAGTCCAGCGTGAACACGCCGGCGAACACGCCCGAGGCCACCATCGCGGGGGCGAAGCGCGAGCCTTCCTCGTTCGTCCAGATCACCACCTCGATGGGACGGTCGGTTTCGATGCCGTGGTCGTTGAGGCTGCGGATCACTTCCAGCCCGCCGAGCACGCCGTAGATGCCGTCGAACTTGCCGCCGGTGGGTTGGGAATCGGCGTGCGAGCCGGTGACCACCGGCGCGAGCGAATCGTCGCGCCCGGCGCGGCGGGCGAAGATGTTGCCCATGCGATCCACCGTGATGGTGCAGCCGGCCTCTTTCGCCCAGCGCACGAACAGGTCGCGGCCCTGTTTGTCCAGGTCGGTGAGCGCGAGCCGGCACACGCCGCCCTTGGGCGTGGCGCCGATCCTGGCCATTTCCATCAGGCTGTCCCACAGACGCTTGCCATCGATGGCGATGGGCTGGTTGCTGGCTTCGGGTTTCAACACGGCGTTCATGGCGAACCTCGCTGCTTGCGAAATCGGGAAATGATGTTGCGCCGCAACGCAATGGCGATGCGGCAGTCCAGTCGTTCTACGCGCGTTGGCGCGGGCTGACAAGCCCATCAAAGACGAGGGCGCGGATCGCTCCGCGCCCTCGTGCGCTGGGATCGCGCGAACGGATCAGCGTCGGCGGATCGCCACGAAGCCGCCCAGCATCAGCAGCAGCGCCAAGGCGGCGAGCACCTTGTCGGAGAAGGCATCGACGGTGACGACCACCGGCTCCGCCAGTGCCGAGCCTTCGCCGCTCACCGCCACGGTGGCGTTGCCCGCATCGGACGCGACCGTGAGGGTCTGGGCGAACGGGCCTTCGACGGTGGGCGAGAAGGTAACGACGACCGTGCAGCTTGTGCCCGGAGCCAGGGTGAACGCCGGGGAGCCGCAGGTGCCGCCAGTGATCGCGAACGGCGCGGTGAGGCCGGTGAGGCCGGTGATCTCCAATGGGCTGTCGCCGGTGTTCTGGAGCGTGATCGTTTGCTGGGTGGAATCGCCCAGTGCGACCGGGCCGAAGGCGAGCGTGCTCGTGCTCACGTCCAGTACGCCAACCCCGCCCAGGCCGGAAAGCATGAAACTGCCGTTGCCCGCGACGCCGGCATCGACGTTCAATACCTGGCTGGCCGCTCCGCTGGCGGTGGGCGTGAAGGTGTAGATCAGCGTGCAGGAAGCGCCGCTGGTGATCGAGATCGGCACATTGCCGCAGGTACCGCCGGCCTGGGCGAACGGCGAGGCCGCCGCAGTAAGCGAGGTCACCGTGAGCGGGCTGCCACCATCGTTGCCGAGCGTAACCGTCATCGGCACGCTGGTATCGCCGACCGGGACGAGACCGAAGTGCGCGTTGCTGGGTGCGATGGTGAGGTGGCCCGGCGGGAGGACGGTGTCGGTATCGGTGGCGGAATTGTTGGCCGGGTTGGTATCGGTGACGCCGCCTGGCGCGGCGACCGTGGCGGTGTTGGCAAGCGTCCCCGTGGCGGAGCCGCTGATCGTGCAAGCGGCAGTGTAGGTCACGCTGCCGCCGGCAGGCAGGTTCACCGTATCGGAAAGGTTGCCGCTGCCCGCTGCGGTGCAGGTACCGCCACCGGCGCCCACGCAGGTCCAGGTGCAGGCCAGCGTGGCCGGGAAGGTATCGGCCACGGTGGCGCCCGGCGCATTGCTCGGCCCGGCATTGCTGGCGGTGATGGTGTAGGTGGTGCTGCCGCCCGCGCTTACCGTGGTCACGCCGTCGGTCTTGGTGATCGCAAGATCGGCCTGCGGCGTGAGCGTGTCGGTATCGGTGGCCGAGTTGTTGCCGGGTGTGGGGTCGGTGATCGAACTGGCCACCGTGGCGGTGTTGCTCAGCGTGCCCGTGGCAGATGCGGAGATGGCGCAGGACGCGGTGTAGGTGACCGAACCGCCGCTGGGCAGATTGACCGTGTCGTTGATATTGCCACTGCCCGCCGCGGTGCAGGTGCCGCCACCGGCGCCCACGCAGGTCCAGGTGCAGGTCAGCGTGGCGGGGAAGGTATCGGCCACGGTGGCGCCCGTCACCGGATCAGGGCCGGTGTTGCTGGCGGTGATGGTGTAGGTGACGTTGCCGCCCGGCACCGCCGTGGCGACGCCGTCGGTCTTGGTGATGGCAAGGTCGGCGGAGGCTGCGCGGCAGGCTGTGACACTCACGTCGTCGATGGCCAAGCCGCCGAGTTGCACCGTCGTATCGCTGTCCACATGGAAACGCAGTTCTGCGTTGAGTCCGGCGAGCGAGTCCACCTGCCTGCTGACCAGGCTCCAACCCGAAGATTCGGCGATGGTGACGGCGGGATTGCCCACGGCATTGGTCATGGTCGCGTCCTTCCATTCGAACAGTCGCACCGGATTCCCGCCGCCAACCTCCTGGGCGTCGATGAACATGTGATCGAAGCTGGCGCTCTCCATGTGATAGCGCTGCGCCCAGGTCACGATCACCGGGGCGGAAAGGCCAGTCAGATCGATGCCGGGTGACAGCAGATCCTGATTGCTCGACGCGTTGTAGGTATTGTCGAGGTCGGTCTTCCAGCAGTTCGTGCCGCTGTTGCAGGTGGTGATGGGTGCGAAAGCCGGCGTGCCGCGTTCCCATTCGTCCTGCGCGCCACTGTGGGTGAAACCGGCATCGTCGGTTTCGAAATCGCTGCTGTAGGCCGTGGTCTGTACAAAGCCGACCGGGCAGGCCGGCGGCGGCGGCGGTTCGCAGATGGTGATGCTCCAGCCGTTCAGCGTGCCGCCGTCGCCGGTCGCATCGTCGCGCAGCACCAGGGTCCAGGTGCCACCGGCGTTCTCGCCGTCGAACCATGACAGCCGGTAGGCCTGTTCGGGCTGCATGTGGAACGGGGCCGACATCGCGAATGCCGGGGGCAGGGCGGCCTCGTCGTCGAGCACGATGTCCATCAAGGTCTGCGTGCCGCCGACGGTCGCCGCACCGATGTCGGTGAACAAGCCGTTGTCGTTGCCGGCCGGCGACACCAGATGTGCATCAATATCCTGCATGAAGGTGTGGTTGAGGTTGATCGCCACGTCCAGATCGGCGATGCGCGGGTTGCCGGGCACGGTAATGGTCGAGGACACCATGCCCGGGACGGTCGGAATCGTCTGCGGCACGTCGGTGGAGGTGTAGGTGGTGCAAGTGCCCGCCGGGCTCACGCGCGGAATCACGGAGGCGCTCAGGTTGTAGGTGGCGTTCGCACCGAGGCCGGCGGCGACGATCGAATCCACGTAGATGAAATAGGTGCCCGCATCCTTGACGGTGAAGAAGAATGCTTCGGAGTTCGGGTCGCTCGGCGTTGCGCCGGCGTTGGCGTCGTTCGCGAGCAGGATCTGGTTGGATGGCGGATTGCCGAACAGGCCGAACCCGAGCCGGCCATTCCAGACGCCGGCATCGCGTTCCGGATTCATGTCCAGGCTCAGGAACACGCTGTCGCCTGCGTTCAGTGCGATGCTGTAGAAATCCGATTCGCCGGGAGAGACGGCGCTGATCGTGCCCGAGACGTGGCCGGAAGCGGGCAGCGCAGTCGCTGTCGCCGGGGTGTTGTTCGGTTCGGCTTCCGGGGTCGGTGCGGCGCTTTGCCGGGTGAAATACAGGTTGTAGGGGCGGATCATGCCGGTAGCGACGTTGTGCCGGACACGCAGGTAGTAGGTGCCGGCCGAGGGGATCGATGCGCCGGCGATGGTGGACGAACTGGCGTTGAACGTGCCGTCGTTGTTGTCGCTTTCGATCACCGTGGCGCCGTCGCTGTCGATCAGGTCGAGCACGCTGTCGCCGGATGCGGATGCGTCCAACAATGTCTGCGTCGCGGCGTAGATGCGGTCGCCGGCGGCAGCGGTGAACGAGTAGAAATCCACGTCGTTCGCCGGGTACACGTTGCCGGTGATCTTGGCCGGGGAGGAGGGAATCGGAGTCGCCTGCGCGAATGTACCGTTCGGTTCGACTTCGAGCGTGCCTGTGGTGTCGCCCAGCGCGGCCCGCGCAACCGGGCCGACGAGCGATGTCGGCTGTTTTCCTGGGGGCGAAGACGGCGGCGGAACGTATTCGACCAGTTCATGTGCTGGTGGCGCAGCAGACTGCGCGGAAACCACACCCACAAACAAGCACGACACCGCGCTGACGGCGGCAACCAACCATCGAGTCTTCATCTTTAACGATCCCCAGGAAAATAATTACCGCCCCCGAATACTGGCGCGTCTGGCGGCAGAGCTGCGCGCTGGCGGGGATGTTACGCCTGTTTTCGCCGGGAAGAGAATCGAAATCAGGGAGCCTCGAAAAACCATCGGCCGTTCGGGCTGAGCTTGTCG
>CAZHXV010000142.1:7687-8283 GCA_964536455.1 uncultured Aquimonas sp.
AGCTTGTCGAAGCCCTTGATTGCCAAGGGATGCCCTTCGACAGGCCCAGAGCCTGCCCTGGAGGTGATCCGGGGGAAAACGGGGGTTTTCGAGGCTCCCATCCGTAGTTCCGGGCTGCCGCGCCCGGTGATCAGGCCACGGCGCGGATGCAGGCGCGCAGGGTTTCGATGAGGTGCTGGATTTCCGCTTCCGTGGAAATCACCGGCGGGGCCAGGGCGATGGTGTCGGCGGTGAAGCGCAACAGCAGGCCGCGCTTCAGCGCGTCCTCGAACAGCCGGATCGCGCGCAGGCCGGGCGTGCCGGGCAAGGGCGCCAGTTCGACCGCGGCGGCGGCGCCGATGTTGCGGATGTCGATGACGTTCGGCTCGCCGCGCAGCGAATGCACGCCATCTTCCAGCCGCTTCGCCAGTTCGCCAAAACGCGCCGGCACGTCTTCGGAGACGAGGATGTCCAGCGTGGCGTGCGCGGCGGCCACGGCGAGCGGATGGCCGGAATAGGTATAGCCGTGGAACAGCTCGATGGCGTTTTCCGGGCCGGTCATCAGGCCGTCATAGACCTTGCGGGCGGCAAAGACTGCACCCATCGGGATAGCGCCG
>CAZHXV010000143.1:0-8241 GCA_964536455.1 uncultured Aquimonas sp.
AAATGGCCGAACGATCTGGTCGCCCAGGGGCGCAAGCTCGGCGGCATCCTGGTCGAAAGCGCGAACGGCATCGCCGGCGCCGTGGCGGGCATCGGCATCAACCTGCGGTCGGCTCCGGAGCTTGCGCCGGGCGCCGGCCAGCCTGCGGCCAGCGTGGCCGATTTCGCCGCGCCGCCCTCGCGCAACGCATTGGCCACCGCGGTGATCGCGGCGTGGAATGCGGTGGCGGACGAGTTCATCGCACACGGCCTGGCCGCGTTCCTGGCGCGCTGGCGGGCACTGGATGCGTTCGCGCAAGCGCCGGTGCGCGTGACGAGCGGCGGCATGACGTTCGATGGCGTGGCCCAGGGCGTGGATGCGCAAGGCCGCCTGCTGTTGCAGACCGATGGCACACTGCGCGCGTTCGTCAGTGCCGAAACGAGCCTGCGGCCCGCATGAAACTGTTGATCGACCTGGGCAATACGCGCCTCAAGTTCGCCCTGGCCGAACAGGGCCGGGTGCGGTTCCTGCGCGCCTTTCCGCACGCGCGGGCGGATTTCGTCGAACAACTGGCGCAATGGGTGGAGATGAGTGCGATCCCGGACACCATCTGGCTGGCGTCGGTGGGCGAATTCGCCTTGACCCGTACCGTGCTGGACGTGTTCGAGCGCGCCGGCCACAAGGTTCGCGTTGCGCAGGTGGAGGATGGCGCGTTCGGGCTGTGCATCGCCTACGCCCAGGCCGACCACCTCGGCGTGGATCGCTGGCTGGCGATGATCGGCGCGCGGGCGTCCTGCGAGGAGGCGCTGATGCTGGCCAGCGTCGGCTCGGCGCTGGTGATCGATGCCATCGACGTTTCCGGAAGGCACCTGGGTGGGCTGATCGGCCCCACGCCCGAATCCATGCGCGAGGCCTTGTTCCTGCGCGTGCCGCAGCTGCGCGGCGTTGCGGGCGAGGTCTCGCGATTCGCCGCCGATACCGGCGATGCGGTGGAGAGCGGCTGCCTGCTGGCGGGCGCGGCGCTGATCGAACGCAGTTACCACGAACTGGCCGATCGCGTGGGCGCGCTGCCCAGGCTGCTGGTGTCCGGCGGCGGCAGCGAACCGCTGCGGCCCTGGCTGCCGCCGCACGAGTGGCGGCCACACCTGGTGCTGGAAGGGCTGGCGCGCTGGGCCGAATTCGTCGAATCCGGGGATGACGCAGCGGTGGCGAGGGACTGATGCCGATGCTTTCGCGTGCCTTGATCGCAGTGTTGCTGGCGATGAACCTGGGCGTGGCGGCCTGGTGGTGGCTGCATGCGCCTGCCCGGGCGCCGGTTCGTCCGTCCGTCGCGGAACAGACGCCCGTCCTGCGATTGCTGTCGGAAAACGAGGCGCAAATGCCTCCGGACGCCGAATCCCCTCCCGCCGAGGCCGAGCCGTCCGACCTGCCGCAGCCCACGCCTGGCCCGGATCGGCTTGCCTGCCTGGAAATCGGCCCCTTCCTCACCCAATCGGATCTGCGCCGCGCGATGGGCGCGTTCACGCCCAGCGCCGAGCGCATCCAGTTCCGCGAAACCCGCGCCCTGGCCAATCGCGGCTACTGGGTCTTCCTGCCGGCGCAGGGCAGCCGCGACAAGGCGCTGTCCATCGCGCGCGAACTTTCCGCCAAGGGCTTGCGCGATTATTACGTCGTTACCGCCGGCGAACGCGAGAACACCATCTCGCTCGGCCTGTTCCGCGACCGCGCCAACGCCGAACAGCGCCACGCGCAGGTGCGCGAAGCCGGTTTCGAGCCGCAATTGCAGCCGCGCCAGGACGAAATCCCGACCTGGTGGATCCAGCTTGCCATCGACGCCAGCTTCGGCTGGAACGAGCGCCTGCACGGCTACACCGGGGTCGAGGCAAAGCAGACGCCATGCCCATGACCGCCGTCCCGCGCTAAACTTCGCGCCCCTTCCGTTGCCGCTTTAGCTCAGTTGGTAGAGCAACTGATTTGTAATCAGTAGGTCCACGGTTCGAGTCCGTGAAGCGGCACCACGCTGGATGCGGAACGCCGGGGAGCAGCCCCGGCACCCCCTGGCATTTTCAGCGCTTGCCGAACAGGCCGAGCGACTGCGCGGTGCCGAGCAGATCGCCCAGATCCACGTTGCCATCGCCGTCCCGATCCAGCACCGCGCCGAGCAGGCCGCCGCCGGCGGACGATTGTTGCTGGGGCGCACTGCCGATGCTGCGCGTGGCGCCGCCGAGGATCTGGCCGATCGAACCCAAGCTCAGCCCGCCGCCCTGCTGGTTCATCTTGCCCAGCGCCGCCAGCACCAGCGGCGCCAGCAGGGCGAGCAGCTTGGCCGAGCTTGCGCCATCCAGGCCGGGAACTTGCGGGGTTTGCGGCGCAGCCTGCTTGCCGCCACCGCCGAAGACGTGGCCGAGGATCGCAAGGCCATCATTCAGCCCGCCGCCGCCTTGCTGCGACGCACCGCCGCCCAGCCCGCCGAGGAGGCCACCGAGCAGGCCGCCCAGGTCGAGGCCGGGCGCGGAATGGTCGCGCTGCACCGCGCCCAGCAGCGCCTGCGCGCCCTGCGGGCTGGAAGCGTTCTGCTCCATCTGGCCGAGCAGGATCGGCAGCGCCGCCTGGATCGCACCGCCAGCCTGACGCGGGGATACGCCGATCTGCTGCGCGATGGAGCTGATCGAGCGGGCGTCGAAGGATTGAAGCAGGGATTGCGCAAGATCGGACATGGCTTGGCCTTCATGAAGGAATGGATTGGTCACAGTAGCACCCGCTGCCTGTGGCGCGGTTACGGATGCGTTCGGGGATTGTGTGACAAAATGTTAATTGAGCGGCGCTGCCGCCGCTCCCTTCCTGAATCGCCACATCGAACAAGCCCCATGGCGCGCCGCATCGAAGAACTCCATCGCCAGTACGTGCTGTCCTTCTTCGCCAAGCACGAAAAATTGCGCAAGTTGTGGGATGCGCTGTGCAGCGAGGATGCCGGCGAGGCCCAGGCGCGGGAATTCCACCTGCACCTGCACCGGCTTGGCGGCTCCGCCGGGGCCTATGGCTTCGAGGGGCTATCGCAACGCGCGCACGAACTGGAACGCGACTGGAGCCGCTATCTGGATACCGAGTCCGCGGCCCGCCCACCCACCTATGCGGTCTGCGCACAGCAGGCCGGGGGGATGGCGGAACTGTTCGACCAACTGCTGGCCCTGGCCGGCACCCGTTGATCCCGGCTACCGGCTTGCGCGCGGCAGCGTGACCTGGATCGGCGGGGGGCACTATCCTCGCGAGTTCTTATCAGACACGAGCGCATCGCCATGACTGAAACCACCACCATCGCCGTCAGCCTGATCGGCGCGCCCACCGACGCCGGTGCCGGGCATCGTGGTGCCTCGATGGGGCCGGAAGCGCTGCGCGTGGCCGGCCTGCCGCAGGCGCTTGCCGCGCGCGGCATCGACGTGGCCGACCGAGGCAACCTCGCCGGCCCGCAGAACCCCTGGCAGCCGCCTAAGAACGGCTACCGCCACCTTCCCGAAGTCGTCGCCTGGAACTACGCCGTACAGGAGGCCGTCGGGGCGGAACTGGCGCAAGGCCGCCTGCCGATCATGCTCGGCGGCGATCATTGCCTGGCGATCGGCTCCATCGGTGCGGTGGCCCGGCACTGCCGCAAGGTGGGCAAACGCCTGCGCGTGCTCTGGCTCGACGCCCATGCCGATTTCAACACCAGCCAGATCACGCCCAGCGGCAACATCCACGGGATGCCGGTGGCCTGCCTGTGCGGCATCGGCCCGGCGGAACTGACCGGCCTTTCCGGCGTCAGCCCCGCCATCGGGCACGACGAAATCCGCCAGATCGGCATCCGTTCCGTCGATGAAGGCGAACGGCGGCTGGTGCGCGAAGTCGGGCTGGAGGTTTACGACATGCGCAGCATCGACGAGATCGGAATGCGCCAGGTGATGACCCAGGCGCTCTACGGCGTGGACGAGGAAACCCATCTGCATGTCAGCTTCGACGTGGACTTCCTCGACCCTTCCATCGCCCCCGGCGTGGGCACCACCGTCCCCGGCGGCCCGAACTATCGCGAAGCGCAACTGGTGATGGAAATGATCGCCGATACCGGCCGCCTCGGCTCGCTCGACATCGTGGAACTGAACCCCGCCTTCGACGTGCACAACACCACCGCGCAACTGGCGGTGGATCTGGTCGAAAGCCTGTTCGGGAAATCCACCTTGATGCGGTGATGCTTCCCGCCTACACGGGCTTGTCGGGGGCGGCAACGGGCAGGGCCGCGGCGGGCGCTTCCTGCCAGCGCCGCAGGGTGCGCTGGAAGAACAGGCTGTTGGGGATTTGCAGCCGCGCGCCGGCGTGGCCTTCGCTGGCGTCCTGCAGGGTGGTGTAGATCAGGTTCACGTCGACCACGCGGCCCTTGAGGCCGGGTTTTTCGCCGTTCTCCAGCAGTTCCACCAGGTCGCCGATGCGGAACGGGCGGCTGGTGAAGATCAGCACCGCGCAGAAGATGTTGGAGAGCACGCTCCAGGCCGCGAAGAACGCCACCGCCCCGACCGTGGCAAAGCCGGTGAAGGCCGTCCACAACACCGTGGCCGAAACCCCGAGCCGATCCAGCGCCAGCAGCACCGCGCCCGACCAGATCAGGAAGCTGAACACGCGCCGGGCAGCAAGCGCGATCTCCGGCGGCAGGCCGTAGTGCTGGCCCAGCCGCGCCATCAGCCGCCGCACCAGCGAAGACAGCAGCAACGCCAGCGCCGCGATCAGCGCGAGTTGGGCGACCGGCAGCAGCACGCCGAACCATTCCTGCATCCATGTGGGCAAGTGTTCTTTCATGGGGGAACCATGGCGAAGCCCGGCGCGATAAGCAAGGGCCGGAAGTCGCCTTCCAGCCCTTGCGTTTGCCACGGCGATGATCGCGTTAGGGATCGGGCACGAAACCCATCGGAAAGGCTTGCGGATGGCGCCGGTTGTGGTGATGTGGCAGCGGCTTGGGCAGCACGCCAAGTGCGATCAGGTTTTCGTGGCGGTCGTAGCGCAGTTCGGTGACCTGGGCAGGGCGGGTGGAGGCGCGTTCGAACGTGGTGCGGTGCGCGTAGGACGTTTCCCGCGCGCCATGCGCGGTGCCGAGCGAGGGCGCGGCGGCGCGGTCGGCCATGGCTTCGGCGGCCCGCCCTGCGGCTTGCGGTGCCTGTTTCTGCGCCATTTCGCGCTTGGGTCCGGCGATGGCCGGCGGCGGAGGCGGCGTGGATTTCTCGGTGAACACGGCCACGCCGATCACGCCCACGTTGTCCGGGCGGCCGGTGCGCGCGGCGTAGCTGTGCGGGAAGGAGGCGAACTGGAACGCCGCCACTTCCGCCAGATTCTTGCGCCAGCCGTTCACCTCGGTGCTCTGGTACGGCCCGAGCACGTAACCGGCCTGATCCGGCGCGGCGGTTTCCCCGCTCACCGCGTTGATGCCATCCACGCTCAGCACCGCCAGCACGCGCTGGCCGCTGGTGTTGGTCAGGCGCACGGCGTAGCGATGGCCGGGCACGCCTTCGATCCAGCGTTCCCCGCTGTGCGGCAGGCTTTCCAGCGTGCGTCCGGTATCGCGATCCACGATGGAAAGTTCCACCGGCGCGCGTGGGTAGCCGTGGGCGAACGCCGTGGGTGCGACGGCGAGGGCGACGAGCGGCAGCAGGGCGGCGTGGATGGTGCGAAGCAGGCGTTTCATGGCAAGGCTCCTCGTGGGCTGATGTGCGGTGCCTGCAACGCAGCCTGACCGGGGCTGGGGCTGCGTCGGCCGTGGTTCGTTTTGTCGCGGTTATGCTTCGGGCCTTTCCATCGTTTCCAACGGAGCGCCCGTGATACGGCTTCACCGCCTCGTTCCCGCCTTGTTGATGTTTGCCGCCGCTCCCTGCCTGGCGCAGGGGCTGGGCAAGGTGACGGTGAAGGGCGTGGCGGGCGAGATGAAGGAGAACGTGGAGAAATCCCTCTCGCTGATGCGCGTGCCCGAGGAGGAGCGCGCCACGCTGAGCCAGGCGCAACTGGAGTACCTGCTGAAGGCCGCGAACGGGGAAATCGACCGCGCCTTGCAGCCCTACGGCCACTACGACGCGCAGGTGGAGCGCAAGGTCTCGCGCAAGAACGGCCTGGCGAACGTGACGCTCGCCATCGAGCCGGGCGAGCCGGTCCACGTGGTGCGGGCCGCCATCGCCATCGAAGGCGAGGCCGGCGACGATCCGAAGGTGTCGCAGGCCCTGGCCGGCATCGGCCCGCGCGAAGGGGATGTGCTGGATCATCGCCGCTACGAAGCCGGCAAGATGGCGGTGCAGCGCGTATTGCTGGAACGGGGCTACTTCGATGCGGAGCTGGAAACGCATCGGATTGAGGTGCGGCGCGCGGCGCAACAGGCTGCGATCGATCTTTCCTGGAAGAGCGGCGCACGCTACCGCTTCGGGCCGACGCGCTTTGCAGGCTCGCACATCCGCGATGCGCTGCTGGAAAAGACCGTGCATTACGAACGGGGGGCGCCGTACGAGCAGTCCGGGCTGCTCGATCTGCACCAGCTCCTGACGCAACTGGATTACTTCGGCTACATCGACGTGCGCCCCGATCCGGACAATGCCCAGGATGGCGAGGTGCCCATCGAGATTTCGCTGGTTCCCGGCAAGCGCACCGTCTATACCGCAGGCGCCAGCTACGGCACCGACTCGGGGCCGGGCGTGCAGCTTGGCGTGGAGCGGCGCTGGGTCAACGATCGCGGACACAAGCTGGCGGCCAACCTGGATTGGGCGCAGCGCCGCCGCAGCCTCGGCGTGGAATACCGGATACCGGCCTTCGCCTGGGCCGAGGGCTGGTACGTGTTCGGTGCGAACCGGCGCGAGGAGGACAGCGATTCGGTCGAAACCCGGATCACCGAGCTGGTGGCTTCGCGCACCGGCGTCTGGCGCGGCTGGAACCTTTCCCTGGCCGTGCATACCCGGCAGGAGGATTTCCGCATCGGCGGCGGCGTGCTGCGCGGCGGCAGCGAGGGCGATTCCTTCCTGCTGTATCCGGCGCTGTCGGCCTCATACGTGGATTCGGATCATCCGATGTATCCCACGCGCGGCTATTCGCTGCGCGGGGAAGTGAAGTTCGGTACGGAAAGGCTGCTCTCGGACGTGGATTTCGGCCAGGTGCTGTTCGATGCCAAGCTGATCCGCAGCCTGGGCGAACGCAACCGCTTCCTGTTCCGGGGCCAACTGGGCCGTACCGTCACCGACGAATTCTCCGCGCTGCCGCCGTCGCTGCGCTTCTTCGCGGGCGGGGATCGCAGCATTCGCGGCTATGGCTATCAGGAAATTGGCCCGCGCCAGAACGGCGTACCGACCGGCGGCAAGAACCTTCTCACCGGCAGCGCCGAATACGAACGCATGTTCACCCCGGCCTGGGGCGCGGCGGCCTTCGTCGATGCCGGCAACGCCTTCAACGAGGTGAACGAAGGCGCCTATGTCGGTGCCGGGCTGGGCCTGCGCTGGCGCTCGCCGGTGGGCATGGTGCGCCTGGATCTGGCGCACGGGTTCAAGGATGCCGACAACAGCTTTCAGATCCACATCAACATCGGGCCGGATCTGTGAGCGCGAATCCTGCCGCCACCGGCACCAGCGCGCGCGCGACATGGCGTCGCTGGCTGGCGCGCGGCGTGGTGGTGTTCGCCGTGGTGTCGATGCTGGTGGCGCTGGCGGGGTTCTGGCTGCTGCGCACTTCCTCGGGCCGGGATTTCGCGCTGAACCGTGGGCTGGGCGCGCTGCCGCCAGGCGCGCTGCGCTGGGAAGGCGTGCAAGGCACGCTCGCCTCCGGCCTGGGATTCGACGATCTGCGCTACGAAGCCGATGGCGTGGAGGTGCGGCTTCGCCGCGTGGAGGCGCGAATCGATCTCCGGGCACTGTTGGCGGGCGATATCCATGTCTGGAAGCTGCGTCTGGCGTCGGGCACGGTCGTGTTGCCGGCGTCCACGCCGTCCGGGCCACTGCGCCGCATCGAACTTCCCGACACGCTGCCGGCGCTGGAGCTGCCGTTCACGGTGCGGCTGGACGATGCGGAAGTGCGCGATGTTTCGATATCGCGGGAGGTCGAATCCCGTGCGCCGGATGAGCCGCTCGAATCGCTCGTCGTGATTCGTGCGCTCGCATTCGCAGGCTCGCTGCACGCCGGGCGCATCGGGCTGGCGAAACTCGCGCTCGACAGCGACCGCCTCGCGCTGGACGCCGTCGGCCACATCGACAGCGGCTCGAACTGGGCGACGGAACTGGA
>CAZHXV010000144.1:0-8160 GCA_964536455.1 uncultured Aquimonas sp.
AGCACTTGACTGTTAATCAGGGGGTCGTTGGTTCGAGTCCAACTTCGGGCGCCATCTTCGAAAGGCCGGTGAGCAATCGCCGGCCTTTTTCTTTGGCGGGCTTTTTCGACGGCGCTTCATGGCGATGCGGGCATGAATTCGGCACGGGAATGGCGGGTATTGTTGGAGGCGATGCGCGATGGCGCCTCGGGGGCGCTGGCGACGCTGATCCGCACGCGCGGTTCGACGTTCCGGCGCGCAGGGGCGCGGATGCTGGTGTATCCGGATGGTCGCGTGCTGTGCGAGCTTTCCGGCGGATGCCCGCAGCGCGATCTGGTGTTGCGTTCGCAGGAGGCCATCCTCGCTGGGTCGCCGTCCACGGTGGCCTACAACGCCGATTCGGGCATGGATGTCTTGCTGGAAATGGGCTGCGGCGGGGAGATGGACGTGCTGATCGAGCCGCTGGCCGAGCCTTCCGTCACGGCCTTTGCCGAACCCCTGCTTGCGTGCATCCGGAACCGCCGTCCGGTGTGGCTGGCGACATGGTTCGGCTGCGATGGCCGGACGTTTCCGGTGCGGCGTCTGATCCTGGATGCGGACGGCGTGGTCTTCGACCAGTTCGGCGACGCGGTGCTGGTGCGTTCGGTCGATGCCGTGGTGCAACGCGAAGGCATCCGTCATGCCGTGACGATGCGCCTTGCGGGAAATGGCGTGGAAGCGGACGTGCTGATCGAGCCGGTGACGCCGCCGCACGCGCTGGCGATCGTCGGTGGCAATGCCGCGGCTCGGGCCTTCATGCCGGTGATCGAACCGCTCGGCTGGCAACTTACCCTGATCGATCCCGACCCCCAGAGGCTGCTGCCGGAAACCCTGCCACCTGGCGTTCGCACGCTCTGCGCCAGCCCCGCGCACATCCGCGAACGGCTGCCGCTGGATGCGAACAGTTCGGTGCTGGTGATGACCCACAACTTGGAATTGGACATCGCCTATCTGGCGGCGCTGCGCGATTGCCCCGCCGCGTACATCGGCGCGCTCGGTTCGCGCGAACGCGCCGGACGGATGCGCGGGGAGGGCGGCTACGCGACCGAGCCGCGGCTGCACGCGCCCGCCGGGTTGGACATCGGCTCGGAGACCCCGGCGGAAATCGCATTGTCCGTGGTCGCGGAAATCCTGATGCAACTCAATGGCCGCAATGGCGGGCCGCTGTATGCGGCGCAGGGAACCATCCACGGTGAGGAATCCTGCTGAGTGGTTATTGATCTAGCCTTCAAACAGCGAGGCCGCACGCGCGCCTGACGCGTCTTCAGGGCATCTTTGCGCTGAACACGAATCTGCATGCGCAGCTCACGCCTGAACGAAATCATCGAACACGGTCTTGCGGAACGTCTGCGGAACAGGGTTCCCGGCACTGGACGACGCAACGGTGCAGAACCGATATATCGAATGGATCGGATCAGCCGTGCCTGGAAAGAAACGGTCGGAAGCAACCGCTTCCAGACAACGCAGGCCGCATTCCGCAACGAACGTCCCGGGTGTGTCGCTGCCGAAGGTGAAGGGCTCGCCGAGCACCTGCATGCCACGCATGAAATTCTGTACCGATTCGGGAAACGCGTTCGTGTTGAAGATTGGTGCGCGGCCGACGATATCGACCCACAACAGGCTGTCCGGATGTGCGAGCAAGGCACGCATGTCCGCGAGAATCGCCCGAACCTCCGGTTCCTGAAAGTACATGCTCATGCCCTCCCAGATGATGAGCACGGGGCGATCCGTTGGCAGCCTGTCGGCCAGCACGTCGCGCACCGTCATGCTGCGCAGATCGACGGGGTATTGCAGGCGCACGATGCCGTCGGGATCCGCGATATCGTGGCTTGCAAGTCGAAGCGAGCGCTCATGCAGCATGGTCGGGAAATCGAGTTCGTGGAACGTCGTTCCTTCCGGCAATGCGAGGCGGAATGGCCGCATGTCCCAACCCACGCCGACATTGACGATGTCACGACCACCGGCGGCAACGAAGCCCATCAGCAAGTCATCCAGATGCCGGGTGCGCGCGGCCACCATGTCGCACAGTTGCGGTGTGCGCTGGCAGAACCGTTCGGCCACGGCAAGACCATGCTGCCCGGCCATCAGATGGGCATGGGGATCGGTGAATAGCCCGCCCGATCCGCGAGCGCGAACGCCCGCGATCAATTCGGCCGATGAGGACAGCTTGAGGGCGTAGAGTGTGTTGACTTTGCCAGACTCGGCGCCATCGTCCCGCAGCGCAGCGGATTGCGTATCCAGAACATGCGCCATCGCGTTCATGGTTCCACTCCTTTCGCGCCATCTTGTTCAAAGCCATCACGGAAGATCGCAGGCGGCGCAAAGCGCGCCGTGACCACGCGCGGCCCGCTCACGTTTTCCAGCACGCAAACCCAGCCCGAACAGTCGCCGACCCATCCAACGAAAACGAAGCCCGGATTGGCCGCTTGCTCGCAGAGGCTGTCCTCACCGTGCAGCACTGGATTCGGATCGCACAGCAGATCGCCGCCTTCGGGTGGATTGGCCGTGGTGGCGATGGCGTAGCTGTTCCGCGTGAAATTCGCCATGACCGATTTTTCTTCCGTGACGTTTTCCAGCACGCACGCGCCCGTGCCGCTGCATGCGCCGCTCCAGCCGGTGAAGCTGTAGCCAGAGCTGGCGTCGAACCCACAAATCGCACTGTCGCCATGCGGTACCGGGTTCGGATCGCACGAAACCACGCCGCCTGCGGCTGGCTGGGCGCTGGTCGCAATCGCATGATCCGGCAGCGCATCCTGGATCTGGCTGCTGGCGGGATTGGTCGTTCTGAAGTATTGGGTGCAGAAATCGTCGCAGTCGTAAAAGTACGTCGCCAGTTGCAGCGTGATCGGCGTTCCCTGTGGCGAGCCTTGCTGTTCGAGGTCGGGTTCGTCGCGCACTTCGTCGTTGCGCAACAGCAACTGCCACTGGAACTCCTCGCCAGGCGGCAGATTCCATGCCCCTTCCTGCGGCAGATGGACGAGGAAGACGGTCGTGGCTTCGCCGCCGGGACATGTCCATAGATGCTCGCCAGGTTCGTTGTAGTCGTCCGCAGGTTCGCCAAATTCAATGCTGGAAGCCCACAACTCGTAGAACAGGGCTTCCGGATCGTCCACGCCGTGGGTGATGACGCTGGTCGTGCAGTAGAGAACCCGGCCTTGCGGCAGCACGGCGTCGAGGAAAACTGCATGTTCGGGCACTGGCGCGTAGGCGTAGGCATCCCAAACCTCGGTGCCCTGGGCTGCGCCGAAGTGCGTGGTGAAAGACAACTCGCCCCCCGAAGGCAAGGTTTCCTGATCGGCCTCCAGCGTCAGGTTCAGCGGCGACGGCGGAACCTTGCCATGCACCCAGACTTGGGAAAGATCGACATCGCTGTCGCCGCCGCAGCCGATGTCCGGCGCTTCGAGGCTGCCGGTCACGCCATGCAAACCTGAAACCGTGCCTTGCGCATAACGCAGCGTCACCTGCGCGGTGACGCTGCCGGCAGGCGCGAGCGGCGGCAGGTTCACGATCACGCGGCGGTTGGCGAGCTGGCTCGTATCCACCGTGCCCGCGCTCGCCCCGGCGGCAACGAAGATCGGATCGGCGGCCTCGCCTGCAACCTCCACCTGCGGCCAGTCCAGCGTGAGGCTGGCGTTGGCCACCGTCGCAGTGCCGGGGTTGGCGACGGTGAAGACGAAACTCACCGGTTCGCCTCCCTGCTCGGTTTCGCCAGCGTCCTGCGCCGATAGCGACAGGTTCGGCGCGATGTCGTCGAAGAACTTCACTGGCTCTGAGTCGGTATCGGCCAGCGGTTGCGGCGGTATGGCGATTTCCTCGCCCGCGTGCGCGCCTTGCGTGGGCGTGTAGGCGTACACGCCCACGGGCGAGACGAAGTTGCTGGTGCTGGTGCTGCACGCCAGCGCGCTGCGCCGCAGCGTGGCGAGCGCGGTGCTGTTCGATTCTGCGGCGAGCGCGCTGCGATAGAACGCCAGCCAGCGCACGCTGGAAAACTCCGGCGGCTCGGCAGGATCGAGCGGCTCCCAGTGCGTGTTCGCGTCGGCGTCGATGTCCTCGGGCAGCACTGCATTACCGATGGCGGCGCTCAGGTCCACCGGCGGCGGCGATGCCGCGTTGCCGAATCCGGTGCTGATCGAATAGAACACGCGCTCGCCCGCGCCGGGCGCGGGCACGCCGCGGAGTTCCAGCTCATCGGGCACGCGCAGGAATTGCAGCGCGTCGTTCACGGCTACTTCGCCAGTGTTCGCCAGCCGCAGCGCGAGGGTGAAATCCACCCCGCTGGCAAGCGTGGCTGCCGCGTTGTCGTCCGCGCCGCGTGTGATGTTCAGCTCGCCGCCCGCATCGTCGCCAAGCGCGGACTGCACCTGCGGGCGTGCGCCCTGGAACACCATCGTGGTGGCGTCGTCGCCGATGGCACCTGGCAATCCATTGGCGCTGACGCCGAAGCGATGACGCAGCAGCGTGCCCGGTGCGGAGCCGGGTTGGCCTTCGTGGGTATCGTCGTTGACGAACACCAGATGCGCGGTTTCGTCGGTTCCCGTGGCCAGCAGCGGCGGCACGAGGCTTTGATCGTCGAGCGCCAGCGCAATCCAGGTGGGTGCGCTGGCACAGGTCCATACGCCCGCCGATTCGATGCCGGGAACGAACTGCTGCGCGAAGGTGGTTGCCGTGAACGAGGCGATGTTGCCGGGCGTGAGATCGTTGGGCAACGCCGGCGGCAAGGCGCTGGAGCACAGCAGACGCCGCCCGGCGGGAAGCTCGGTGCGCACGAAGGCGGTGCGCGCGGGTACGGGGCCGAAGGCGTGGGTCTGGGTGGAAGGTGCGCTGCCGGCATTGAGGTAGCGGGTGGTGAAGGCCAACTCGCCCGCCGGTTCCACCGTCTCCAGTTCGGCGGCGTTGTGAAGCTGCAAAAACGGGCTGGAGTTCGCAAGCACGGATCGCGTTGCACTGGCCTGGGCCGGAGCGCAGAACGCTTGATCGGCCACTACGCTGCCCGCGAGCACATGCGCGGTGCCGTGGAGGATGCCTGCCGGATACTGCAAGCCCAGCGCCACGCTGCGGCTGGCAGCGGGCGACAGGCTGGCATAGGCGATGCGCACGATGCCCGCTTCCAGATCGCCCAGATCCGGCGTGCCGCCGGGCGCATCGAGCGAGGCCAGTTCCGGGCGTGTGGGCACGCCGTTGACGTTCACGGCAGGAATCGCGAGCGTCAGCACGAGGTTGGTGAGCGTAAGCAAAGGTGCCGTGCCCTGATTGACGAAGCTGAAGTTCACTGTCGCCACCGCGCCGCCGGGTGTGGCGCTGCTGGCACCGCTGGCGCTCAGCTGCACCTGCGGCTTGAAATGCGCAATGCGTACGATTTCGCTGTTCTGGGCCGAAAGCGGAACGCCCAGAGCCACATCCGGCTGCGATTGCATGCCTTTGGCGAACACGCGCACACCACCGGAGGCGGTGAACTGCTCGTTCGCCGCACACCATGTGGCTTCGGTATCGGCAGGCGCGCGCCAGACGATTTCCGCCAGCACGCTGCCCGGCACGCCATCGACCGGGGCCGATGCCGAGGCCAAGCGCGGCAGATAGAACGCCACCCAGCGCACCGAGCCATCCGTGGGCAGCGCATCCACATCGGCCGCGTGCCAGTAGTCGTTGGCGTCGATGTCGATGTCCTTGGGCAGATCGAAATGGCCGATCGCGTGCGCCAGGTCGAAATCCGGCGGTGTGGCGGGATCGGCGAACTCGCCATGTTCCGACCAGAACACGCGCCCGCCTGCGGCAGGCGGCAATGCGGCGGAAAGCACGCTCATGTGCTCGGGCACGCGCGCCCGGAACAGCGCGTCGCGCACTTCCGAAAACCCGTTGTTGCCCAGCGCCAGCAGCAGCGATTGCGCATCGCCTGCCGCGATGAACTGGCCGGGAAGGTCATCGCCGCTGGTGACGGCAGCAACGCCGTCGATCTTTTCGCCCAACGCGAAACCGAAAACGGGAGTGTCGTCGGCGATCCTGAAAACCTGACTGGTGCTGGTGCTGGCACCGCGCGCGGCGTCCACCTTCATTTGCAGGGTGAACTGGGTGCCGGCGGCCAGTTCCGCCGCCAGCGGGAAGGAAAACGGCAGGCTGCGCTGCGCACCCACGGCCAGCGTGCCCAGCGGCCACACTACGGCCGGTTCCGCCGCCAGCGGGCCATCGCCATCGGCATCGAAAGCCACTTCGGCCGCGCCGCCCTGATCCAGCCCGCTCACCTGCGCCACGCAATCGGCATTGCTCAGTGCCGTGAGCGCGCACAGGGGCGCAAGCGGCGCCCAGGCGCGGGCCTGATACAGCGTTTCGCGGCCCGTCGCCCCGCTGCTGGCATTGCCTGCCTGCGCATGGAAGGTAACGGTTCCGCCGGGCAGCGCGTCGTAAATGCCGCCCGTCAGCACCCAGCCTGCGCCGCCCGCGATCTGCGCCGTCGGCGCGCGCGTGGCGCTGGTGGTGATGGCGCTGATCGCGCTGGTTTTGCTCACGCCCGAGAAGTTGTCGCGCACCTGGGCCTGGAAGTCGTAGCGGGTGCCGTTCAGTTCACCGCTCGGGATACGCCAGGTGGCGTCCAGAAAGGAAGTGGTGCCGGCGGCGACATTGCCCAGGTTCCAGTACACCGAATGGGCCGGCACCGGCGTGCCGTTCACCGTGATGGCGCTGGCGGTGAATTGCCCGCCATTGGTGGCCGAATTGAATATCAGTGGTACTGGTGCCTGACCCAGATCCTCGTCCAGCGTGGTTTCGTAGTGCGCCCACACCACCGTCTGCGCCGATGCGACCTGCGATACCGAATAGATCGTCCTCACCACGAAGCTGTCCCCGGACGAGGCAGAGGTCGGCGCATTCACGGCGATGTTGAACACCGGCTGGGCGAAACTGGCCGTCACCGTTTTTTCTTCCGTCACGTTCGTCAGCATGCAGACACCAAAGCCGCTGCACGCGCCGCTCCAGCCGGTGAAGATCCAGCCGGGACTGTCGACGATGCAGAGACTGTCCGCGCCGTCCGGCACCGGGTTCGGATCGCAAATCACGCTACCCGCTTCGGGCGGCTCGACCAGGGTGGTGATCTCCCAGGACTGTGCCTGAGCTGCCGCAGCACTCCACAGCGCGAGCATCCAGGCAACTGCAAAAACACTTTTCCAGATCGACTTCATGGCACCGCTCCCCGGCAATGAAACAGGGCGAACACCCCCCGTTGCCAGAGAACAACGGAAAGCCGTGGGCGTTTTTGCCATTCATCCGGATTTTTTTGCCGTCCCCATGGTTGTCGCGATCATCGGCCATGCCGCGCCCCGCCGCTGTGTGTTCCTGCAATGCCCGGCCTGATTAGCCCTGAGCCTCAGCAGCAGGATCGGCTTCTCCGATCTCGTCGTGGCCGATGTGATGGCGCCGCGCGCGCAGATGGTGGCCTTGCCCGTGGATGGCGATTCCTTGATCTGATGCGTGCTGGGGTGGAACCGGGCCATTCGCGCTTCCCGGTGCATGGCGAAGGCAAGGACGGGATTCCCGGCATCCTGCTGGCCAAAGACCTCTTGCGCGGCGTGGTGCAGGACGGCGGTGCGAACTGCATAGGGCGGCCGCCCTATGCGACGCATGGGGCCATCCACGGCCAGGAACCCGTTTGACACGCCCTGGCCGAATGGCCGATGCCATTCAGGCGCTTTCCGGAAAAACGTACCCCGCCTTGGCCAGTTCGACGCGGCTCTGGTCGAAACCCTGAGCCGGAACGGTTTCATCGTTGCGGTCGGCAAGCTCGCCCCAGCGCGCCAGGATTTCCTCGGCGGAGGGCGCCGCTCCGGCAATGTGGATGCCGCCGGTCAGTGTGATGTGCGCCAGTTCGTAGCCGCCCGCGCCGGCGCAGAGGATGGCGCGCGTGGGGGCCTGCTCGCTGACCAGCGCCAGCACCGCCGGGCTGACCAGTTCCGGTCGCAGCAATGCGAGCTGTTCGGCGGGCAGGATGCCTTCCATCATGTGCGTGGCCGCCGTGGGTGCGATGCAGTTGACGCGCACGCCGTACCTGGCTCCCTCCAGCGCAAGCGTCTGCATCAGGCCGACCAGCGCCATCTTCGCGGCGGCGTAATTGGCCTGGCCGAAGTTGCCGTACAGGCCCGAGGAGGAGGTCGTCAT
>CAZHXV010000145.1:0-201 GCA_964536455.1 uncultured Aquimonas sp.
CGCCCCATGCGGAGACTTCGTAGCCGGCATCGGGGGTGGCGGTGCAGACGGAATCTTCGCCGTGGTTCACCGGGTTGGGTGTGCACGTCAGCCCACCGTTCGCGCCGGGTGTAGCGGTGAGGGGGTAGGTGATGCGGGCGAACTGCACGTTCACGGTTTTCGGCGATTGCACGTTGACCAGCGTGCAGGTGAGGCTGGCGG
>CAZHXV010000145.1:301-8155 GCA_964536455.1 uncultured Aquimonas sp.
CTGGCGTGCCGGTGCAATCCCCGCCCCATGCGGAGACTTCGTAGCCGGCATCGGGCGTGGCGGTGCAGACGGAATCTTCGCCGTGGTTCACCGGATTGGGTGTGCACGTCAGCCCGCCGTTCGCGCCCGGTGTGGCGGTGACGGGATAGGTGATGCGGGCGAACTGCACGGTGGCGGTACGCGGCCCCTGCACGTTCGCAAGGGTGCAAGTGGTGCTGGCGGCTGGCGTGCCGGTGCAATCCCCGCCCCATGCGGAGACTTCGTAGCCGGCATCGGGGGTGGCGGTGCAGACGGAATCCTCGCCTTCATTCACCGGGTTGGGCGTGCACGTCAGCCCGCCGTTCGCGCCGGGTGTGGCGGTGATGAGATGGGTTGCCGGTGGCAGGAACTGGAAGGTGATGCTGACGGTTTGCGGGGCCTGCACGTTTTCCAGCGTGCAGGTGAGGTTGGCTGCGGGTGTGCCGGTGCAGGCGTCGCCCCATGCGGAGACTTCATAGCCAGCGTCCGGTGTCGCGATGCATGCGCTGTCCGCGCCACGGTCCACGGGATTGGGGGTGCAGACGATGGTGCCGCCTTCGGCGGGGCTGGCGTGGGTAGCGATGGCGTATTGCGCCACCGGGTTGCCGATGGTGAGCGTGCCTGCGACGTAGGTGATGGCGTAGTTGCCGTGGTTGGCGGTCTGGCCGCCGGGAATGATGTCGTAGAAGCCTTCGGCGGTGGCGTGCCAACTGTTGCCGCTGTAGGTCGGGTTGGCGGGGGTGAGTACCGGCTGCTGATCTTCGCCGTTGACGAAGCCGTCGTAATCCACGAGGTTGCCGCCGGTGTTGTTCCAGCCGGTGTAAGGCGCGCTGCCGTTGGCGCGGTAGTCGTCGCGGGCGGTGATGGTGAGCGGCGCGGGGGTGATGGTGAGCACGCCGTCCACGTAGACGGGCGAGTAGCCGGGCAGTGGGCGATTCGTGGGGTTGATGTCCTGAGGGCCACCGGGGACAGCACGTCTCATCAACCGCACCTGCATCGGATAGGTGCCGACGTTGATGCGGCTGGCGGCGTTGTACACAGGCGGATCCACGATGTAGGTGGTGCCCGTCATCTGGCTTAGCAGTTCCAGTTGCTGCTCCAGGCTGTCGCCGGGCAGGAAACCTTCCACCGCAAAGCCGGCCCAGCCCAGGTTTTCCAGCGTCACGCCGGTATAGGCGCGGCTGTAATCGTAGGCGGTGACGGTGAGCGGCAGGCGGGCGATGTTGAGCTGGCCATCGACGTAGGTGATGGCGTAATTGGGCGAGGTGAGGCCGCCGGGCACGATGATGTAGTCGCCCGCATACGGGGCATAGGTGAGGAAGGGGCAGCCGCCGCAGGTGCGCAGGCGCCAAGTGAGCGCGCCTTGCAGGTCGGCTGGGCCTTCGCCGTTGACGTAGCCGGTGATGCTGGCGCTGTAATCGTCGAACGGGGTGCGGTCGTAGGTGCGGGATTTGTTTTCGGCGGTGACGGTGAGCGGGGCGCGCTCGATGGCGAGCGTGCCGGGCACGAAGGTAATGTCGTATTTGCTGGAGGAAAGGCCGGACGGGGTGATGGCGTAGTTGCCCGCGTTCACCGCGCCCTGTGCATCGCCACCGTAGACGAGCGTGCCGGTGAGGACGCCGGGCGTGTTCTCGTCGTCGCCATCCATGAAGCCCTCATAGGTGACGCCGTTGTGGCCGTTGAACGCCGTGCCATCGTAGGTGCGCGTCACGCCGTTGGCGCGCACGGTGAGGGCGCGGTTGCCGATGGTGAGGATGCCATTTTGATAGGTGAGTGCGTAGTTGCCCTGCGGGGAGGAAAGGCCCGAGGGCACGATGGTGTAACCGGTGCCGATGTCGGTTGCGCCCTGGCTGGTGCCGCCATAGACCAGCGTGCCGGTCAGCACGCCGATGCCTTCGCCGTTGACGAAGCCGAAATACTGCACGCCGTTGCCACCGGAGTACGGCAGGCCGTCGTAGGCCTTGCTGGCGTCGTTGGCGCGCACGGTGAGCGGGGCCGCGGTAATCGTGCCCATCACGCTGGTGTCGATGCTCACCTGATAGTTGCGGCCACCGGCACCATCCTGCACGAAGAAGGGCGGAATGTGCATCGCGTGGGAGCCGACATTGGCGTTGTCGAAGACCTGGCTCAGTTCGGTCAGGAAGTCGCCGCCGTACAGTTGCCCGGCGACGATGGTGGGGATCTTGTCGCTGTAGGCGGTGCCGTCGTACACCTTGGTATCGGCCACGGGGCGCAGCGTAAGCGGTGCGGGGTTGATGGTGAGGCTGCCGGGGAGAAAGGTGATCTCGTAATTGGCCGCCGTGAGGCCGCCGCCGGGCATGATGTTCGGGTAGCTGCCGACGTAGCTCGCATTCGCGCCGGTGCCGCTGAAGCTGAGCGTGCCTTGCAGCACCGAGTCATTTTCCCCGCCGACGAAGCCGGTGATCTGGACGTGGCCGAGGTTGCCGCTGAACGGCGTGCCGTCGTAGGTCTTGTTGACCTGCAACATGCGCACCGTGAGCGGGGCCTTGTGTACGGTGAGCCCGCCCGAATAGGTGAGGTTGAACTGCTCGGTATCCACGCCGGACACCGGTTGCTCGTAGGTGCCCGCCTGCCAGCCGGGATTGGCGTCGCCGATGCTTACATCGGTTTCCACGAGCGCGGGCCGGACGCCGGGATCGGGAATCACGGTGCCACCGATCAAATAGGTGAGCGTGGGCGTGACGCCGTTCCAGGCGGAGGCCGAGCCGGTGTAGGTGGTTTCGGCGGTCATGCGCACGTCCAGCGGATGCTGCGCGCGGATCGCGCGCAGGCCGGGGAGGACATCGCGGTCGGCCACCTGGTTGGCGTGCCAGATGCCGTTGAAATCCCAGAACTCTCCCATCGTGGAATGGAAAGTCCACGATCCCATGTTCCCGTAGGGCTCGCCGCCCGCGCTCACGCTGATCGTGGTGCGGCCTGTGTCCCAGAAGCTCTTGGTCACGGCTTCCAGATCGAAGGATTCATTGAGGCCGATCAGGCCACCGAAATTGGTGGCCGTGCTCCAGCCCCAGTTGAGGCTGCCTGCGGCATAGCTTTTCACCACGCGGGCCTTGCACTGGTGCCCGCCGCCGTCCGTGGTCCAGCCCAGGCGACCGATCAGCCCGCCCACGCGCGTGCCAGATTCGATCACGATGTCGCTGAGGCTGTAGCTGTTGTCCACCCACGTGCTGCGTTCTTCCGGCACGCCCTGACACACCACGTCCCCGAAGGTGCCGGTGTAATAAGGCCACAAGCGCCCCACCAGCCCGCCCACGTCGCGGCCTTCGTGCACGTGCACCGGCCCGCTGCTGAAGCTCTGGGAAATCAGGATGCCGCGTGCTTCGCCGACCAGCCCGCCGACGAACTCGGCGGCCTGATCGGCCCCATGCTGCACGCTGGCGGCGCTGAAGCTGCGCTCGATGCTGCCCACGTATTCGCCGTACTGGCGGTGCAGTGGAATGATGCTGCCGACCAGCCCGCCCAGGTATTTCTGCCCGCGCACCGTGCCTGCGCTGTAGCTGCCCTGGATCACGCTGCCCCAGGCTTCACCGACCAGCCCGCCGATGTATTCGCCCCGGCTGTCCTGCGAGGTGACGGTGGCGACGCTGCTGCTGTCCACGATGTCCACGCGCTCGGCGCTGCCGGCGAGGCCACCGATGCGGTTCCAGTATTTGACGCCCGTTACCGTACCGGTGTTGTGGCTGGCGACGATGCCGGCCTTGGTGTTGGCCAGATAGTTGGCCGCCGTGACCCGGCCCGCCAGCCCGCCGACACGGGTGGAACCCGTGACCGCGCCGCTGTTGCGGCTGCGCTCGATGGCGACGGTGTAGCCGCTCTGGGCTTGCAGGGTGCCGGTGAGGCCACCGACCTCGTCCGCATCCGTCGCCGTGACCGTGACGGCGCTGCTGCTGTCGGTGATGCGGCCCCAGGTGTGGCCGACCAGCCCGCCGATGCCGGTGTTCGGGGAGACGTTGCTCACCGTGACCTGACCTGAAGCGTGGACGTTTCTCATGCGTCCGTTCAGCACACCGGCGATGCCTCCGACGCGGTTGCCGTCCTGCACCAGCACGTCGAGGTTGGTCAGGCGCAGATCCTGCACGTAGTCCACCGTGGTGAACAGGCCGCCGCGCGTGCTGCGCTGCGCGGCATCGGGCACATGCGCTTCCATCGCCCGCATCATGAGGTTGTCGATGCTGTGGCCAAGGCCGGCGAAGCGGGAGCGGAAGCCGGGCACGAAGCCCCTGCCGGTGTTCCATGCGCCGGTCACGGTGGCGTCGATATCCGCGCCCAGCGCAGCGTTCACGCCGCTCCATTGCAGGCCGTTGGGGTCGTAGCTGCCGGCAAGATCGGTGCCCACGCGGGTGATGATGGTGTAGTTGACGAGTGAGCTGTTGCTGCCGCGCCGGGTCTTGAAGTTGGTGTTGTCGGTGAGGTCGATCTTCACGCCGGTGGCGAGGAAATAGCCGTAATCCGAATCCACATCCAGCCCGGATTGGCCCCATTCCAGCACCAGCCCGGCGGTGTTGGTGAGGCTCTGGCTGGCGTTGAACTGGATGTCGCCGCCGGATTTCAGGGTGAGGGTGTTGGCGCTCCAGGCCAGCGAGGTTGCCACGGTGATGGCGTCGCCGCCGGTGGACTGGATCGTCACCGCGCCGCTGCCCAGCCGCGCCAGCACGTCGGCACGCGATACCACGGCATTGGCCGCGCTCGGCGTGAAGGCGTTGCCCGACCACGCGCCGCCGCTGGTGGCGGCATCGGACAGGGTTACCGGAAAGGCATGGGCGATGCCGCCGACCAGCAGCAACAGCGTGGTCAGGGCAATTCTTGGAAACGAACGGGTCATGGCTGCGGCTCGGCGTGCGGTGATGGCATGGGCACCGGCACCCGCTCTGCGCGATCTGCGCGCAGGATCGGACCCGGGCCGGAAAATTCTGCGGGACGGTCTTTGCGCCGCGCAGGGCAAGTTTCGGTGCCGGCGTCCCAGGTGTAGGGAATGCGTCCACGCTTTACACTGCGACGACATGTCAGGTTCCCCGCCACCTTCCTGTGTTCTGGAGCGCATCGCCTCCGCCGACATCGAGCCGACCCTGCGTTTCGACGCCTGGCGCGAGCGCGCGCACACCTGGGTGGAAATGCTGCCGCCGACGCAGGAACTGGATGCCGAGCTGCTCACCCTGCGCGGCAACGCCTGCCTGTTCGGCACCATGCGTTCCTCGGCCTACGAAATGCGCGCGGCCACGCAGCGCATCGCGAACGCGCCCGACATGCTGGTGCTGACCCTGATCCAGTCCGGCGAACTGCTGCGCGATGCGCTGCCCGGCGAACACCAGCGCGCCGGTGCCGGCGCACTGGGCGTGTACGATCCCCGGCGCATCGGCGATTACCGCTGGAGCCAGGGCTCGCGCGAAGTGTTCCTGGCGCTGCCGCGGCACGAGGCCCTGGACGCGCTGGGCCGGGAGCCCGGCAACCTGTCGTTCCATCCTGCGCACTGCGCCTTGGCCCCGATGCTGGCGAGCCAGATGGACCACCTGGCGCGGTTGGCGCACCAGCCGGCGCGGATGGACATCGACGAATACGCCGCCCTGCTGGAAGGCACGCGCGCGTTGGCGCTGCTGATGTTGCGCAACCTCGGGCGGCAAGGCATCGGCACCGATCTGCCCGACCGCAACGAAAGCCTCAGCGCCGGGCGCCGCGCGGCGGCACTGCGCTTCATGGAACACAACGCACAGCGCCACGACTTGAACGCCGCCGCCATCGCGCACGGCATTGGTTGCTCGCGCACCCGGCTGTACGAGGCCTTCGCCGCGCATGGCGCCACGGTCATGGCGGCACTGCGCGAGCTGCGCCTGCAACGCGCGCGGGAAATGATCGAACGCTCGCCGCGCCTGTACGTGGGCGCACTGTCGTGGCGCTGCGGTTTTGCCGACGCCTCCGATTTCAGCAAGCGCTTCCGCGCACGCTTCGGCCTCTCGCCGTCGGAATGGCATCGGCAGACGCGGATGAATGCGACGCCAGGCCATGGGCTTTCGTAGAGCTTGCTCCGCTGCTTTCGGCGCCAAGAGCAGCGGAGCAAGCTCCGCTCCACGGAAATCGGTTCGCGGCGGCGGGAGAGGGGGTTTAACCGATTCCTAACGCGGTGGCCCGCATCCGAAGGCTACAGTCGCGTCATTCCCGCCAGCCTTCCGATGCTGGCGTTTCCGTCTTTGCGAGAACGCATGTACCTCGATTACTACGGACTGCGCGAAACGCCGTTCTCGATCACGCCCGATCCGCGTTTCGTGTTCCTCTCCGAGCGCCATCGGGATGCGCTCGCGCATCTGTTGTACGGCGTGGGGCAGGGCGGCGGCGGCGGTTTCGTGCAGCTCACCGGCGAGGTGGGCACGGGCAAGACCACGCTGTGCCGGCTGCTGCTGGAACAGTTGCCGGAGAACGCGCGCGTGGCCCTGGTGCTCAATCCCCGGCTTTCGCCGGTGGAATTGCTGGAATCCATCGCCGAGGAACTGAAGATCGACCTCGAAGGCCGGCGCGGTTCGGTCAAGGCGCTGGTGGATGCGCTCAATGCCTATCTGCTCGATGCCTACGCCAAGGGCCTGCGCGTGGTGCTGATCGTGGACGAGGCGCAGAACCTCTCGCCCGAGGCGCTGGAGCAGATTCGCCTGCTCACCAACCTGGAAACCGCGACGCAGAAGCTGCTCCAGATCGTGCTGCTGGGCCAGCCGGAGCTGCGCGAGGTGGTGGCGCGGCCGGAACTGCGCCAGCTCGCGCAGCGCATCACCGCGCGCTATCACCTCACGCCCCTGGATGCCGCCGAAACCGAAAGCTACCTGCGCCATCGCCTGGCCGTGGCGGGCGCGGGCCGTTTCCTGTTCACGAAGCTGGCGGTGCGGCGGCTGCACCAGCATTCGGGCGGCATTCCGCGCCTCATCAACACCATCGCCGACCGCGCCCTGATGGCCGGCTATGCGCGCGAGGAGGCGTATGTCGGGGAGCGCCTCGTGGACAAGGCCGCCGCCGAGGTGCTCGCTTCCCCGCTGGCGCGCTGGCAGAAACGGCCCTGGCTGGCGCTGGCGGCGATGACGGTGCTCACCGTTGCCTTGCTGGTGGCGTTATGGCGCTGGCCCAAACCCGCACCGCCGCCCGCGTCCGGAACCGCGGCGGAAGCCGTCGCGGAAAGCGCGCAAAACGATGCGCCGCCGTTGCAGGATGCCGCCGCGCTGGCGCAACTGGCCGATGCCGGCAACGCCAGCGCCAGCGCCGCATGGACGCGCCTGCTCGGGCGCTGGAAGCTGCGCGCCGAACGCGCCGACGTGGCCAGCGCGCAGCGCTGCCCGGCGGTGGTGTCGCCTGGCGTGTTCTGCCTGCGCGGCGGCGGCACCCTGGCGAAGCTGGCGGCGCTGCGGCGCCCGGCCATCCTGCACCTTTCCGCGCAGGGCCGCGATGTGCATGCCGTGCTGCTCGGCCTCAACGAGGAGCGCGCCCGGCTCGGCCTGGGCGGGGAAACGCTGGACATCGCCCGCGCCGAACTGGAACGGCTGTGGATGGGCGAGTTCTACGCGCTGTGGACCACGCCGGAGTTCGTGCCGGCTGTGCTGCGGCGCGGCGACAGCGGGCCGGGCGTGGAATGGTTGCGCCAGGTATTGATCGAGGATGGACGCCTGCCGCCGGAGGCCATCGGCCCATCGGTGTTCGACGCCGCGCAGGAAAGCGCGGTCCGCGCGCTGCAACGCGAGTTCGGCCTCTCGCCCGACGGCATCGCCGGCCCGGAAACCCTGTTGGCCGCCGCCAGCCGCGCCAGCGGCGGGCCGCGCCTGATGCGCACCCTGAAGTGAGCCGGCT
>CAZHXV010000146.1:0-8066 GCA_964536455.1 uncultured Aquimonas sp.
GCTGGAACAGTGGCTGCTGAAGTACGAAGGCACGCTGTTCGCGATTTCGCACGACCGCGAATTCCTCGATGGCGTGTGCACCCACATCCTGCACCTGCACGAGGGCCGCGCCAAGCTCTACACCGGCAACTACACCGCCTTCGAGCGCCAGCGCGCCGAACAGTTGCGCCAGCAGCAGATCGCGCCCGACGATCTGGCCGGACGGGGAAGTCGATTGCAGAAATTCATCGACCGCTTCAAGGCCAAGGCCAGCAAGGCCAAGCAGGCGCAAAGCCGCATGAAGCGGCTGGAAAAACTCGCCGGCACCGAGGCAGTGCGGGCCGAACGCGCCTTGAGCATCCAGTTCGCGCAGCCGCAGAAACTTCCGGCCACGCTGATCCGCCTGAACGAGGCCGATTGCGGTTACGTGGCCGAAGACGACGCGGCGAACACGATCCTGCGCGACGTGGGTTTTGGTCTTGAATCCGGCGACCGCATCGGCCTGCTCGGCCCCAACGGCGCGGGCAAATCGACGCTGGTGAAAACCCTCGTGGGCGATCTGCCGCTGCTGGCGGGCGAACGCAATGCGCACCCGGACATGCGGATCGGCTACTTCGCGCAACACACGGTGGAATCGCTGCACGAGGGCATGAGCCCGGTGGGGCATCTGAAACTGATCGCGCCGGAGACGGGCGAACAGGCGTTCCGCGATTTCCTAGGGCGCTGGAACTTCGCCGGGGAGCGCGCCTTCGAGCCGATCGACGGCTTCTCCGGCGGCGAACGCGCGCGCCTGGCGCTGGCGCTGATCGCCTGGCGGCAGCCGAACGTGCTGCTGCTGGACGA
Organism: uncultured Aquimonas sp.; assembly: GCA_964536455.1. GTDB lineage: Bacteria > Pseudomonadota > Gammaproteobacteria > Xanthomonadales > Xanthomonadaceae > Denitratimonas. The sequence goes on from CAZHXV010000146.1 coordinate 823, forward strand.
ACCGACCAACCACCTCGATCTGGACATGCGCGAGGCGTTGGCAGAGGCGCTGTCCGATTTCGACGGCGCCATCGTGCTGGTATCGCACGACCGGCACCTGATCGGCCTGGTCTGCGATACGTTCTGGCGCGTGGCCGGCGGGAAGGTCGAGGAATTCGACGGCGATCTGGATGCCTACGCCGCATGGCTGCGTTCGCGGCCCGGTTCCGAGACTACCGCGCAGGAAAAGGAAAAACCCGCCGCGAAAACCGCGCCGCCCGCCTCCAGAACCGCATCGCCACGCGAAACCCCCGAACAGCGGCAGGCGAAGAACCGCCTGCGCCGGGTCGAGGAACAGATGGCGAAAAAGCAGGTGGAACTGGATGAAGTCGCCGCCAGGCTGGCCGATCCTGCGCTGTACGAAAACGGCGGGGCCGGCGTGGCCGAATTGGTGGAACGCCAGCGCCTGCTGCAACACGATGGCGCCGAACTGGAAGCCCAATGGCTGGAACTGTACGAGCGCGCCGAGGGGGCATCGTAGAGCCGAGCTTGCTCGGCTGCATCGCCCGAAGCGGAGCAAGCTCCGCACGTCGCAACCCACCTTGAAGCCTGTGGCACTCACCCTTATCTGCCCGCCAGCATTTCCTCCCGATCCACGAGGTTCACGATGCCGATCTATGCTTTCGCCTGCGCCGACTGCGGCCACCACTTCGACCGGCTGCAAAAACTGTCCGATCCCGATCCGGAAACCTGCCCGGCCTGCGGGGCGGCTTCGGTGAAGCGCCAGCTCACCGCGCCGCAATTCCGCCTCTCCGGCGGCGGCTGGTACGAAACCGATTTCAAGAAGGATGGCGACAAAAAGCGCAACCTCGCCGACAAGGGCGAAGGCGGCAGCGCGCCTGCGGCGGAAAGCAAACCAGCAGCGGAAAGCAAACCTGCGGAGAGCAAACCCGCCGGAAATGCGCCTTCCGCTTCGTAGGGCGGAGCTTGCTCCGCTGCTTTTCGTGCTCCCAAGCCGGGCAAGCCCGGCTCTACAGAAGAAGAAACCCGCCAGCGGATCAGGGTTTGCGCTGCGCAAACCAGCGCGCAACCGCATCGCGCTCGGCATCGCTCATCTGGGTGAGATTGCCCGGCGGCATGATCTTCAGCGCGATGGTCTGCTGGTAGATCAGCGCGGCCTGGGCTTCGATCTGTTCGTCGGTATCGAACATCGTGCCCTTGGGCGCGCTGGGCATCAGCGTGGGCGTGGCGGAATGGCAGGCCTGCGCGCAGCGTTCGTGCAGGATGGCGTGGATGGTGGCGATGTCCGCTTGCAGCGGCGGCGCCTGGGGTTCGTCCTGCACCGCCGGCGCATCGGCGGTTGGCGATGCCGCAGGCTTCGGTGAAGGGCGCGGTGCGATCCATGCCAGCGCCAGGGCCAGCACCACGCCGCCCAGGCCGAGCAGCCACCAATCGCGCCGCCCGCTGTGCCACACCACGAAGAACTGCCGGATCGCCGCGGCGGCCAGCATGAACAGCGCCAGCACCCAGCCGCGATCCGGATGCGCGAAGGCGGTGGCGTAGTGCGTGCTGAGCATCGCGAACACCACCGGCAGGGTGAAATAGGTGTTGTGCACCGAACGCTGCTTGCCGCGCGCCCCGTCCAGCGGATTCGGCGCATCGCCGCGCTGCAGGGCGGCCACCATGCGGCGCTGGCCGGGAATGATGACGAAGAACACGTTGGCGCTCATCACCGTGGCCAGTGCCGCGCCGGTCAAGAGGAACGCGGCGCGGCCTGCGAACAGCGAGGTCGAGACAAGGCACAGCGCCAGCACCAGCAGCGCCACCAGCGCGCCGAGCAGGCCATCGCGGAAACCGACCAGCTTGCAGATCAGATCATACGCGATCCAGGTTCCGACCAGCAGCGCCAGCGCCGCCAGCACCGCCTGCGTGGACGTGAGCGCGGCCACGGAAGGGTCGATCAGCCACACTCCTGGCGCTGCGAAATACAGCGAACACAGCAGCACGAAACCGGAAAGCCAGGTGGTGTAGGACTTCCATTTGGACCAGTGCAGTTCCTCCGGCAACTGCGCCGGCGCGGGCAGGTATTTCTGCTTGTGGTAGAAGCCGCCGCCGTGCACCGACCAGCTTTCCCCGCTCATGCCCGGCTGGGGCTGCTTGGGTGGTTTCAGGCCACGGTCGAGCGCAACGAAATAGAAGGATTCGCCGATCCACGCGATCGCGGCCACCACGTGCAGCCAGCGGATCAGGAACGTGGCCGCATCCAGCAGGAAACCTTGCACGATCAACTTCCCCGGTAGGTGCTGTAGCTGTAGGGCGAGGCCAGCAGCGGCACGTGGTAGTGGGCGGAGGCGTCGCCGATGCCAAAGCGCAGCGTCACCACGTCCAGAAAGCGCGGCTGTGGCAGGGCCACGCCGAGCGCGGCGAAGTAATCGCCGATGGCAAAATCCAGTTCGTAGGTGCCCGCGCGGAAATCCTCTCCGTGCAGCAGCGGCGCATCGCAGCGGCCATCGTTGTTCGTGACGAAACGGCCCAGTGCAATGCGCGCGCCGTCGTCGATGCGGAACAGGGCGATGGCGATGCCCGCGCCGGGTTTGCCATGCGCGGTATCCAGAACGTGTGTGGTGAGTTTGCCCATGAATGTTTCCGAAAGTTCTCCCACTCCTGCCGGCGGGGTGAAGTGATGCCGTCAGGCCGTCGCCGCGATGCCGTGTTGCGCAAACCACGCATCCAGCCTGGCGATGTCCGAAGCCTTCTCCGCCTCACTCGCAAAGCTCGCCGTGAAGCTGTTGCGCGCCAGCGTATAGGCGTGCGAAGCCTCCAGCCCCAGCGCGGCGAAGGTGTCGAGGAAGTTCTGGTTCAAATAACCGCCGAAATAGGCCGGGTCGTCCGAGTTGACCGTCGCCACCAGCCCGGCATCGAGCAGTTCGCGCAGGTTGTGCTGGCGCAGGTCGGGGAACACGCACAGTTTCAGGTTCGACAGCGGGCATACCGTCAGCGGAATTTTTTCCTTCGCCAGCCGCGCCACCAATGCCGGATCCTTCAGCGATTGCACGCCGTGGTCGATGCGTTCGGCGTGTAGCGCATCCAGTGCGCCCCACACGTAGGCGGGCGGGCCTTCCTCGCCGGCGTGCGCGACGAGGCGCAGGCCCAGATCGCGCGCCCTGGCGAAGACGCGGGCGAACTTCTCCGGTGGGTTGCCCACTTCGCCCGAATCCAGCCCCACGCCGATGAAGCGATCCTTGTACGGCAGCGCTTCTTCCAGCGTGGCGAACGCGGCCTCCTCGGAAAGGTGCCGCAAAAAGCACAGGATCAGCGCGCTGCGGATGCCGAACTGTTCCTTCGCTGCCGCGCAGGCGCGCGTCAGGCCGTCGATCACGGTGGAAAACGCCACGCCGCGTTCGGTGTGGGTCTGCGGATCGAAGAACAGTTCCGCATGCACGATGTTGTCCGCGTGGGCGCGCTGGAAATAGGCGAACGCCAGATCGAAGAAATCCTGCTCGGCGATCAGCACGCTGGCGCCGGCGTAGTAGATGTCGAGGAAACTTTGCAGATCGCTGAAGGCGTAGGCCGCGCGCAGGGCCTCGATGCTCGGGTACGGCAGGTTCACGCCGTTGCGTTGCGCCAGCGCGAAGCTCAGTTCCGGCTCCAGCGTGCCTTCGATGTGCAGGTGCAGTTCGGCCTTGGGCATCCCGTGGATGAGGGCGGCAAGGGTTGGGTCGAGCGTGGCGCTGGCGGTCATGGCGGGCGGGTTCTTTAGGCAAGGGTGCAAGCGTAGCAACTCCGGGCTCAGGCCTCGCCGCTTCCGCTGTCGTCCGTCACGCCGCGCGAACGCAGCGCCATCGCCAGCCAGGCGCGGGCCTTGTGCCAGTCGCGATTGACGGTGCGCACGTTGATGTCGAGCAGGTCGGCCACTTCCTGCGGCGAGTGGCCGGCGAAATAGCGGTACATCACCACCTGCGCCAGGCGCGGCTCGTGCTGTTCCAGTTCGTCCAGGGCCGAGTCGATCTCGATCAGGCGCGCCAGTTCCGCCGCATCTTCGTAGGGCTTTTCCTCCAGTTCGCGCCCGATGTCCTTCATGCGGCGCGCTTGCGACAGGCGCGAGCGGGCGTGGTCGATCAGTACCTGCCGCATCGCGCGGGCCACCAGCGAGAAGAAGTGCGCCTTGCCTTCCAGCCCCGGGTAATCCGCGCGGCGCAGCTTGAGGTAGGCCTCGTTCACCAGCGCGGTGGTGGAAAGGGTTTCCGAGGGCTCAAGGTGTTGCCGCCGCTGCGCGCGCGCCATGCGGCGCAGATCCGAATACACCAGCGGCAACAGCGTATCGAGCGGATCGGTGGTGCCGGCGGCGGCGAGGATCCGCGTGATCTGCCCCAGCGCATCGGTAGCGGAATCGTTCATGGCGTCTTGTCGCCGGACGCCGCATCGGGCGACGGCAAGGTTTTTTGTTCGCGCGCCAGTTTCAGCCCCGCGAACACGAAGCCGGTGGAGATGGCGATGCCGGCCAGGGCCACTGCGAAGGAACCGCCGAGCGTGGAGAACAGTTTGTGTACCCACACGAAGATGAGGTCGCCGCCGCGATAGACCGCGGTGTCGATGGCCGCGCCGGCCTTGTAGCGCCATTCGCGCGCCACGCGGGTATAGATGGTTTCGCGCGCCGGCTTGTTGAGGGAAAACTCGCCGGCACGCGTGACGATCTGGGTGAGCGCCACGAAGATCGGCAGTGGCGAGGCGGCCAGCAGGCAGAAGCCGAGCAGAACCGCCACGGCGGGAATCAGCAGCGCCGGAGCCACGCCGTAGCGGGAAAGCAGGGAGCGTGTGACCAGTATCTGGATCGCCAGCGCCAGTCCGTTCACGCCCAGGTCGATCCAGCCGAAGAAGGCGGCGCGCGCGGCATCGTCGGGATAGGCGGTGCGGGCGATGAGGTTCTGTTCGCTGTACAGCAAGGAACCCACGCCGATGCCCGCGATCTGCACCAGCGCCATCGCGCGCAGCAGCGGTTCCCTGGCGATCAATTTCAGCCCCGCCAGCACCGATCCGCCCATCGGCACCTCGCCGCTGGCGAGCTTGTGCGTGGTTTCGCGCGTCACCGCGTAAGGCCGCAGCCGCACGATGCAGAACAGGCAGGCGATCAGGAAGCCCGCCGAAATCAGCATCAGGTTGGCGATGCCGGCGTGCTTCACGAAGAAGGTCACCAGGGTCGGGCCGAGGAAGGCGCCCAGGGTGCCGCCCGCGCCGATGTAGCCATAGACCCGGCGTGCCTGCGCATCGGAGAACACGTCCGCCATGAAGCTCCAGAACACCGCCACGGCGAACAGGTTGAACACCGTCACCCACAGGAAGAAGGCCATGCCGCGCCCAGGCCATTCCCGCGTGAAGGCGATGTAGAACAGCAGTAGGCAGGCGATGAACACGCCATAGATCAGCGGCAGGAACACGCGCCGGGGAAAGTGGCTCACCAACGCGCCATAGACCGGCTGGAGCAGCAGCATGATGACGAAGGTGCAGGTGTACAGGGTTTGCAGCACGAATTCGCCCAGCATCATGCCGCGCGCGGCGAACCAGTCGATCATCGGCTGCGGGAACAGCGCCGCCACGTCGCTGGAGGCGCTCATCGCCTCGCGCACCGGGCGCAGCACGTAATAGCCGGTGAGCAGGCAGAAGAAATACGCGAAGGCCCAGCCCAGCGCCGGCAGTTCGCGCAATGCGGCCCGCGCCTGCGATACCGCGTTGGCGGAAGGTTCGGCGGAAGCGGTGTCAACGGATCCTGAGGTCATCGACGCATCGGGCGGGGCACGGTGTCTGGCGTGCGGACGGTAGCCCACTGGCGCGGTGCGCGCCAGCGCGGGCGCTTTGGGATAGTCTTGTCGGATGAACGTGTCCGCATCCCCCAAGAAAGAGTCCGCTTCCGCCAACAACGAGCGCGCTGCCCGCCTCTCCGCCGCCGACTGGGCGCAGGGCGCGCTCGAAATGATCGCCGAGCAGGGTGTGCGCGGCGTGGCGGTGGAACCGCTGGCGCGGCGGCTGGGCGTCACCAAGGGTAGTTTCTACTGGCATTTCCCCTCGCGCGATGCGTTGTTGCAGGCGGCGCTGGAGCATTGGGAGCGCGTGGAGATCGACGAAGTGTTCTCCAGCGTGGAGGCCATCGAAGACCCGCGCCTTCGGCTGCGCGAACTGTTCCAGCGCGTGGCCCACACCGCCCGCGCCCACATCATCTATACCGAACTTCTGAAAGCGCCGGATCACCCGGTGGTGCAGCCGGTGGTGCAGCGCGTTTCCAAGCGCCGCCTGGATTATCTGGTGATCGCCTTCCGCCAGGTCGGGATGCCGCGGGCCGATGCGCAGAACCGCGCGCGACTCACCTACGCGGCCTACGTGGGATTCCTGCAACTGGCCCTGCACATGGGCGAGCCGCGCCTGCAACACGCCGAATACGACGCCTATGTCGATCACATGATGGCAACGCTGATTCCCGCACCATAAAAAAGCCTACGCATGAAAATCGCCATCGCCGGCACCGGCTATGTCGGCCTTTCCATCGCCATCCTGCTGGCCCGGCGCAACACCGTGGTGGCGCTGGACATCGACGCGGCCAAGGTGGAACTGCTCAATCGCCGCCGATCCCCGCTCGAAGATCCGGACATCCAGCGCTATCTGGCCGAGGAACCGCTGGATTTCCGCGCCACGCTGAATCCACGCGACGCCTTCGAGGGCGCGCAGTTCGTCGTCATCGCCACGCCCACCGATTACGACCCGGACACCAACGGCTTCAACACCGCCAGCGTGGAAGCGGTGATCGGCCAGGTGCTCGCCATCGATCCGGATGCGGTGATGGTGATCAAATCCACGGTGCCGGTCGGCTTCACCGCCCAGATGCGCGAGCGCTTCGGCACCGACCGGCTGATCTTTTCCCCCGAATTCCTGCGCGAAGGCCGCGCACTGCACGACAACCTGCATCCCTCCCGCATCGTCGTCGGCGAACGCTCGGCGCGCGCGCAAGCCTTCGCTGACCTGCTCAGGAAAGGGGCGATCGCGCAGGACGTGCCGGTGCTGTTCACCGAATCCACCGAGGCCGAGGCGATCAAGCTGTTCGCCAACACGTATCTGGCCATGCGCGTGGCCTTCTTCAACGAACTGGACACCTACGCCGCCAGCCACGGCCTGGATACCCGCCAGATCATCGAAGGCGTGGGCCTGGATCCGCGCGTGGGCCGCCACTACAACAACCCCTCCTTCGGCTACGGCGGCTACTGCCTGCCCAAGGACAC
>CAZHXV010000147.1:0-7982 GCA_964536455.1 uncultured Aquimonas sp.
TTCGACCAGGGCGGCCTGCTCACCGAGCGCATCGTCAAGACCCCGCACTGCGTGCTGCTGCTGGACGAAATCGAAAAGGCGCACCCGGACATCTTCAACATCCTGTTGCAGGTGATGGATCGCGGCGTGCTCACGGATACGAACGGCCGCGAAGCCAATTTCCGCAACGTGGTGCTGGTGATGACCACGAACGCCGGTGCGGCGCAGGCGGCGCGGCGCTCCATCGGCTTCGTCGAACAGAACCACAGCACCGATGCAATGGAAGTGATCCGGCGCAGCTTCTCGCCGGAGTTCCGCAACCGGCTCGATGCCGTGGTGCAGTTCAAGGGCCTGGACTTCGACTACATCCTGCGCGTGGTGGACAAGTTCATCATCGAACTGGAAATGCAGCTGCAAGAGAAGCACGTCGCGCTGAGCGTGGATCCGGAAGCGCGGCGCTGGCTGGCCGAGCACGGCTTCGACCCGCAGATGGGCGCACGCCCGATGGCGCGGGTGTTGCAGGAAAGGATCAAGCGCCCGCTGGCCGACGAACTGCTGTTCGGCCATCTGGTCGGCGGCGGCAAGGTTGAAGTCAGCGTGCGCGACGGCCAACTCGCCGTCGAAGCCCAGCCGGAACCGGCGAAGCTGTTGCCTGCCACCATCGAGGATTGACGCGGCGCGGGCTCAGTGCCCGCGCCATCCCGCCGCCACCAGCGCAAAGCGCGGCACATCGATGAAGCCGTTGTACAGCGGCGCGAGGGAGATGCGGATCACCTCCGGTTCGCGCCAATTCGAATGACGGGGGCGCTGTAGAGCGGAGCTTGCTCCGCTGCTCTGGCTTTTCGCGCACTCCGAGGCATCCAAGCCGGGCAAGCCCGGCTCTACAAAAGCTCAGCCGGCCACCGCCTGCCTTCATAAGGCATCACCCATCGCGCCACTGCGCAACCACCTGCGCAAAGCGCAACACGTCGAGGAAGCCGTTGTACATCGGTGCGGGGGAGATGCGGATCACGTCCGGTTCGCGCCAGTCGCCGAGTACGCCGTGCGTGGCCAAGTGGTCGAACAGGGCGCGGCCGGCATCGCGGCCTTCGCGCACGCGCAGCGAGAGCTGGCAGCCGCGGCGCGCGGGTTCCGATGGCGTGACGATATCCAGCACGTCGGACAGGTGCTCGCGGATCAGGCGTTCCAGATAGCCGGTCAGCGCCAGGGATTTTTCCCGCAACGCCGGCATTCCCGTGCGCTGGAACAGGCGTAGCGAGGCGATCAAGGGGGCGAGGGCGAGGATCGGTGGGTTGGAGAGTTGCCAGGCGTCCGCGCCGGGAGCGGGCGCGAATTGCGGCGCCATCGCGAAGCGGGTTTTCGGATCGTTGCCCCACCAGCCGGCGAAGCGTGGCAGGTCTTCGCCGCTGTGGCGTTCGTGCACGAAGGCGCCGCCGATCGCGCCCGGCCCGGCGTTGAGGTACTTGTAGTGGCACCACACCGCGAAATCGGCCTGCGCGTCGTGCAGGTTCAGCGGCAGGTTGCCGACCGAATGGGCCAGGTCGAAGCCGGCGACGCAGCCGCGTTCGTGCGCCAGCGCCGCGATGCGGGCAAGGTCAAAGGCCTGCCCGGTGCGGTATTGCACGCCCGGCCACAGCACCAGCGCGATGCGGTTGCCTTCGCGTTGCAGCACATCGGCGATGGCGGCATCGGAGATCAGACCGCTGGCTTCGTCGGGTGCCAGTTCGATCAGGTCGGTGGCCGGGTCGCCGCCGTGGAAACGGATCTGCGATTCCACCGCGTAACGATCGGAGGGAAATGCGCCTTGCTCGATCAGGATGGCGCGGCGGCTGGGTGTGGGCCGGTAGAAACTGACCATCAGCAGGTGCAGGTTCACGCTGAGCGTGTTCATCGCCACCACTTCGGACGGCAGCGCGCCGACCACCTGCGCCAGATCCTCGCGCACGTTCTCGTGGAAGCGCATCCAGGGCCGTTCGCCGCGGAAATGGCCTTCCACCGCCAACCGCGCCCAGCGCGAGAACTCCTCCTCCACGACCTCGCGCACCGCGCGCGGTTGCAGGCCGAGCGAGTTGCCGCAGAAGTAGTGCATCGTCCCGTCGCCGTGTGGCGGGATCAGGAACTCCTCGCGCAGTTCGCGCAGGGGATCGGCGGCGTCGAAGGCGGCGGCGCGGGCTTCTTCCGCGTGGGGAATGGGGTGGGCCATGAGCGTGGCGAATGAGTCGGACAGGGCAGCCAGTATAGAGGCCGCCCCATGTGACGCCGCCGTGCCGTTCCGCAGTTATCCCGTTTCGCCGGGAATGTGCGCGATCCGCAGCAAGTTGGTGGAGCCGGCGATGCCGAACGGCATCCCGCCGGCGATGGCGATGGTGTCCCCGGCGACGGCGAGCCCTTCGCGCACGCTGACGGCGCAGGCGTCCTCGACGATTTCGTTGATGTTGGAAAGGTTGCGCCCCAGCACCGGATGCGTGCCCCAGACCAGCGCCAGGCGTCGCGCCACGGGCAGTTGCGGGGTGAGGCTGACGATGGGCGCCGCCGGACGCAGGCGCGCCGTGCGCAGGCCGGTGGTGCCGGAGGTGGTGTAGGCCACCAGCGCGGCCATCGGCAGGATCGAGGCGCAGACCCGCAACGCATCGCAGATCACGTCCGAGACGTTGGCTTCCACCGGCGGATGCGTGGCGTCGATCAGCGCGCGGTAGTGCGGATCGCGTTCCACCTCTTCGATGATCCGGCTCATCATCGCTACCGCGTCCACCGGATAACTGCCGGCGGCGGTTTCCGCCGAAAGCATCACCGCGTCCGCGCCTTCATAGACGGCGCTGGCCACGTCCGAGGCTTCGGCGCGGGTGGGCGTGGGCGCGTGGATCATGGATTCGAGCATCTGCGTGGCGACCACGACGGGCTTTCCCGCGGCGCGCGCGCAGCGCAGGATGCGGCGTTGGACGACGGGCACTTTTTCCGGCGCCATTTCCACGCCCAGATCGCCGCGCGCCACCATCACCGCATCGGCGTTGGCGACGATGGCGTCCAGTTCGTCGATGGCGGAAGGCTTTTCGAGCTTGGCCATCAGCGCGATGGGCCGCCCGGCGAGGTGGCGTACTTCGGTGAGATCCTCGGCGCGCTGCACGAAGGAGAGCGCGATCCAGTCCGCGCCCAATTCCAGCGCGAAGGCCAGATCTTCCCGATCCTTCGGCGTGAGCGCGGACACCGGCAAGGTTGCGCCGACCACGCTGACGCCCTTGCGTTCGGACAGCACGCCACCGACCAGGGCGCGTGCGGTGGCGGAGCCTGCATCGGCTTGCTCCACTTCCAGCCGCAGCTTGCCGTCGTCGATCAAGAGGTGCACGCCGGGCGCGAGCGCCGCGAAGATTTCCGGATGCGGCAGCGGGATGCGTTCGCGCGTGCCAGGTTCCGGGTCGAGATCGAAGCGGATGGTTTCGCCTGCGGCCAGTGTGATCGGGCCGGCGAGGCGGCCGATGCGCAGTTTCGGGCCTTGCAGATCGGCCAGCACCGCAATGGGGCGGCCGCGCTCGCGTTCGATGGCGCGGACGAGTTCGTAGCGTTGGCGATGTTCCTCGTGGCTGCCGTGGCTGAAGTTGAAGCGGAATACGTCCGCGCCTGCGTCGAACAGGGCGCGCAGGGTGGCTTCATCGGAACTGGCGGGGCCGAGTGTGGCGACGATCTTGGCGCGGCGATTGCGGTGCATCTGTTTTCCGGCCCGGTGTGGGCGGCCTCCCTTGGGTTGTGGTAGAGCGCGGCTTGCTGCGCTGTTTTGGTTATTTGTTTTTTAGAGCTTTCGGGCGCTGCGCGCCCGACCTACTTTCTCTTGACTCCGGGCATCCTGCCCTCCGCCCCTTCGGGGCCGGCTTCGCCGTTCGCGCCGCTCCAGCGGCGCAGTGCTTGCCCAAAGAGAAAGTAGGCAAAGAGAAACGGCACCCAGTAGCGCGCCCCTTCGGGGTTTGCCATCCGGTGACGGGTTTTTTGATGGCACATCCATGTGCCATCAAAAAAGCTCGGCATCCTTGCCTCGCCCCTGCGGGCCTTTCGCCACCGGCTGGCCGCGCTCCAATGGGGGTTGAGAGCCGTAGAGCTAACGGCAAGAGCCAGAGCGGGGCAGGAGCGGGGCGATTTGGGAATCATGGTGCTGTGGTTCCGCGCAGTTCTGCGGCGGCGCGGCTGGCGTTGGCGATCGCGACCCAGTCCTTCGCGGCAAGATGGGCGCGGGAAATCATCCACGAGCCGCCGACGCATACGACATTGGGCAAGGCCAGATAGCGCGGCGCGCTTTCCGGCGTGATGCCGCCGGTGGGGCAGAAGCGCAGTTGCGGCAGCGGCGAGGCGAGTGCGGCCAGATACTTTTGGCCGCCGGCAGGTTCGGCTGGAAAAAACTTCGCCAGCGTATAACCGCGTTCGATCAGCGCGATGGCCTCGGACGCCGTGGCGATGCCGGGCAGCAGTGGCAGTTCGGAGTGTGCGGCGGCATCGAGCAGGCGTGGTGTGTGGCCGGGCGATACCGCGAAGCGCGCTCCGGCGCGTTCGGCGGCACCGAGCTGGGCCGGTTCCAGTACGGTGCCGACGCCGACGATGGCCTCCGGAACTTCGGCGGCGATGGCACGCACGGCGTCCAGTGCGACCGGCGTGCGCAGCGTGACTTCGATGGCGGGCAGGCCGCCTTGCACCAGGGCGCGGGCCAGCGGCACGGCGTCGGTGAGATCATCCACGATCACCACCGGCACCACCGGCGCGCGCGCCAGGATGGCGGCGAGGCCCCGTTGCTGCATGGTTGGAATTTCCTGCGTCATGTCTTCGGTTCCATCGAGGGAAGGGCGGAGAAGATGCTCGCCCCCGCATCGGCGCGGCCAACGGCGGCGCGGAAGCAGGCGAACAGTTCGCGCCCGACGCCAACGTGCGAGGAGGAAAGGTCGGCACGCGCAGGTTCGCGCGCGGCCCATTCGGCGGCATCCACCAGCACGCTGAGCCGCCCGGCCTGCGCATCCACGCGCACCAGATCGCCATCGCGCAGCTTCGCGATCGGCCCGCCCTCGGCGGCTTCGGGCGTGACGTGGATCGCCGCCGGCACCTTGCCGGATGCGCCTGAAAGCCGCCCATCGGTGACCAGCGCCACGGCGTGGCCGCGATCCTGGAGGATCGCCAGCGGCGGCATCAGCTTGTGCAGTTCCGGCATGCCGTTCGCCTTCGGCCCCTGGAAGCGCACCACCGCCACCACGTCGCCGGTGAGTTCGCCCGCCTTGAACGCGGCCTGCAAGGCGTCCTGCGAGTGAAATACGCGGGCCGGTGCCTGGATCACATGGCGTTCGGGCGCGATGGCGGAGACTTTGATCACGGCGCGGCCCAGTTCGCCTGCGAGCAGGCGCAGGCCGCCGGTGGGCTGGAAGGGATCGGCCACGCCGCGCAGCACGGCGGTATCGCCGCTGACCTTCGCGCCATCGCGCCACTCCAGCGTGCCGCCCTCGGGCAGGAAGGGTTCGCGCACGTAGGCGTTCAGGCCCTGGCCCAGCACCGTGTTCACGTCCTGATGCAGCAAACCCGCCGCCAGCAGTTCGCGGATCAGGAAGGCGGTGCCGCCGGCGGCATGGAAGTGGTTCACGTCCGCGCTGCCGTTCGGATAGACCCGCGCCAGCAGCGGCACGACTTCGGCCAGATCGGCGAAATCGTCCCAGGTGAGGGTGATTCCGGCGGCGGCGGCCATCGCCACCAGATGCAGGGTGTGGTTGGTGGAACCGCCGGTGGCGTGCAGGCCCACGATGCCGTTGACGAAGGCGCGCTCGTCCAGCACGCGGCCGATCGGCGCGTACTCATCATCCAGGGCGGTGATCGAAAGCGCCCTGGCCGTCGCCGCCCGCGTCAGCGCTTCGCGCAATGGCGTGCCCGGGTTCACGAAGGCCGCGCCGGGCAGGTGCAGGCCCATGATCTCCATCAGCATCTGGTTGGTGTTGGCGGTGCCGTAGAAGGTGCAGGTGCCGGGGCCGTGGTAGGACTTGGCCTCGGCCTCCAGCAACGCCTCGCGCCCGACCTTGCCTTCGGCGAACAGTTGCCGGGTCTTGGCTTTCTCGTTGTTCGGCAGGCCCGAGGTCATCGGGCCGGAGGGAATGAACACGGCGGGCAGATGGCCGAAGGAGAGCGCGCCGATCACAAGGCCTGGCACGATCTTGTCGCAGATCCCCAGGAACACGGCGGCATCGAAGGTCTGGTGCGACAGCGCCACGGCGGTGGAAAGGGCGATCACCTCGCGCGAGAACAGGGAAAGTTCCATGCCGGCCTCGCCCTGGGTGATGCCGTCGCACATCGCCGGCACGCCGCCGGCCACCATCGCCACGCCGCCGGCATCGCGCGCCGCGGCGCGGATCAGGTCGGGATAACGCTCATAGGGTTCGTGCGCGGAGAGCATGTCGTTGTAGGCGGTGACGATGCCCAGGCTCGGGCCGCCACCACCGCGCAGCATGGCCTTGTCGCCCGGAGCGCAGGCGGCGAAGCCGTGGGCCTGGTTGGCGCAGCCCAGGCGGCGGCGGCGCGGCTGTGCATCGGCGGCAATCGCGATGCGATCCAGGTAACGGATGCGATCCTCGCGGCTGCGCCGGACGATGCGTTCGGTGATTTCACCGACCCTGGCGTTGAGCAGTGGCTGGGGGGTCATGGGATTCTCCAGCCGGCATCGGGGGCCGGCGTCATGGACACCAGAAGATGGTGGCCGGATGTGTGCATTGCGATAGCACGGTGGCGATGGGCAAGGCTGCTGATTCATCCGCAAGCGCAGCTTCCAGCACGCGGCGCTTGGCTTCGCCTTCGATATGCAGGGCAACGGACTGGGCGGAAGCGATCGCCGCCAGCGTGAGGGTGATGCGCGGCTCCTCCGCGCCGGGCGCGCGCAGGGTCTCGATCAAGGACGTGCCGGCCGGATCGAGCGCCTGCGCCAGCCGGTCGCCACCGGGAAACAGCGATGCGGTGTGGCCATCTTCGCCCATGCCCAGCACCACGGCGGCGAATGGCAAGGGCAGGACGGAAAGGCGCGTTTCCAGTTGCGCCCGTGCCGCTTCCGGCGTGGCCGCGCTGGCGTACAGCGGCAGGAACCGCGCTGCGCCCGCCGCGCCTTGCAGCAGGTGCTCGCGCAGCAGCCGGGCATTGGAGCGCGGCGAGGTTTCATCGACCCAGCGTTCGTCCACCAGCGTGATGTCCACCGCGCTCCAGTCCATGTCGCGCGAGGCGAGCGCATCGAAGAAGCGCAGGGGCGTGCGGCCACCGGAAACGGCCAGTGCGGCGCGCCCATCGCGGGCGATGCGCTGTTCCAGTGCCAGCGCGACATGCCCGGCCAATGCCTGCGCCAGCATCTGGCCATCGGCAAACGTGCGAAGCGCAGGCGCGGCTGGATTCACGGCCCGTCCTCGACCCAGGTGCGGCCATCGCGTTCGATCAGTGCGACGGCGGCCGATGGCCCCCAGGTGCCGGCGGTGTAGGGCTTGGGCGGTTCGCTGCTGCTGCGCCAGGCATCGAGGATGGGGTCGATCCAGCGCCATGCCGCTTCCACTTCGTCGCGCCGCATGAACAGCGTCTGCTGGCCGCGCACCACGTCCAGCAGCAGGCGCTCGTAGGCATCCGGATGGCGCGCGCTGAAGGCTTCGGCGAAGCTCATGTCCAGCGGCACGGTATGCAGGCGCATGCCGCCGGGGCCGGGATCCTTGATCATCAGCCAGAGCTTCACGCCTTCGTCCGGTTGCAGCCGCACCACGAGCCGGTTCGGCGTCAAGGGCCCTGCGGCGGCGTCGAACACGGAATGGGGAATGGGGCGGAAGGTGATGACGATTTCCGAGCTGCGCGAAGGCAGGCGCTTGCCGGTGCGCAGATAGAAAGGCACGCCAGCCCAGCGCCAGTTCTGCACCTGCGCCTTCAGCGCGACGAAGGTTTCGGTCGAGCTGGCCTGGCCCAGTTCATCGGGATAACCGGGTACCGCCCCCTCGGCGCTGGCTCCAGCGCGGTACTGTCCGCGCACC
>CAZHXV010000148.1:0-7956 GCA_964536455.1 uncultured Aquimonas sp.
GCACCAGCGCGCCGGCCTGGTTGTATTCGGTCTTGTTGAACGAGATGCCGAACTTCACCGGCGTGATCGCGATGCCGCGCTTGAGGTTCGGCGAACCCTGGTTGAAGCGGGCGATGGCCTCGCGGCGGGCGAGGAAGTCGCTGTCGGCCAGCGTTTGCGCCCACAGTTGCGGCAGGTAGTTGTCCACCACCGGCTGGCCGTAGGGCGTGGTGTTGCGGTCGGGCGCGTGCCCTTCGCGGTAGAAATTGCGCTCGCGCACTTCATGCGCGGGAAGGTGGAGGTGGCGCGCGATGCGATCCATGATTTCCTCGCCCACCAGCATCCCCTGCGGTCCGCCGAAGCCCCGGAACGCGGTGTTCGAGGCCAAGTTCGTCTTGCAGATCAACCCCGTGATGCGCACCTCGGGAATGAAATAGGCGTTGTCGATGTGCACCATCGCGCGCATCAGCACCGGCGGGGAAAGATCGCAGCTCCAGCCGCCGTCGGCATAGAGCCGCACATCCAGCGCAAGGAGGGTGCCGGCTTCGTCGAAGCCGACCTCGTAACGCGCGAAGAAGGGATGGCGCTTGCCGGTGGTGCGCATGTCCAGCCCGCGTTCGAGCTTGTACCGCGCCGGCCGGCCGGTGAGTTTCGCCGCCAGCGCCGCGATGGCCGCGACCGGGTTGGCCTGCGTCTCCTTGCCGCCGAAACCGCCGCCCATGCGCAGGCTGCGGCAGACCACCTGGTTGGCGGGCAGCCCCAGCACGTGCGCGACGATGTGCTGGGTTTCGGTCGGGTGCTGGGTCGAGGACACCACCTGCACCACGCCCTCGCTGTCGATCTCCACGCGCGCGGCCTGGGTTTCCAGATAGAAATGCTCCTGCCCGCCCATCTGGAACTCGCCGCAAATGCGATGCGGCGCGCGACCCAGGGCCGCTTGTGCATCGCCGCGCTCCACTTTCGCCGGCGGCAAATGGAAGCGCTCTTCCGCGATGGCCTGGGCCATCGTCGCGCAAACCGGCAACGGTTCGTAGTCCACCTGCACCAGCGCCGCCGCGGTGCGCGCGCCGGCCTCGTCCTGCGCCACGACGAAGGCCACGGCCTGGCCGTGGAACATCACTTCCTCGGCCGGGATCAGCGGCTCGTCGTGCAGGATGCTGCCGGTGTCGTTGACGCCGGGCACATCCTTGGCGGTGAGCACCGCCACCACGCCAGGATGCGCCAGCGCGCGCGTCGCGTCGATGCGCAGGATGCGCGCATGGGCGTGGGGGGAAGCCACCGGCCACAGGCTCACCATGCCCTGCGGCGGGTGCGTTTCGTCCGCATACGCGGCACGGCCGGTGACGTGGCCGACCGCGCTTTCGTGCTTCAGCCCGCGCGGATCGGCGGCGATGCCGTGCCGTTCCGGCGCGTTCATGCCAGCGCCTCCCGATCCGCCAGCAAGCCTTTTTCCGCGACGAATTTCGCGAACAGGTTGGCGATGAGCCGATTGCGGTAACCGGCGCTGGCGCGATGGTCGGACAGCGGCGTGAACTCGCTGTGCAGCGCCGCGAGCACGTCCTCCAGCAACGCACCGTCGAGCGGCTTTCCGAGCAGCAGCGATTCGGCCAGCCGCGCGCGCACCGGCGTGGCCGCAACGCCGCCATAGGCCAGCCGCGCGTGGCTCACGCGGCGCTGCGCATCGAAGCCCAGCGCGAACGCGGCGGCCACGATGCTGATGTCGTCGGTCTGGCGCTTGGCGACCTTGTAACTGGCGCAGGCCACGGTCGCTGCCGGGCGTGGAATCCGCACCGCGACGATGATTTCCTCCGGTGCGCGCAGCGTGGTGCGATAGCCGGTGAAGAATCCATCGATGGGCAGGCTGCGCGCGCCATCGGCGCCGAACAGTTCCACCTGCGCATCCAGCGCCAGAAGGATCGGAGCCAGATCGCCGATCGGCGAGGCCGAACCCAGGTTGCCGCCGAGCGTGGCGCGATTGCGCACCTGGCGCGCGGCGAACCACGGCAGCATGTCGTCCAGCGGTGGAAGCGCCCCGGCCAACTCGTGTTCGATCCGCGTCAGCGGTACGCCCGCGCCGATGCAGATCTCCGCATCGGCAATGTCGATGCTCCGCAGTTGCGCGATGCGATCCAGCGCGATCAGCGTGGCCGCCACTGTCTTCCCGTGGCTCAGGTTCACGCCCAGATCGGTGCCGCCGGCGATGTAGGCCGAATCGGCATGCGCGCGCTTGAGTTCCACCGCCTCGCGCAAGGTCGCCGGGCTGAACCAGCTGGCCAGCTGCGCAGCGCCCAGGGCCGCGCGCGGCAGGTTCAATACCGCATCGAAGCGATCCGGCGGCGGGCGCTGCGCGCGCACGCCAGCCGCCTGCGCGGTGGCGGCGCGGATCGAGCGATACCCGGTGCAGCGGCACAGGTTGCCTTCGGTGGCGTGATCGGAAAGTTCGTCGCCGTACCAGCCGGCGAACAGGCTCATCACGAAGCCGGGCGTGCAGTAGCCGCACTGCGAACCGGCGCAGTCCACCATCGCCGCCTGCACCGGATGCAGTTGCTCGCCCTGCGCGAGGGCTTCGACCGTGAACACCTCGCGCCCCGGCAGCAACCCCAGCGGCAACAGGCAACTGTTCACCGCAACGTATCGGGAAACCCCCTGCGCATCGGTTTCCACCATCGCCACGGTGCATGCGCCGCAGTCGCCGTCGCCGCAGCCTTCCTTGGTGCCGCTCAGATGCTGCGCGCGCAGCCAGCGCAGCAGCGATTGGTCGGGGTTGGCGCCATCGAGCGCAACCCGACGGCCGTTGAGGATGAAGCTGGAAGAAGATTCTGGCGCACTCATGCGACAAGCGTACCGCAGCGCGCCGGACATGCTACCCGCGCACTGCGGTTGATCCGTATGGCGGCGGACTTATCCGCCCAGCAGATCCCGCAGCCTGAATCCTGCGATCCGGTCGATCTGCGCCAGCGCTTCGTCGCGTTCGGTGTCCGCATCATGATCCAGCCGCTGCGCCATCGCGGCGATGATGCTGGTGCGGGTGTGGCCGCGCACGGCGAGGATGAAGGGGAAGCCGAATTTGCGCTGGTAGGCGTCGTTGAGCGCGGTGAGCCGTGCGTATTCCGCAGGCGTGCAGCGATCCAGCCCCGCGCCGGATTGTTCGCGGGTGGAATGCTCGGTGAGTTCGCCGGCGATGGCGGCTTTGCCGGCCAGTTGCGGGTGGGCGCGGATCAGGCGCAGCCGGGCATCCATTGGCGCTGCGGCCACGGCTTGCCGCATCGCTTGCGCCAGGGCGTCCTCGCTTGCGAACGGGCGCAGCGGCAAGACGTTCTGTGCCACCCACGGGGAGTGTTCGTAGATCGCGGAGAGCGCCGCGACGAAGGCCGCGGGTGCGGCGGCGTTGAGCCGTGCCAGTGGGGTGTTCATGCGATCAGGCATCTGGGTTCGAAGTGGCGTCGCTGGCGTCGCGGAAGCGTTCCGCGATCCAGTTTTCCGCCAGGCCGTTCAAGCGGAAATCGGTGATGAAGCCGCAGTGGCCACCGAAGGGGGCGATGTCCAGCCGGGCGCCGGGCGGCAGGGTGAGCTTCTCGAAATCGGCGACCGGCACGATGGGATCGTCCGTGGAGGTGAGGATGGAAAGCGGCACCTTCGCACCGGCCAGCCGGTTGCCCTGGATGGAGTAACCGTCCAGGTAATCGTCCAGCGTGCCGAATTCGGTGTAGCGCTCCACCAGCATTCGCGTGAGTTGCCGCACGCTCGAACGCAGTTCGGCGGAAGTGAAGGCGAAGCGATCCGGGTAGGCGGCCTGTTTGCGGCGCAGCGAATCGGCCCACTTGAGCATGAAATATTGCTGGTAGAACCACGGCGCGGTTTCGATCGCGGCCAGACCGTTGCGCGGGTCGATCACCGGGCACACGGCGGCGGCGTGGCGCAGCGGCAGGCCGGCCTCGGGCGCGCGCAGCGCGATGCGCAGGGTGAAATTGCCGCCGAGCGAAAACCCCGCCAAGTAAAGATCGCGATCCGGCAGCCGGCGCGACAGATCGCCGATGGCGCGGACCACTTCGTCCAGCAGGCAGGAATGGAAGATGCCCGGATTCAGCGCCTGCGTATCGCCGTGATCGCGGAAGTGCAGGCGGAACACGTCGAAGCCTTCGCGCAGCAGGCAGCCACCGGTATGCAGCACGTAGTTGGAGCGCACGGTGCCTTCCCAGCCGTGCAGCAGCACCGCCAGCCCGCGCGAGGCGGGCCGTGCGTTCTGTTCGGTGAGAAAACCCTGCAAACGCACGCCGTCGCCGCCATCCAGGATCAGTTCCTTCGCATCGCGCACCAGGTTCGCCGCGATGCGCCGCGCGGCGAACCTGCGCAGGCGGCTGGAGGCCAGCACCGATTGCACATGCGGGTTGCGCAACAGCGACGGGGGTTGGATCGCGAGCCGGTTCACGGGTTCGCGGGCTCCTGCCGCATCGCATCCGGGCTCGTCGCTTCCGTGGGCGTCGCATCCAGGCACATCGCGGCCAGGATGCGTTCGCGCGCGGCCTCGGCGAGTTTGCGGCGGCCTTCCTCGCCCGGCGTGAGGATTTCCAGGAAATGCACTTCGGCCCTGCGCGGGGGATCGCCGAGCAGGCGCAGGAAGTTCCGCAGGAAATTCTCGCGCGGGCCGAAGGCCACGGCGGCTTGTCCGGAAGCGCCTTCGCCGTAGCGCAACGCCACCGGCTGCACCGGTACTTGCGCGGCGAACGCGGCCTGGAAGATGCGGGCGTGGAAGGTGCGCACGCCGCGGCCATCGGTGGTGCCGCCTTCGGGGAACGCAGCCACCGCCTCGCCGCTTTTCAGCCGCTCCACCATCAGATCGGTCACGGCGGAAAGCGATTCGTTGCTGCCGCGCCGGTGGTAGATGGTGCCGCCGCGCTTGGCCAGCCAGCCGACCAGCGGCCAGCGTTCGATCTCGGATTTGGCCACGAAGCCGGCCACGCGCTGGCTGTGGATCAGTTCGATGTCCAGCCAGGAAACGTGGTTGGCGACGATCAGGCTGGCCTGCATCGCAGGCGCGCCGACGCGGCGCAACCGGAAGCCGAAGATGCGCATCAGGCCCGCCGACCAGAGCCGGATCGCCTTGTGATCCACGCGCTCCCCACCCACCCGCCAGCGGGCCGTCAGCGGGTTGATCATCAACAGCGTGAGCGGAAGCGAAACGAGGATGTGCAGCAGCAGCAGCGGCGCGCGAACCAGATAGCGTGGTGTGCGCCAGGGGTCGCGCGGGGCGGCGCGGAAGTCTTGCGGGTCTTCGCGGTGCAGGGGCGTTCGGCTTGCCATGGGGCCATGTCGGGAAAAGAGGGGATCCGCATCGGGGATGCGGCAGTGCAACAAGAACGGAATTTATACGCCTGGCGCGCGGCGAACCCAAGCCCCTGCCGGTTCCGCGTTTGGCGCAGGTTCGTGCGGCCTGGATCAGGCGCGCGGATCGGAAGGCGCCTTGTCCTCCGCGAATTTCAGCGGCAGCTTCACGATGATCTCGATGCCTTCCTCGTCGTTGCGCGAGGCGATGCCGTAGCCGTGCCCGTACAGCCGCACGATGCGTTCGCCCAGGTTCGCAAGACCCGTGCCGCGCAGGACTTCCTCGTCCGCGCCGGAACGGTCGTGCACGCGGATCACCAGCGCTTCGTCCTGGGCCCGCGCGCACACCCGCACCGCCACCAGCGACAGCGAGGGATCGGCACCGTAGCGCAGCGCGTTTTCCACCAGCGGTTGCAGCAGCAGGCGCGGCACGCGCGCCTTGGCCAGCTCCGCCGGCGCATCCACCTGCACGAACAATCGCTCCGCATAACGCAGCCGCATGATGTCCAGGTACAGGTCGAGCACCCGCACTTCCTCGGCCAGCGTGGTTTCGTGCGATTGCTCGGAAGTGAAGGAATGGCGCAGCAGCGCGCTCATCCGCGAAATCATTTCCTCCGCCGCCTTCGGGTTCGCATAGACCAGTTCGGCGATGGACTTGAGCGTGTTGAACAGGAACTGCGGTTCGAGCTGGCGGCGCAGCACCTGCAACTGCGCCTGGGTGAGCTGGGCGCGCAGCTCCACCGCTTCCAGTTCGCGGTTGCGCGCGCCGCGATAGCGATCCACCACCATCGTGATCGCCGCGAACACGGCATAGACGACGAAACCGGCGGGCAGGGACAGCAGGTAGGCCTGCGGCGTGAGCTGGTATTCGTGCCCGTCGGACAGCCCCGGAAACACTATCAACAGCGTGCGCAGCACCGAGGTGGCGCTGGTGTGGACGCCGGCGATCAGCGTCGCGGCCAGCACCTGGATCGGCATGTGCAGCGGCCAGCGCGCGGAAAGCGGCGGCCAGCGCCGCGTCACATAGACCATCACCGGCACCAGCAGCGCCGCCACCACCGAACCGGTCATTTCCTCGATCAGGATGCGCGCCCAGTCGCCGGGCCGATCCGTGGCCAGCCGGTCGAGGTAGCGATCCAGGAACAGCAGCAGGCCCACGGCCACCGCCAGCGACATCAAGCCCGTCCAGAGCTGGGCCGGGGTGAATCGGCGTGAATCGCGGTGCTGCAGCTTGGCGGGTTTGGGGGGCATGGGCGGCATTGTAGAGGCCCCGGACGCCTGCGGCGGCGATGGCGTCTGCCGCTAGGCCGGAATGCAAAGGCCCGTCAGCGCCGGTCAATGAGGTTTCTTCGCCGGCGCAAGCTCACCTGCGGATACCGGAAACGGCAGCCGGTTCTCCGGCGGCGCGGTCGGGCAGACGACATGGCCGTTCAGGGCGCAGGGCGGGTTCACGGCGCGGTTGAAATCCAGGATCAGCTTGCCGTCCCGTGCCGCTTCGGTGGTGAGGAAGCGGCCGCCGCCGTAGGTGGCCTTGCCGGTGGTTTTGTCGGCGAAGACGAAGAACAGTTTTCCTTCGTCCTGGGCGATGGGCCACAGCGTCACGCGCTGCCCGTTCCAGGAAAACACCGCCTGCCCCGGCACCTCGCCCGATTCGGGCGTGCCGATCACGGTGACGAACTCCAGCGTGCGCGGGGGATCGAACGGTTCCCAATCAGCCTCAATCCGCCAGGTTTCGCTTACCGGGTAATGCGGGATTCCGGAAAAATTGTGCCGCAATGCGGATTGCGTATCGCGCAGCCGCCAGCCCACCAGATCGCCGGTTCGCACCACGTAGAACCAGGCGGTGCCGAAGTCGATGCGCGTCGGGCCCTCTTCGTCGAGCTGGGTTTTCAGTTCGATGCGCTGGAAGGGTTCGCCACCGAGGCGGCCTTCGCCGCCGGGTGCGGAAACGAAACCGATACGGCCGGCAGCGTCCAGTTCCAGCACGCCCAGGTGCGCCGGGCCCTGGGGCAGCACGATGTCGTTGTCCGGCGCTGCGCCGACATGGCTTTGTCCGGCAGGCACGATGCCCGAGCCGACGAAGCTGAGGTAGCCATCGGGCTTTCTCAGGTTCTCGTAGCGCCGGGTGCGCCACTGCTCGGTTTCGGTACTGAAATCCTGGGCACGGGCCGTCCCGGCGGCAAGGCACAGCAGGAACAGGAAGGCGGAAGCGGGGCGGGCGTTCATGGCAAGCGGAGGAATGGCAGGCGGAGGAAAGGAATGGCTGGGCTGGAAGGCTATCAGCTTCGCTCTGCATGGCCCCGGGCCGCTCTACAATGATCGCTTCCATCGTCATTCCGCGCCCGCATGGGTCGCGCTGGAGCGCTGCGTGAAACCCATCCTCGAACCCGAACTTTCCCCGCCCGCCAGCGGCATGCGGCAGGCCATCTCCGCTGCCTACGCCGTCGATGAGGGCGCGCATCTGGCGCAACTTCTGGACGAGGCGCGCGTGGACGAGGCCACGCAACAGGGCATCCAGCGCACCGCGTGCGCGCTGGTGGAGCGGGTGCGGCACAAGGCGCAGGAGCAGGGCATGATCGAAGCCTTCATGCGCGAATACGATCTTTCCAGCGAGGAAGGCGTGCTGCTGATGTGCGTGGCCGAGGCACTGCTGCG
>CAZHXV010000149.1:0-7937 GCA_964536455.1 uncultured Aquimonas sp.
AGGCGGCACAGCGCGACGCGGCGCTTCTCGCCGCCGGAGAGTTTGCCGATGACGGCATCCCACGGCGGCAGGCGCAGCGCATCGGCGGCGACTTCAAGCTGTTGTTCCAGCGTGTGCGCATCGCCCGAGGCGAGGATGGCCTCCAGGCGCTCCTGCTCCTTGGCCAGCGCGTCGAAATCCGCGCCGTCCTCGGCATAGGCGGCGTACACCTTGTCCAGCGCCGCCTGGGCCTGGAGCACTTCGCCGACGCCTTCTTCCACCGCTTCGCGCACGGTCTGCGCGGGGTCGAGCTGCGGCTCCTGCGGCAGGTAGCCGACCTTGATGCCGGGCTGCGGGCGGGCCTCGCCTTCGAAATCCTTGTCCACGCCGGCCATGATCTTCAGCACGGTGGATTTGCCCGCGCCGTTGAGGCCGAGCAGGCCGATCTTCGCGCCGGGGAAGAAGGAGAGGGAAATATCCTTGATGATCTGGCGCTTCGGCGGGACGATCTTCGACACGCCGTTCATGGTGTAGATGTATTGGGACATGGGCTACCTGCGGGTGGGCACGATCACGGCCAGCGGATCGTCCTGATCGGGCCGGGAAAGGCGAAGGAAAGTTGCCCATTATCCGGCAAAAGGCTGTACCGCCGCCATGCGCGGGCTTTTCCCTTCTCTCCGCGCTAGCGGAAAGAAGGGAGGTTCGATCAGAACACCGAAACCCGCTCCGCCAGCGGCTTCACCAGTGTCGGCGTCACCACGGCGGGCTTCACGTTCTTGCCTTTCTTCTTCGCCGCGGCGATGGCTTCGTCGGTGAGCGTTTGGGTGTCCTTGCAGGCGAAGCTGTCGGCGAATGGGGCGAAGTTCGCCAGCGGGCCGTTGACGCGGAACGGCGCGGGGGCGTGCACGTCGATGCGCGAGAGCAGTTGCAGTTCGGCATCCTGGTAGTTGCGGCGCCAATTCTGCGCGTAGGCCAGGAAGAAGCGCTGCGCCGGAGCCTGGCCGTCGATCTTTTTCGCAGGATCCGGCTTGCCGGCCTGGAAGGCGTCCCAGGCGATCTCGACGCCAGCCAGGTCGGCGATGTTCTCGGCCAGCGTGAGTCGGCCGCTCACCGGCGCCTGGCCCAGCACCTTGTAGGCGTCGTACTGCGCTTCCAGCGGTTTGGTGCGGGCGGCGAAGGCTTCCGCGTCGGCGGCCTGCCACCAGCTGGCGATGCGGCCCTGTGCGTCGAAGCCGCTGCCGATGGCATCGAAACCGTGGAACACCTCGTGCGCGATCAGCGCGCCCAGCGCGCCGTAGTTGGCGGCGGCGTCGGCGGCCGGATCGAACAGCGGGGCCTGCACGATGCCCGCCGGCACCACGAGCTGGTTGCGCGCCGGGTCGTAATACAGGTTCACTGCCTGTGGCGGCTGCGGCCATTGCCAATCCGCGCGCGGCTTGCCGGCGGCGGCCATGTGCAGCTTGTGCAGCCAGGCGGTGGCGGCGAGCACCTTGTCGGCATACGTGCCCCTGGAGAGATCGAGGCCGGCGTAGCTGAGCGTCATGCCCGGCCCGCCGAGCTTCACGTCCAGCGCGTCGAGCTTGGCCAGCGCCGCCACGCGCGCTTCGCCCGCGAGCCAGGGCGCGGTTTCCAGTCGGGCGCGCAGGGCGGCGCGGAGCGCATCGATCATGGCCTGCGCGGCCTCGCGCCGGGGCTGCGGGAATTCGCTGGCCAGGTAGCGCTGGCCCAGCGCCTGCGGCAGCAGCGTATCCACGGTGCCCAGCACCCGCCGCCAGCGCGGCATCGGCTCCTGCGAGCCGCGCAGCGTGCGCAGGTACATCGCATCGTGGGCCTGCACGAAACCGCTGGAAAGGTAGGGCGCCAGCGTGTGCGCCGCGTGGAATTTCAGGTAGGCGCGCCATTGCTCCAGCGGCAGACTGGCGATCAGGCCGTCGGCCTGCCGGAAGAAGGCTTCATGCGCCAGCGACAGCGAGGCCAGCTTTGGGATGCCCTGCCGCTTGAGGTAATCCGGCCACTTGAGGTTCGGCAGTCGCTTGGCCAGTTCCTTGACCCCGATGGGGCGGTAGGAATTGTTCGGGTCGCGCAGTTGCAGCAGGGTCAGGGAGGCCCTCGCCAATTGCGTTTCCACCTTCAGCACGGCGGCGGCATCGGTGGCGGGATCCTTGCTGCCGGCCAGCGTCAGGAGGCGCTCGACGTAGCCCTGGTAGGCCGTCATCAGGTTCTTCGTGGCCTCGTCCTCGCGCAGGTAGTAGTCGCGGTCGGGTAGGCCCAGGCCGCCCTGGTTGGCATAGACGATGCGCATCGAAGGGTCGTTCAGGTCGTCGTTGAGGCCGAAATCGAACAGCACCGGGATGCCGCGTGCGTGCAGGTCGGCCAGGGCAGGGGGGACGTCCTTGGGTTTCTTGATCTGGTCGATGCGCGCCAGCAGGGGCTGCAAGGGCGCGGCGCCGGCCGCTTCGATCGCGGCCTCGTCCATGCCGGCGGCATAGAGCCAACCCAGGGCATGCACCGAGGCATCGGCATCGGCGGCGACCGGCGTTTCCAGCAGGGCGCGCTGGCGCAGCAGCGATTGCAGGCCCATTTCCTCGAACGTGCCCCAACTGGCGAAGCCGGAGGGAATCGGATTGGCCTTCAGCCAGCCGCCGTTGGCGTACTGGTAGAAATCGGCGCAGGCGGCAATCTGGGTATCGAGATTGCGCGTATCCAGGCTGGCGACGGGCGTCTGGGCGAAGCCGGATGCGGATGCGAGCAGCAGCAGGAGCGGGAAGCGATGAGCGTGGCTGGGCATTGGGTCGGGGAGTATGGGCGGCTGGGAATGGCGACCGGAATTCTAGCGTGACGGGCCGGGCCGGGAGGTTCAGCGCCGCCGGTAACCGGTAAACTGCGAAGCCCCCTGCAAAACGTCGCCGTTTTCGGCGTTTTGCAACTTGTATCGAATGCCCGCCCCGCTGGAGTTCCCTGCATGCGCCGTCTTCCGCTCGCCCTCGCACTGGCCATGGCCTGTCATCCGCACCTGGTTCCCGAGGCATTGGCCGCGCGTCCTGCTGCCGAGAAGGCCATGCAGCGCACCACCTGGCTGGTGTGGTTCGAGGAAGCGCCGCTGGCCGGGTTCCGTGGCGCAGAGCAGGCCAAGGGTGGCCGCCTGGCCGGATTGAAGGCCACCAGCCCTGAAGCGACCGGGGCTCGCAGGCTCGACGTGAACACGGCGGCGAGCAAGGCCTATCGCGCCGCGCTCGCGGATTTGCGCACCGAACGCCTGAACGAGGGCGCGCGCCGTCTCGGTCGAACGCTGGAGCCCTTGTTCGTCTATGAGACGACCTCCAACGGCGTGGCGCTGGAACTCACCCAGGCCGAAGCCCGCGCCCTGGCCGCCGTGCCGGGCGTGGCCGCCGTGGAGCCGGATTTCGTGCGCAAGCCGGCGACCGATGCCGGCCCGCAATGGATCCATGCCGACACCATCTGGAATGCCGCCACGGCCGCCGGCGGCAATCGCGGCGAAGGCATCGTGGTCGGCATCGTGGATACCGGCATCAACTCCAGGCATCCGGCCTTCGACGACAGCGGCACGGGTTTCTCCATCGCCAATCCGCGCGGGGTGAAGTACGGCAAGTGCATCGAGGCTTCGCCGCCCTCCACGCTTCGCTGCAACAACAAACTGATCGGCGTGTACGACTTCACCACCGGCACGAAAGACAGCGAAACCAACGACGGCAACGATGCCGCCGGGCACGGCACCCATGTTTCCGCCACCGCCGCCGGCGTACCGCTGCGGCGCAACTTCAGCGGCATTGCTTACGATCTTTCCGGCGTCGCCCCGCGCGCCAACCTGATGTCCTACAAGGCCTGCGAGGATGAATCCGGCTGCCAGGGAAGCTGGCTGCTGGCGGCGATCAATCAGGCCGTGACCGATGGCGTGGATGTCCTCAACTATTCGCTTGGCGGTTCCGCCTACGACCCATGGTTGGATGCCATGACCAGCTCGGACATGCTGAACCTGCTGGCGGCGCGCGAGGCTGGCGTGGTGGTGGTGGCCGCCGCCGGCAACGACGGGCCGAATCCGGGCACGGTCGGTGCGCCCAGCATCGCGCCGTGGGTGATTTCCGTGGCCGCCGTCAGCCACGACCGTGCCCAGGTCAACACGCTCACGCTTTCCGGCGGCAATACCGCCCCGCCGGGCGGCGGCGTGCTCAAGGGCGCCAGCGCCACCACGGTGGCCAGCGGCACGCGGCCCATCGTCCATGCCGGCAACCACGGTTCGGCGCTGTGCGCCGCAGGCAATGATGTGAACGCGCTCCCGCCCAGCACCAGCACCATGCCGCCATCGTGGTCGGCGGGCACCTTCAGCGGCCAGATCGTGGTGTGCGACCGCGGCACCTATGCGCGCGTCATCAAGGGCTTGAACGTGAAGAATGCCGGCGGCGGCGGCATGGTGCTGGTGAACCAGGCCGCCGAAGGGGAAGGGCTGTATTCCGATGCGCACCAGTTGCCCGCCACGCACCTGGGGCTTGCCGACGGCACGGCGCTGAAGCAATGGCTGGCCAGCGGCAGCGGCCACCAGGCGTCGATCGGCGTATCCAGCCTGGGCCGGCTGGCGGCCTTTGGCGACATCCTCGCCGGGTTCAGCGGACGCGGCCCGACCATAGGAAACTGGCTCAAGCCGAACCTGGCGGCGCCCGGTGTCGATATCCTCGCTGCCACGGCGGGCAGTACCTCCAGTTTCGCCTACATGAGCGGCACCTCGATGGCCACGCCGCACGTGACCGGCGCGGTGGCGCTGTTGCTGAAGGCGCATCCGGGCTGGGGGCCGGCGGAAGTGGAGAGCGCTCTGCAAACCACGGCACGCCCCAGCGTACGACTGCCGGATGCCGTGACCCCCGCCGGCATATTCGATCAGGGCGCGGGCACCGTCGATCTGGCCAGGGCCACGAAAGCGGCGCTCAAGTTCCCGGTGAACACCAACCAGTTCTGCCGCGCCGGGCTTTGGGGCGGCAACAGCTTCCCTGCGACCAACTATTGCCGCAGCCAGGGCGGCGCGGCGATCGATCCGACCGCACTGAACCTGCCGGCACTGGTGAATTCCGCGTGCTTCGATGCCGGCACCTTCCGCAGCCGTTGTGTCTTCCAGCGCAGCGTACAGGACATGGCCGGCGGCGGAGCCTGGCGCGTGGATGCCAGCGGCGTGCCCGGCATGACCGCCAGCGTTTCCGAATTCACCCTGGCCGCCAACGCCAGCCAGAGCATCACCTTCACCTTCGCCCCGACACCCGGCCAGTACGCCTACAACACCTGGGTGGAGGGTTTCGTGCTGTTGAAGGATGCGGCGGGCGCAAAGCCCGACGTATCCATTCCCGTGGCGATCAAGGTTTCGCCGGGGCTTCTGCCGGAAGTCGTCTCCATCGGTGGCGGATTGATCGGTACGCCTCCTCCGGGAACGGGAATCCAGGATGGCGGCTGGAGCATCGAATCGCTGCAAGGCCTGGTCGCGTTGCCCGATCTGCGCCTGGCCGGCAGCGATCTGGTTCGCCCCACCATCGCCTCGCCTTCGGTGGCGCAGGATCAGACCAGCGACGATCCCTACGATGGGCTGGTCGAAAACAAGACCGTGTTCTGGCTGACCGCGCCGGTGGCGGGCGAGTACCGGTTGCGTGCCGACGCCTTCTCCAGCACTTCGAGCGACATCGACCTGTTCGTGGGCACCCCGAATGCCAGGTTCGTGCCGATCGAGGACGACGAGTTGTGCCGTTCGGTCTCCGCGGTCGCCAATGAAAGCTGCGACCGCAGCGTCGTTGCCATGGCAGGGCAGCGTTTCTGGGTGGTGGTGCAGAACTGGAGCGCCTCCGCCGCCGGTTCGGACGTCATCAACCTGTCCGCGGCACTGGTGCCGCTCATGCCCGGCAACGGCAAGCTGATCGCGGCGGGCCCCGGCAGTACCGCTGCCGGGGAAGCCTTCGATCTGCGCCTGGCCTGGGACGATCCCACGCTCGCGCCGGGCGAAACACGCTGGGGCCATCTCCTGATCGGTTCGGGCGGGGGCGACGATCGCCGTGCCGACGTGGGCAAGGTGCTGGTGAAGATCGTCCGCGGCGACACCAACATGGTTCCCAACATCGCCCGCGCCCTCGCGCCCGGCGATGCCAACGCGCTCAGCTTCCGCCTCGGCGCGAACCAGGCCCACGACCGGCTCTACTTCGACGTACCGCCCAATGCCAGCCGCATCGACGTACGACTGCGCGGCAGTTCCGGCAACGCCGATCTCTACCTCTCGCGCATCGCCACGCCCGACGGCCCCCTCGTTGCCGCCGCACCGCCCATCGCGCAGGCTGCGGCCAGGAGCGAGAACGCCGGATCGAACGAGGACGTCGCGGTATCCGGCGCGGCGCTGACCGCAGGACGCTGGTACGCAACGCCGGTGAACAAGACCGCCACGCCGGTCGATCTGACCCTGACCGTGCAGGCCACCTACGGCTCGAACCGTCCGGCCACGAAGATGGGCGCGTGGGCCGATCCGGTGGCAATGGCGCAGGGCTCGGGCTCGGGCCTGTTCCTGTATCGCGCCGGCGATCTGTGGGCGGCGACGTTCTACACCTTCCTCGAAGACGGCACGCCGGTCTGGTACCAGGGCGTCACCCAGCTTCCGGGCGGCACCGCCGGCCACTGGGATTTCATCTTCAACCGCTACACCTGGAACGGCTCGGAACAGATCGAATCCGCCGTCGGCCGGGGCCAGCTCGTGCTTACGGGCGCATCGGAGGCGGTGTTCAACTGGACGCTGTTCGGGCAGTCGGGTTCCACCAGGCTGGCCAACATCGACGCGGGCACGTGCAGCGGCATTTCAGGCACGCGCGTGGACGGCATGTGGTACGCGCCCACGCCACCGGGCTACAGCGCCATCGGCTTTGCCGGATTCGAGAGCTACACCGCCTATTCCTATGATGCGCTCGGCACGCCACGCTGGTTCATCGCCACCTACGACGGCCCGCTCGCGCTGAACCAGAGCCGCGACGTGGTGGTGCAGCAGCTCAACGACGGCCCATGCCCCGCCTGCGCCTGGCGCGCGCCGACGGTGCACGACGTGGGCGTGCTGAAGAGGCGTTTCAACGCCGCCGGCACTGGCCAGTTCGCACTGGATCTTTCCTACCGCGCCCCCGTGCCGGGCGAGTGGACGGTGGATGTGCCGGTGACGCGCATCACCGACGCGGTTCCCTGCGCGCAGTGATGGAATGACGATGGATTTCCACAGCAAGTTCCCGCGCAAACAGACCACCATCTTCGCCGTGATGTCCCAGCTCGCCGCCGAGCATTCGGCGGTGAACCTGGGGCAGGGTTTCCCGGATTTCGAGGTGCCGGCGTTCCTGCGGGAGGCGCTGGCGCAGGCCATGCGCGAAGGCCGCAACCAGTACGCGCCGATGCACGGCATCGCCCCGCTGCGCGAGCAGATCGCCGCCAAGATCCAGGCGCTCTACGGCGCGCGGGTGGATGCGGAAAGGGAAATCACCGTCACCAGCGGCGCGACCGAGGCCTTGTTCGCCGCGATCCATGCCGTGGCGCGTACAGGGGATGAGGTGATCGTGCTCGACCCGTGCTACGACTGCTACGAGCCTGCGATCGAGCTGGCCGGTGCCCATGCCGTGCATGTGCCGCTGGTGAGGTCGGAAGATACCTTCCACGTCGATTGGCAGCGCGTGAAGGAGGCCATCACCCCGCGCACCCGGCTCCTGATCGTCAACACGCCGCACAATCCCACCGGCGCGGTGTTCTCTCGCGCCGACCTCGACGCACTGGCCGGCGTGCTGCGCGACACCGATGTGCTGCTGATTTCCGACGAGGTGTACGAACACATCGTCTTCGACGGGGAAGCCCACCACAGCGTGCTGGGCCACCCGGAACTCGCGCAGCGCAGCTTCGTCGTTTCCTCGTTCGGCAAGACCTACCACTGCACCGGCTGGAAACTCGGCTAC
>CAZHXV010000150.1:0-7891 GCA_964536455.1 uncultured Aquimonas sp.
GGCGCAGACGAAGTGCGCGGTCTTGCCCATCAACCGCTGCGCGCGGACGAAGATGTCGCCCTGCACGTAACCGACCAGATGGCCGATGTGCAGCGGGCCGTTGGCGTAGGGCAGGGCGCAGGTGACCAGAAGCTGGGGCGTGGCGTTGGGCATGGGGAAACAGTGCGGAAGGGAACTGGCGATTATCGTGCAAAGCGGCGTGCGTGGGGCGTGTGCCGGTCTTGACGCTTTCGCCTTCGTCCAGAATGCTGCGCGGCTTCGTTCGTTTCGGGCCTGCCAGAGCCATTCCCTGATGCCGTTGACGCTGCTGGTGCTGGGCTTCCTGTGCCAGTGGCTGGCCTGGCGCGTGCGCCTGCCGGCGATCCTGTTTCTGCTGCTGGCCGGCATCGCGATGGGGCCGGTGAGCGGCATGCTGGAGCCGGACGAGGTGTTCGGCGAGCGACGAACGCGGCATTCTCAGGCCCGCCACCGGCAAGGACGAGTGGCAATCCAGGGCCGGCGTGCTGGTGCTGGGGCCGCGAAGCCTCGCGGCGGGCCCTGCCGCCGGGGATGCGCGGCCTTCCGGCGCTGCGGGCGACGGGCCGACGGCGTGAGGCCTTCCGGAGGTTACGGCACCAGCCCGTAATTGCCGAATTGCGTGCTTTCCTCGCGCTGGTTGCGGCGGCGCATTTCCAGTGCCGAGGGCGTGATCGAGGCGATGCGGGCGTCGATGCGGGCGCGCTGGTAGTAATCCAGGTTCGGGTTCTTGAGCAGTGCCTGCAACTGGCGCAGGGCGTCTTCGGCATTGCCGTTGAGCCAGGCCGCTTCGGCGAAGGCTTCGGCGGCGCGGACGGTATCGCCGGCGATCTCGCTGGCCCGGGCGAAGTTGCGCTGGAAGGCCGGGTCGCCGCCGTGCGCATCCATGAGCGGACGCAGGATTTCCTGTGCCTTGTGCGCGGCTTCCACGGTGTCCAGTTCCACCAGTGCGGAGGCGTAGCTCAAGGTCGCCGCGCGATTGCGGGGGAGTTCGCGCAGCAGGCGCTCGTAGAGTTCCTGCGCCGCGTGCTGGTGGCCGGCGCGGTGCTCGTTTTCCGCCTGCGCCAGTTTCAGCCAGTAGGTTCCGGGAAGTTCCCCGGCCAGTTCCTCCAGCATCCCGGCCGCGGGCGCGGTATCCCCGGCGCGGCTCAGCGCCAGCGCCAGGCCATAGCGCTGCGCGGTGGAAAGCGTTTCCCCGGCGCGCTGCTTGCGCTGGAATTCGACGGAAACCTCCCGTGGACTGCGCGCGGTGAGGACGCGCAGGCGCTCGCGTGCCAGGTCGAACAGTTCCGAGGGTGCGGCACTGGGTTGATCCAGCGCGGCGCTTACGTAATCGGGCAGCAGCGGGTTGCGGAACGATCGCGGCGCGGCGACGACTGCATTCGGCGAACACTTGGCCCGGATTTCGCCGCCGGGCTCGTCGTTCGGCCTGGGGTTCCAGGAGCTCGCGCAGTTTTCGCCCAGAAGCCGCGTGGCGCGGTCGTTGGCCTCGCTCATGCGCGTGGTGGTGACCGGATGGCTGCGCAGGTATTCGGGGGCCTGCATGCCGCCGGAGTTGGTGCGCGTGATGCGGTTCATGCGGCCGAAGAAATCGGCCATCGCGACCGGGTCGTAACCGGCGCGGTACAGCGTATTGATGCCGATGCGGTCGGCTTCGTATTCGTTGCTGCGGGTGTAGTCGATCTGGCGCTGCTGCATCAGCGACATGCCGCCGAGCATCGCGGCCTGCACGGCGTCGCCGCTGCCCGATTGCGAAGCCGCCACGGCGGCGGCCAGCATGCCGAGCAGGATGGGAAGCTGATCCTTCTTCGCCGCTTCCACCGCACGCAGTACATGGCGCTGGGTGACGTGCGCGATTTCGTGCGACATCACCGCCGCCACTTCGTCCTCGCGCTCGGCGGTCAGGAACAGTCCCGCGTTCACGCCGATGTAGCCGCCGATGGTGGCGAACGCATTGATGGCGCGCGAGCGCATCATGAAGAAGGTGAAAGGCTGGGTCGGGCGGTCGCTGCGCGAGGTCAGGCGGTTGCCCAGTTCCTGCAGATAGCCCTCCAGCAGCGGGTCTTCGACCAGCATGTCGTAGTGGCGCAGTTCCTTCAGCATCATGCCGCCGTAGGCCTCTTCCTCCGCCGGTGTCAGCAGTTCGCCAGCCGAGGAACCGATGTCCGGCAGCGCCGTGGCTTCCGCACCTTGCGCGGCCT
This sequence comes from uncultured Aquimonas sp., assembly GCA_964536455.1. Lineage (GTDB taxonomy): Bacteria > Pseudomonadota > Gammaproteobacteria > Xanthomonadales > Xanthomonadaceae > Denitratimonas. The sequence continues at coordinate 2,217 of CAZHXV010000150.1, forward strand.
GCGCGAAGGGGGCGGCCAGCAGCAGCGCCAGCGTCAGGGAAAGGGGTTTGAGAGCCATGGATGCACGGTTCCTGCGCACGGTCGCTGGATGATGGACCGTGCCCTCGCACAAAGCGTTAACTGCCTGTAAATCGTGCCGCATGCCACCATATCGGGATCGCATGTTCCATTTTTCGAGGTTGTCCCGATGGCCAAGGTGCTGATGTACACGACCCAGGTTTGCCCGTATTGCGTGGCGGCCAAGCGCTTTCTTGCGAGCCGGGGCGTGGAGGTGGAGGAAATCCGCGTCGATGCCGATCCGGCCCGGCGCGAGGAGATGCGCAGCCGCAGCCAGCGCACCTCGGTGCCGCAGATCTTCGCCGGTCAAACCCACATCGGCGGCTTCGACGACATGGTGGCGCTGGATCGCGCCGGCCAGCTCGACCCGCTGTTGCAGGCTGCTGCCTGAATCGCACTTTCATACATTGGTCGAAGTGATGGCGAGCCTCGCTGTACCGCCTCTCCCCGTTGCACGATAATTGCCAAGATACGCCGGGCGCGCCGTTGCGGCCCGGCGCCGCACGATTTCGCCTCCTCCCGAACTCCCCAGGAATCCCCCGAACATGAACCCGACGATTGCGGTGATCCGCGGCGATGGCATTGGCCCTGAAATCATGGACGCCACACTGTCCGTGCTCGATGCGATGGGCCTTGGCCTGCGGTACGAATTCGTCGATGCCGGCCTTGCCGCCTACGAAAAGCAGGGCGAGCTTCTGCCCGGAAAGACGCTGGAAACCATCGCCCGCCTGGGCGTGGCGCTGAAAAGCCCGCTCACCACGCCGGTGGGCGAGGGCTTTTCCTCGATCAACGTGGCGCTGCGCCGTCGGTTCGACCTCTACGCCAACGTGCGTCCGGCGATCACCTTTCCCGGCACCAAGTCGCGCTACCAGGGCGTGGACATCCTCACCGTGCGCGAGAACACCGAGGGTGCGTACATCGGTGAAGGCCAGACGCTTTCGGCCGACGGCGAAGTCGCCACGCTGACGCAGAAGATCACCCGCAAGGGGTCCGAGCGCATCGTGCGCTACGCCTTCAACGCCGCCCGCGCCGCGGGCCGCCACAAGGTGACGGCGGTGCACAAGGCCAACATCCTCAAGACCACCTCCGGCCTGTTCCTGCGCGTGGCGCGCGAAGTGGCCTCGCAGTACCCGGACATCGAATTCAACGAAATGATCGTGGACAACACCTGCATGCAACTGGTGATGAAACCCGAACAGTTCGACGTGATCGTCACCACCAACCTGTTCGGCGACATCATTTCCGATTTGTGCGCCGGTCTGGTGGGCGGTCTCGGGCTTGCGCCAGGCGCGAACATCGGCGAACACGCGGCGATCTTCGAGGCCGTGCACGGCTCGGCCCCGGACATCGCGGGCAAGGGCATTGCCAATCCGGTGGCCTTGATGCTCGGCGCGTGCCAGATGCTCGGCCATCTGCACCGCGAAGCCGACGCGCAGCGCCTGAAGCGCGCCATCGTCCGCACGATGGAAGCGCGCGACCGCACCACGCCCGATCTGGGCGGCACCGGCACTACGGCGGATTTCGCCGGGGCCATCGCCGGGCGCGTCAACGATTGATGCGTGCCGCAACTTCCGGCGGTCGCAGGAAGTTGCGGGGGCGTGGTTTCCATGTCAGTTGGATCGCCGTTCCTGCTCGCGCGAACGCCAGTCGTGCGCCAGCACGCACACGCTGCCAAGCCCGGGTCGATACGCATGGCGCAGTGCACCCTGCACGTAGCCGATGGCCTGGCGGCAGGCGTTCGGTGCGGTTTGCCCGAGCGCCAATTCCGCCGTGATCGCCGCCGACAATGTGCAGCCGGTGCCGTGGGCTTCCAGCGGCAGGCGCGGATGCTCGATCTGGTAGCCGGTATCGCCATCCAGACAGGTATCGACGATGGTCTCGCCCTGTCCATGCCCGCCTTTCAGCAGCACGCAGGCCGTGCCGAGCTGGCGCAGTTCGCGCGCGGCGGCGATGAGGTCGGCATTTCGATCCAGCGCGCGGCCCAGCAGGATTTCCGCTTCCGGCAGGTTCGGCGTCAGCACCTTGGACAACGGAATCAGCCGAGTGCGCAGCGCCGCCACGGCATCTTCGCGCAGCAGTTGGGCACCGGATGTGGCCACCATCACCGGATCAAGCACCAGGTTGCGGACGCCGTGCGCAACCAGCCGTTCACGTACGCATTCGATCACTTGTGCATCGGCCAGCATCCCGACCTTGACCGCCTCGATGCGGAAATCCTCGAACAGGGCGTCGATCTGCGCAGCGAGGAAATCCGTAGGCGGGACATGGATCGCCGTCACGCCACGGGTGTTCTGTGCGGTCAGCGCAGCGATGGCGGTGAGGCCGTGCAGGCCGTGCGCCGAGAACGTCTTGAGATCGGCCTGGATGCCTGCGCCGCCGCCGGAATCGGAACCGGCGATGGACAGGATGGCGGTTGGCAGGGAAGTTCGGTCGATGTGTTGTTTCATTGCAACAAAGGGGCTGTTCGGATGCGGGGAAGTGTGGACGGGTTCGCTTGAAAGCCGCGATATACACGGGTTTTTCGGTTGACCGGGTGTTGTAATTTGACGATACTTCCTGCAACACCTCCCGAACTTGAGTACATGGACGCTACCCGGTTCACTTCCTTGCCATCCCGTTCGGTGATGTTCGCGGCCTTGTCGCTGGGCGTTGCCGCCAGCGCGGGCGCGGCCAATCCCGGCGGCATGGAGCCCTGGCGCGAATATGCGCTGCGCAGCGTGACGCCTTCGTATTCGTGGAGCGATTCGGCGCCCGCGGCCGCGGCGGCGCCGAGTGTTCTGGATGTGGTGCGCGGGCGTCATTTTGCCAGCGTTTCGCTGCGTTTCGGCGGACACGGCGCACCGAGGGAATTGTCGCTTTCGTTCGATCAGGCCCCGGTCGGCACGGCTGGGGCGCCAGGAGCCTCCGAATTCGCGCCGGTGGATTTCCAGTCGCGCAGCACCTCGCTGCACAACGACCTGATGGGCGCAAGCTACAGCCACAGCTTCGCCCACGTCGGCACTTTCGGCGTCACGGCATTGTTCGCACAGCAGTACTACGCCTCGCCGGGCCTGGGTCTGGCGGCGGGCTACGATCCGGCACAGAACGAACGTTTCTTCGATATGCAGCGTCCGGCTTGGCGGGAGGCGGTATCCGGGCAGGGCGTGCGGATGAGCTTTGGCTCCAGGCAGTACGGCGATTGGTCGTGGGGGCTCGTCGCGCAATCGCGTATCGGCGTGGATGCGTTCCAATCGGTGTACGGCATCTATGCCGAGCCGGGCGATTTCGATCTTCCGGCGCGCATGTCGGCCCAGCTCGGGTGGCAGGCGTTGCCTTCGGCCACGCTGTCGCTGGGCGTGGAGCGGGTGTACTACAGCCAGATCAAGCCGTTCACCAGTACCGCCATGCCGGCCCGTCTGCTGTCGCTGATGGCCAGCGGCGGTGCGCCCGAGTTCGCCTGGCAGGATCTCACCGTCTATTCGGTCGAAGGCCGCATGCAGGATCGCTGGGATGGCGAGTGGTCGCTGCGCGTCTCCAGCCGCCAGCAGCCCGTACCGACCGCGGGCCTGTACCAGCAGGCACTGGAAGGCGAATTCGCCAGCCGCAGCTACGCCATGGGCTACCAGCGCGGGTTCGGTCGCTTCGGTCGTTTGTCCGTCGCTGCCAGCCATGCCTCGTCGATGGCTTTCCTTGGCGCGGGTTCGCTCTATGGCAATTCGGCGTCTTCCCGCGGTTCGCAGACGGAAGTGGAAGTGGCGTGGGCAGTGCCGTTCTGATGCCGTACCGACAGGCAGGGGCAGGTCGGCTCACAACAGGCTAGATCAAAACAGAGGGTCAAGCGCACAGGGCTTGGCGTGGGAGGCTCCGGATTCCGGAGCCTTTCTTTTTTGCGTCGCAGAAATCGTCCACCTGCCCCTTGAGGGGATGCGTTATGGTTCCCATCTACGGTCGATCGTGCCGCTTGGGGCGGAAGGAACCGCCAGGAGACTATTCATGAGCAATCAACATTCGCCCATCGAACTGCCAGTGTTGCCGCTGCGCGACGTGGTGGTCTATCCGCACATGGTGATCCCGCTGTTCGTCGGTCGCGAAAAATCCATGCTGGCGCTGGATGCGGCCATGGGGGGCGACAAGCAGATCCTGCTGGTTGCGCAGAGGAGCCCGGAAATCGACGATCCCACGCCAGGGGATCTGTACGAATTCGGAGCCATCGCCCAGGTGCTGCAGCTGCTGAAGCTGCCCGACGGTACCGTGAAGGTACTGGTGGAAGGGCTGGCGCGCGCGCGCGCGGCGGAATGGCGCGAGCATGAGGGCGTGCTGTCGGCCACGGTGGAGCCGGTCGAATCCTATGTCGAGCGCGACGGGCGCGAACTGGAAGTCACCGCGCGTTCGCTGCTGTCGCTGTTCGAGCAGTACGTTAAGATGAACCGCAAGATTCCACCGGAGCTCATTTCCACGCTGTCCGGCATCGACGATCCCAGCCGCCTGGCCGACAACATCGCAGGCCACCTGGCGATCCGCCTGATGGACAAGCAGTCCCTGCTCGAAGCGCTGGAAGTGGGCGCGCGGCTGGAATCGCTGATTGGTTTCGTCGATGGCGAAATCGATGTGCAGCAGCTGGAGAAGCGCATCCGCGGCCGGGTCAAGTCGCAGATGGAAAAGAGCCAGCGCGAGTACTACCTCAACGAGCAGATGAAGGCGATCCAGAAGGAACTTGGCGATCTGGAGGATGCGCCGTCGGAGCAGGAAGAACTGGCGCGCAAGATCGCCGAGGCGAAAATGCCCAAGGAGGTCGAGGCCAAGGCGCGGGCCGAAATGGCCAAGCTCAAGCAGATGCCGCCGATGTCGGCCGAGGCGACCGTAGTGCGCAACTACCTGGACTGGCTCACCGGCGTGCCGTGGAGCAAGCGTTCCAAGGTACGGCGCGATCTCAAGGCCGCGCAGGCGGTGCTCGATGCCGACCATTTCGGGCTGGAAAAAGTGAAGGAGCGCATCCTCGAATACCTCGCCGTGCAATCGCGCGTGAAGCAGATGAAAGGCCCGATCCTGTGCCTGGTTGGCCCGCCAGGCGTGGGCAAGACCTCGCTCGGCCAGTCCATCGCCAAGGCCACCGGCCGCAAGTTCGTGCGGATGAGCCTGGGGGGCGTGCGCGACGAAGCGGAGGTTCGCGGCCATCGCCGTACCTACATCGGCTCGTTGCCGGGCCGCATCGTGCAGGGCCTCAACAAGGTCGAGGCGCGGAATCCACTGTTCGTGCTCGACGAGATCGACAAGATGAGCGCCGATTTCCGCGGCGACCCGTCCTCGGCCCTGCTCGAGGTGCTCGATCCGGAACAGAACCACAGCTTCAACGACCACTATCTGGAAGTGGATCTGGATCTTTCCGAGGTGATGTTCGTCGCCACCGCGAACTCGCTCAACATCCCCGGCCCGCTGCTGGATCGCATGGAAGTCATCCGCATCCCAGGCTATACCGAGGACGAAAAAATACGCATAGCGAGCGATTACCTGCTGCCGAAGCAGTTGACGGCCAATGGCCTGAAGCCCGAGGAGTTGAGCGTGGGCGAAGCGGCGATCCGCGAAATCGTGCGCTACTACACGCGCGAATCGGGCGTGCGCAACCTGGAGCGGGAGATTTC
>CAZHXV010000151.1:0-7775 GCA_964536455.1 uncultured Aquimonas sp.
CGGCTTCGTCGTAGTGATTGGTGGTGAAGCGGCGATCCGAATACGGGCCGCTGCGCGCGGGATCGGTGCAGGCGTACAGGCCGATCACCTTGGTTCCGAGCGCGTTGGCGATGTGGATCGGGCCGGAATCCGGGCCGAGCAGCACTTCCGCGCGCTCCAGCAGCGCCATCATCTGCTTCAGCGTGTCGCGACCGACCAGATCGAGCGCTGGCTCGCGCATCTTCGCGAGGATGGCATCGGCCATCTGCCGCTCCAGTGCGCTGCGCCCGCCGCAGATCGCCACGCGATAGCCGTGCCTGCGTACTGCGTGGTCGGCGACGGCGGCATAGCGCCCGGCGCTCCAGTTGCGCAGTGGATGGCTGGAGCAGGGCGAGAGGATCAGCGTCGGAACCTCGCCTGGAAGCTGCTCCGCCGCCCAGGCGCGTGCGGCTTCGGGCACCGGAAGCCGCCATTCCACCTGGGTCTGTTCCAGCCCCAGCGGCAAGGCGAAGCGCCCGAGCACGTCCAGCACGTGCGCACCGCCTTCAGGAATGCGCCGGTTCACCACCAGGCCGTGACCTTCCTTGCTGCGGGCGCGGTCGTAGCCGATGCGGATCGGCGCATCCAGCCCCCAGGCCAGCAGGTTGGCGCGGAACGCCAGTTGCATCTGCAACAACGCATCGAAGCGGCGACCGGAAAACCGCGCCCACAGTTCGCGCAGCCCGCGCCAGCCGGATTTCTTGTCGTACACCGCGAACTCGACGCCTTCCAGCCCGTCCAGCAGCATCGCCTCGCCCTTGCCGATGATCCAGGTGAGGCGCGTCGCGGGCCAGGCGCGCTGGATCGTGCGCACCAGGGGAACGACGTGCGTGGCGTCGCCCAGCGCGGAAAGGCGCAGCAGGGCCAGGCGTTCGGGGGCAGGGGAGATCGGCAAGTTGTTACACTCAGGCAGGAGACCAAGGGAACGGAAGCGGCGCGTCCGCCGCGTCCGGAAAGCCACACGCGATGTCCACGATGCCTTCGGAAGCGACTGTACAGATCGCCAGACTCGCCGTGCCGCGCGGGGCGATTCTGTTCGACCGAACCTGCGTTCCACAAGCCGATGCGCGCCTGCTCGATCCGCGCGCCTGGGGCGAGGCCGCCAGCGCGCTGGATGGCCGTGGCGGCCGTGGGGCGGTCTGGAACATCCGGGCGGCGTTCGGAGAAGCGGTGCTGCGGCACTACCGGCGCGGCGGCATTCCGGGGCGTTTCGTGCGGGATCGTTACCTGTTCTCCGGCGAAGAGGCGACGCGCGGCTTCCGCGAATTCCGCCTGCTGGCGCGGTTGCGCGAATTGGGATTGCCCGTGCCCCGGCCGCTGGCGGCTGGCTTCGTGCGTGGCGGGCTGTTCTATCGCGCCGACCTGCTCACCGCGCGCATTCCCGATGCCCGCACGCTGGCCGAATGCGGGCGGGACGCGGTTCCAGAGGCCGTCTGGCGCGGCTTGGGCGGATTGCTGGCGCGCTTCCATCGTGAAGGCGTGTTCCATGCCGACCTCAACGCGCACAACGTGATGATCGGCGAGGCCGGCACGCTGTGGCTGATCGACTTCGATCGCGGCGAACTTCGCGAATCCGGGCGAGGCTGGCAGCAAGCCAATCTGGATCGCCTGCATCGCTCGCTCGAAAAACTCCGGATCGCAGGGCGCGAATCCGGCTGGCCGGCGTTGCGCGAAGCCTACGAGGCTGCGATGCGGGCCGCGCCATGAGCTTTTCCCTGCATTTTCTCGGCGTCGGCAACGCCTCGGCGGTGGAGCTTGGCTCGGCCAGCGCGGTGCTGGAACGCGACGGCGAACCGATCCTGATGATCGACTGCGGGCAGGAAGCCCTCACCGCGTACCTGCAACGTTACGGGCAGGCGCCGCGTGCGCTGTTCCTGACGCACACGCACCTGGATCACATCGCCGGGCTGGAGCGGCTGTTCGTGCAACTGTATTTCGACGAGGAACGGCGCGGCGATTGCCGTTTCTACCTCCCCGCGCCATTGGTGCCCTGGGCGCAGCGCCGCATCGCCGACTACCCCGGCGTGCTGGCCGAGGGTGGGGTGAACTTCTGGGACGCCTTCCGCGTGATTCCCCATTCGCGCGGCTTCTGGCATGAAGGGCTGTGGTTCGACGTGTTCGCGGTACGCCACCACGAGCCGGATACGGCTTTCGGCGTGGCGCTGAAAGGAAAGTTCGTCTACACCGGCGACACGCGCCCGATTCCCGAACGGCTGGGCGCATTGGGCGACGGCAGCGAGCCCATCGCGCACGATTGCGGTCTCATCGGCAACCCTTCGCACAGCGGCATCGACGATCTGGAGCGCGAATATCCGCCGGAACTTCTGCTGCGGCTGCGGCTGTACCACTACGGCTCGCAGGCCGATGGCGATGCCTTGCGCGCGCGCGGGCATCGCGTGCTGTCGCCGGGCGAGGATTTGCCGCTGCCGTGAAGCGTCCCTTCGCCTCAAGCGAATCGGGGCGAATGTTTCCGGTTCAGGGTGGAGACGGATCGAACCGATCCTCGAATGGTCTCAAGCCGCAGAGCTGACGCGCGGTTGCGGAAGCCGGTACGGGCGTGCTCGGGTTGGGCGGTCGGCCGGGTCGGGGTGGCGGCCCGCCGACTTGCCTCGGCGCGCGAATCAGCCGATACCGTTGCTGCCTTCCGGCCCTGGCGGGGTTTTCGGCCTATCGCCGCGAGGGGCCGACGGGCCACCGTGGACGCGCTTCCCGCTTCGTGTGCGGGGATGTTGGTTTTCCAATAAAACCACGCCTAGTCGGTTGATTTTATTGAAAAATTGGCGGAGAGAGCGGGATTCGAACCCGCGAAGCGGGGTTTAGCCGCTTACACACTTTCCAGGCGTGCTCCTTCAACCACTCGGACATCTCTCCGTAGAAGTCCCGACCCTGCGCCAGGAGGCGCAGAAGGCCGGCCATTCTAGCGGGTCATGCGGTTTACGGACAAGCCAGCCTCCGGGCCGGTGTGTCCCGGATCGAAATTCGTCGTTCCCGTGCAGGCGGGAGCCTCATGTCTTTGCATGCCAAAGGCGCGGGATGAAACACCATGCGGCTGTTGAGGTGCGATGCGCGCCTTCGCGGGGACGACATCCCGTCCATTTCCGGCCCGGGACACTACCTCCGGCCCGGATGGAATCTGCGGCCTGCGCCGCGACTACAATGCCGCGTGACCAAGCCCAAGCAGACCACGCCTTCATTGTTCGCCGCGCCTTCCGGCCTGGAGCCACTGGCCGAACGCATGCGTCCGCGCACGTTGGCGGACATGGTGGGGCAGCGCCGCTTGCTGGCCGAAGGTTCCGCCTTGCGCCGCGCCATCGAGGCCGGGCACGTGCATTCGATGATCCTGTGGGGGCCGCCTGGTTGCGGCAAGACGACCCTGGCGTTGCTGTTGGCGCATTACGCGAGCGCGCGGTTCCGTGCGATTTCCGCCGTGCTGGCCGGGTTGCCGCAAGTGCGCGACGTGCTGGCCGAGGCGGAAAAGACCTTCGCGGCGGGCGAGCGCACGGTGCTGTTCGTGGACGAGGTGCATCGCTTCAACAAGGTGCAGCAGGATGCGTTCCTGCCGCACATCGAGCGCGGCACCATCGTCTTCGTCGGGGCCACCACGGAAAATCCCAGCTTCGAGTTGAACTCGGCGCTGCTCAGCCGCTGCCGCGTGCACGTGATGGAAGCCGTTTCCGCCGAAGACATCGCGCACGCCCTGCATCGCGCACTGGGCGACGGGGAACATGGCCTGGGTGGCCGTGGCCTTCGGATCGACGAGGAAAACCTCGCGCAGATCGCCCAGGCCGCCGATGGCGACGTGCGCCGCGCGCTCACCCTGCTGGAAATCGCTGCCGAACTTGCGCAGGCCGAAGATGGGCACATCACGGAAACGATGCTGGCGCAGGTGCTGGCCGATCGCACCCGTCGTTTCGACAAGCAGGGCGAGCAGTTCTACGACCAGATCAGCGCGCTGCACAAATCGGTGCGCAGTTCCAATCCGGATGCGGCGCTGTACTGGCTGTGCCGGATGCTGGACGGCGGCTGCGATCCGATCTATCTGGCGCGCCGGCTCACCCGCATGGCGGTGGAAGACATCGGCCTGGCCGATCCGCGCGCCTTGCCGATGGCGATCGATGCCTGGAATACCTACGACCGCCTCGGCAGCCCCGAGGGCGAACTGGCGCTGGCGCAGGTGGCGATCTATCTGGCCGCCACCGCCAAATCCAACGCGGTTTACACCGCCTACAACACCGCGAAAGGCGACATTCGCGACACTGGAACGCAACCGGTTCCGCTGCATCTGCGCAATGCGCCGACGAAGCTGATGAAAAGCCTGGGTTACGGCGGGAACTACCAGTACGACCACGATGCCGAAGGCGGCATCGCGCTGGATCAAACCGGCTTCCCGGACGAAATGGGCGAGCGCACCTACTACCATCCCGTGGCGCGCGGCATGGAGATCAAGCTGAAGGAAAAACTCGACGCCCTGCGCACCGCGCGCGAGGACGCACGCACGCTTCGCGCACGGGAGCGGGGCGGCCCGAAGGAGGCGAAGACATGAACCTCGCAAGCTGGTGGCAACAGGCCGCACTGGTCGCCGTGGGCGGCGCCCTCGGCTCGGTGGGGCGCTTTGCCGTCGTCAGCGGGTTGACGCGCATCGCTACCGTGCACGGCCTGCCGTGGGGCACCTTCGCGGTGAACCTGATCGGAAGTTTCCTCGCGGGCGTGGCCTTCGTTTTCCTGCAAAGCCGTGGCGTGACCGAACCGTGGTGGCGGGCGCTGGTGATGATCGGTGCCATTGGCGGCTTCACCACCTGGTCGTCGCTGGTGGTGGATGTGTACGTGCTCAACCGTGGCGCGAACCTGGCCTGGGCCGGAGGTTACGTGCTCGCAAGCTTGGTATGCAGCGTGATCCTGCTGCTGCTGGGCATGGCCTTGGGGCAGGGCATGTTCAGGAGTTGATGGCGTGCCGGTTTTCCGGTTCGCTGGCGGCAGGCCCGGGCCGAACCGTTTTGGCGATCAACCGGCCTGATTGTTGTGCTGGCGGGATGCCATTCAGCCGGTAGTCGACCAGTCAGGTTGCCGATTCCGTTGCAATGCGCCGCGCGAATCCGGCCAATCCATTGTTCATGAAGAATATTTTCCGGAAAACTGCGCCCGTGCGCTCCGCTGTGGTGGAGTGCATGGCGGTTTTTCAGCACAACGAAATCATTGGCTTTTCCGTGAAAAGGCACGTATCGTGCGCGGCGCTGTGTTTGCTCGGTGTCACGGGGTATTGTGACCTGATGTGTTTGATTCCCGCCTGATTGCAGATCGGTTTCATCGCTTCGCTTCATTTCACTCCCGCAAAGCAGTCCTGTCCCGCGTCATCCGTCGCGGGGCGTTTTCAATCCATCCTTTGTTGGAGAAATAAAATGTCTGAGCGTCAATCCGGTTCGGTCAAGTGGTTCAACGATGCCAAGGGTTTTGGCTTCATCACGCCGGAAAGCGGCCCCGATCTGTTCGTGCATTTCCGCGCGATCCAGGGCACCGGCTTCAAGAGCCTCCAGGAAGGCCAGCGCGTCACCTTCGTCGCCGTTCCCGGCCAGAAGGGCATGCAGGCCGACCAGGTCCAGATCGCCTGATCGGCATCTGAACCAAGCGGTTACGAACGCCGGGAAGCGCAAGCTTCCCGGCGTTTTCTTTGGCGCGCGTTGCCTCCGTGCGCGCCGGGCGCGGATAATGCGCGGTTTCCCACGCCCGCCCGGAACTTCCCATGCTCGATCCCGCCCTCCTGCGCAGCCAGCTTGCCGCCACCGCGGAACGCCTGAAGGCCACGCGCGGCTTCGATCTGGACATCGCCGCCTTCGAACAGCTCGAAGCCGAGCGCAAGGCGATCCAGGTGCGCACGCAGGAATTGCAGAACCTGCGCAACACGCGCTCCAAGGCCATCGGCATGGCCAAGGCCAAGGGCGAGGACGCCAGCGCGATCCTGAGCGAAGTGGCCGGCATCGGCGACGAGCTGAAAGCCAGCGAAGACCGGCTGGATCAGATCCGCGCCGCCATCGAGGCGATTTCCGGCACGATCCCGAACCTGCCCGATGCGTCCGTGCCGCAAGGTTCGGATGAAGCCGGCAACGTCGAAAAACACCGCTGGGGCACGCCGCGTTCCTTCGATTTCGCGGTCAAGGATCATGTGGAACTGGGCGCGCGCCACGGCTGGCTCGACGGCGAAGCCGGCGCCAAGCTCTCCGGTTCGCGCTTCACCGTGCTGCGCGGCTCGCTCGCGAAACTGCACCGTGCGCTGGCGCAGTTCATGCTGGAACTGCACGGCGGCGAGCATGGGTACCTGGAAACCAACGTGCCGCTGCTGGTGAATACCGATTCGATGCGCGGCACCGGCCAATTGCCGAAGTTCGAGGACGATCTGTTCTCCACCTGGGTGGGCGACACCAAGCGTTACCTCATCCCGACCTCGGAAGTCTCGCTGACCAACCTGGTGCGCGATGACATCCTCGATGCCGCCAGCCTGCCGCAGCGCTACACCGCGCACTCGCTGTGCTTCCGCGCCGAAGCCGGCAGCGGCGGGCGCGACGTGCGCGGCATGATCCGCCAGCACCAGTTCGAGAAGGTGGAACTGGTCAGCATCGCGCATCCGGCGCACAGCGATGCCGAACACGAGCGCATGACGCGCTGCGCCGAAGTCGTGCTGGAAAAGCTCGGCCTGCCGTACCGCCGCATGTTGCTGTGCACCGGCGACATGGGCTTTTCCGCGCAGAAAACCTACGATCTGGAAGTATGGCTGCCGAGCCAGAACAGCTACCGCGAGATTTCCTCGTGCAGCAACTGCGGCGATTTCCAGGCGCGCCGGATGCAGGCGCGCTTCCGCAACCCGGACACCGGCAAGACCGAACTGGCGCACACCTTGAACGGCTCCGGCGTCGCCGTGGGCCGTGCGCTGATTGCGGTGATGGAGAACTGCCAGAACGAGGATGGCTCGATCACGTTGCCCGAAGCGCTGCGGCCCTGGTTCGGCGGGGCGGACAACATCTCCTGACGATCCGCCCGCGCATCACGCCGCCGCGATCGCAGCGACACGTGCACGGCGGATTCTTTCGGCGATCTGCTCGCCGTTCAACCCCGCAAGATCGGAGGCGCGTGGCTTGATCGCCAGCGCTGCGGCGTGCAGGGTATCGAGCCGTCGGCGCTGCGGGTAGGCCGTGCCGCCGGCATGGCCTGCGTGGGACAGGCCGCGCCCGCGTTTGTCCGCTTCGCAAAGGATGCCCAGCCGCGCAATGCGTTCGGGTTTGCGGAAGCCGTCGCAGCGGGCGATGAGGTCGTGCACGGTGGATGGTTTCAATTCGGCAAGGCGATGCACGTTGAGGTGCTCGCGGCAGCAGATTTCCGCCAGGGCGAGGTATTCGGCAGGCGTTTTCAGGCGTTCGCACAGCGTGCGCAACGGAGCCAGGCCAGTGCGTTCGTGCTGGCGGTGCGCGGGCAGTTCGTGCGGCGGCGTGAGGGCTTTGCCCAGGTCGTGGGTGAGGGCGCAGAAGCCGGTCAGCGCATCGCCGGGCGCGAGCCGCGCCGCGGCATCCAGCACCAGTTCGACGTGTACGCCGGTATCCAGTTCCGGGTGGAAATCGGCGCGCTGCGGCACGCCGTAGAGCGCACCCACTTCCGGCAGCACGCGCGCCAGCGCGCCGGCCTGCCGCAGCGTGCGGACGAAGGCGGAGGGCGCAGCTTCCTGCAAGGCGCGGGAAAGTTCGGCGAACACGCGCTCGGGCACCAGGTGATCG
>CAZHXV010000152.1:0-7769 GCA_964536455.1 uncultured Aquimonas sp.
GATGGCGGCACTGGCCGGTGAGGTCGCCGGCGGCTACATCGTGCGCACCAATGCCGAGGGCATCGGCGAGGACGCGCTGGCCGAGGATCTGGCCTACCTTTCCCGCGCCTGGGAGGCGATCCGCACCGGGATGAATGGAGCGCAGGTGGGGCATTGCGTCTATGAAGACCTGCCGCTGGCGCTGCGCTGCGTGCGGGATTACATGCGCGCCGAGGTGGAGAAGGTGCGCGTGGATTCGCGCCTCAGCTTCGGGCGGCTGCGCGATTTCGCCGCCAAGTTCATGCCCGAGTTGGCCGAGCGCATCGAACATTACGCCGGCGAGCGCTCGATCTTCGACCTGTACGGCATCGAAGACGAAATCCAGCGCGCGATGCACAAGCAGGTACCGCTGAAATCCGGCGGTTATCTCGTCGTTGACCAGACCGAGGCGATGACCACCATCGACGTGAACACCGGCGCCTTCCTGGGCCACCGCAACCTGGAAGACACCGTATTCCGCACCAACCTGGAAGCGGCGCAGGCCGCCGCGCGCCAACTGCGGCTGCGCAACCTGGGCGGCATCATCATCATCGACTTCATCGACATGCTGGACGCCGAGCATCGAAGGCAAGTGCTGAGGCAGCTGGAAAAATCCCTGGCGCACGACCATGCCAAATCCACGGTGCACGATTTTTCCCCGCTGGGCCTGGTGGAGATGACGCGCAAGCGCACCACCGACAGCCTGCAACGGCTGCTGTGCGAGCCCTGCCCTACCTGCGGCGGCAGCGGCAGCATCAAGACCACCGACACCGTGTGCTATGAAATCTTCCGCGAGATCACGCGCGCGGTGCGCCAGTTCGAGGCCGAGAAGCTGCTGGTACTGGCCAGCCCGCGCGTGGTGACGAAGATCCTGGAAGAAGAATCGGCGGCCGTGGCGGAACTGGAGGAATTCATCGGCAAGACCATCCGCTTCCAGCCCGACGAGCAATATGCGCAGGAGCAGTACGACGTTGTGTTGCTGTAAGTCTTCGAGCCATCGCGAATGAGCGGCACCGCCGTCCGACGCCGCTTCACCTGGCGCAGGCTGCGGCTTTCCGTGGCCTATGCGCTGGCGCTGGTCCTGATTCTGGCTGGGGTGGCGGTGGGCATGGCCGAGCGCCTGTTGCCGCTGCTGGCGCAGCACCCGGAAAAGGTGTCCGCCTGGCTCTCCAGGCGCATCGGGCAGCCAGTGGAGATCGCCGCGGTGGAGGCGCGCTGGAGCCGTTCCGGGCCGAAACTGGGCCTTCACGGCCTGCGCATCGGCAGTGGCGCGGAAGGTATCGGCATCGGCTCGGCGCAGCTTTCGGTGAACGTGTACTCGGGCGTGTGGCCCGGCATTCCCTTCACCGAGCTGCGCATCGACGCGCTCGACCTGAGCCTCACCCGTGGCCGCGAGGATCGCCGCTGGCGGCTGGAAGGTTTCCCCGCCGCGCCGGACGGCAACGCTGCGGCGTTCGATCTGAAGCGCCTGCGGGGCATCGGCGCACTGGAAGTGTTCTCGGCCCGGCTGCACGTGCTGGACGAAGCCGATGGCCGCAGCCTCAGCATCGAGCGCGCCGATGCGCGGATGCAGCGCGACGGGCAGGACGTGCGCTTTGGCCTGCGCGCGCTGCGCGATTCGGGCGCCACGCTGCGGCTGGCGGGCGTGGTGTCCGAGGATGGCGGCAGCGGCCAGCTCTACGCCGAAGGCCTCGCGCAGGATTGGGCCGCATGGAGCGCGGCGTGGCCGTTCCACGGCCTGCATATCGGCCAGGCGCGCGGCGATCTGCGCGCCTGGCTGGATTTTTCCGACTACCGGATCGAGCAGGTACGGATCGAAACCGATCTGGCCCCGCTGGAACTGGTCGGCGAGGTTGCGCCAAGCGATTCCGCCGCCGATGCCGAACCCGCCGATACGGCACGCACGCCAGCACCCAACCTGCGCTTTTCCGGGTTTTCCTCGCGCCTGCGCTGGCGGCGCGAAAGCGGGGGCTGGCGCATCGACGCGCCGCAGACGCTGGCGCGGATCGAACCGACTGCGCCAGCGCACGAAATGCAGGCCGCGGGCACCCCGGTGGAACCTGCGGACGACGATATGCCGGCCATCGCCGATCTTTCCGTCGTCCAGCGCGATGCCGATAAAAGCGTGCACGTGCGCGCCGCCGCATTCGCGCTGGAGCCCGCGCTGGCGCTGCTCTCGGCCACCGACCTGCCGCCGCAGAAGGCGCGCGCATTGCTGGCATCGACCCAGCCTTCCGGCCACATCGAGGCGCTCGATCTGCAATGGCGCTCGGCCCGGGATTTCGCGCTTTCGGCCACCCTCGCCGATCTGGGATGGAAGGCATCGGGCGGGCTGCCCTCGCTGCGCGGCATCGGCGGCAGGCTGGACGCGGACGCGGCACTGTGGCGGCTGACGGTCGCCCCCGGCATCTGGCAGGTACAGGCACCCGGCGTGCTGCGCGGCCCCTTCGCGCCGCAGGTGCGGGGCGAACTGCTGGCCTGGCCGGAGGAAGGCGCCTGGCGCGTGGAAACCACCGGACTGACGCTTTCCGAACAGGGGCAGTACGACATCGAGATGGGCGGCGGTGCCACGCTCCTGCCAAACGATGGCGGTGTGGAGCTCACCCTGCGCGCCGCCGTGGGGCCGGCACCCATTGTCGTGGCCAAGCGCTTCTGGCCGGTCAACGTGATGCCCTCCAAAGCCATGGAATGGCTCGACGACGCCCTGCTCGACGGGCGGCTGGCGCATGGCTCCGCGCTGTTCCACGGCAACCTGGGCGACTGGCCCTTCGACCACGCCGAAGGCCGCTTCGAGGCATTGGCGGAACTGGATGGCATGCAACTGCGCTATCACGGCAAATGGCCGCTGGGCGATGCGGTTTCCGGCACCGCGCGCTTCGTGAATACCGCGATGGAAGTCGATCTTTCCGGCAGGGTCGGCAGGGCCCGCGTGCTGCGCACCACCGGCGGCATCGCGGATTTCGGCAACGCTGCGCTCGACCTTTCGATCAAAGCCGAAGGCCGCGGCGCGGCGCTGCTTGACGTGCTGAAGCGCAGTTCGCTCGGGCAGGACCACCGCAACCTGATCGACGGCCTTGGCATCGGCGGCCAAGGCGAGGTGGCGCTGCAACTGCACATCCCGCTGGAAGATCATCTGGGCGATCTGCGGCTTTCCGGCCAGGTCGATCTGGCCCGCGCCGATCTTTCCCACAGCGGTTGGGGCATTGCCTTCGAGGCCGCCAGCGGCCGCGTGCGGTTTTCCGAACGCGGGTTTTCCGCGGACGAACTCAATGTAGGCTTCGCCGACTCGCTCGGCGCGCTGAGCGTCGCCGTCGGCGACTACACCGCCGAAGCGGCGAACGTGGCCGAGGCCAGCCTGCGCGGGCATTTCTCCGCGCAGGGCATGATCGCCGCCTCGCCACAGGCGCAATGGCTCGCGCCCTGGCTGGACGGCGAATCGGACTGGACGCTCCAGCTCTCCGTGCCCGATGCGGAAGACGGCCCGGAACTGCCGCCGAAACTGCGCCTGCGCTCGGATCTGGCCGGCACCGCGATCGCCCTGCCGGCACCGCTGCGCAAGGCGGCACGCGATCGCCTGCCGCTGGACATCACGCTGGAACTGCCCACCACCTACGGCGCGGTCGATCTGCGCCTGGGCAGCCTGCTGCATCTGGCGGGCCGCCACGACCCGGCCACCGGCCTCACCGGTGTCGCCAGCTTCGGCGATCGGCCCGACGCCGCACCGCCCGAACGCGGCCTGCACATCGCAGGCCAGGTTCCGTCCATCGACGGCGGCGCGTGGATCGGCGTGGCCACGTCCGGATCGGACGGCGAAGGCTTGCGCATCGCCTCGGTGGATCTGCTCGCGGGCGAACTCGACCTGCTTGGGCGGCCTTTCCGCGAAACCCGCGTGCGCCTGGCCCAGATCGAAGGGGAGCGCGTCGATCTGGATTTCGCCGGCCCGATGCTGCAAGGCCAGGTGCAGGTGCCGCTGGCGCAACTGGCGCTGCGCGGCATCACCGCGCACCTGCAAAAACTGGTGTGGCCTTCGGCCGGCACGGATGCCGCATCCGCATCGGAGGGCGACGGCGAGTTGCCGCCGCAGGCCGTGCCGCCGCTGCACCTGGACATCGCCGACCTGGAATTTGCCGGCGCGAAACTGGGCGCGGCGCGGCTGGAAACCTGGCCCACGCCGGCCGGCATGCGCGTCGAGCGGCTGGAAACCCGCTCGCCCGATCTGGATTTGCGCGCCCAGGGCGAATGGACGCTGGAAAACGGCGCGGAGCGCTCGGTATTCAGCGCCGACCTTTCCTCCGGCGACCTGGGGGCGATGCTGGCCGCGCTGGGTTTTTCGCGGTTGGTGGACGGCGGCCCGAGCGTGGTGAAGATCGCACTGGATTGGCCCGGCGCACCCGGCGCATTCGAGTTCGACAAGGTGAACGGCGAACTCTCGGCCAGCGTCGGCAAGGGCCGCATACTGGAAGTGGAGCCCGGCGCGGGCCGCCTGTTCGGCCTGTTGAGCCTGGTCGAGATTCCGCGCCGGCTGAGCCTGGATTTTTCCGACATCTTCAAATCCGGTTTCGCCTTCAACCAGATGCACGGCAGTTTCGCCATCGTCGAAGGCAATGCGGCGACCCAGGATTTCCGCATCGATGCACCCTCGGCGGAAATCCGCATCAGCGGCCGCACCGGCCTTGCCACGCGCGATTACGACCAGCGCATGGAAGTGCTGCCCAAGGCCAGCAACGTATTGCCCGCCATCGGCGCGATCGCCGCGGGGCCGGCCGGCGCCGCAGTGGGCGCAGTGGCGCAGGCGGTGTTGCAGAACCCGCTCAAGCAGATGACGCGCGCCGTGTACCAGGTGAGCGGGCCGTGGAACGAGCCGAAGATCGACCGCATCGAACGCCGCGGCGAGCATGGCCGCAGCACCACGCCCGCCCCCTGAACCTGCCCCCTTGCGAAGCGCCCCGTACCGGGCGCCCTTTACAATCTGCCGCAGGCCCCCATCGGCAACCTCCATGCATCGCCCCGGCCCCCGCAATGCGATCACCGACGTTCCCGGCCTGCGCGTGGGCCACTACACCGATGCACAGGTGAAAAGCGGCGTCACCGTGCTGCTGCCCGATGCGGCGTGGGATGCCGGCGTGGACGTGCGCGGTGGCGGCCCTGGAGTGCGCGAAACCGCGGCGCTGGAACCGGAAAACTCGGTCGGGAAACTGCATGCGCTGGTATTTTCCGGCGGCTCCGTGTTTGGCCTGGCCGCCGCCGACGGCGTAGCCGAAGCGCTGTCGCCCTATGGCGTGGGCCTGCGGTTGCACCCGGAGTCGCCCGCCGTTCCCATCGTGCCCGCCGCCGTGCTGTACGACCTGCACAACGGCGGCGACAAACACTGGGGCGGAGAATCGCCGTACCGGGATTTCGGCAAGAAGGCGCTGGCGGCGGCATCGCGGAATTTCACCCTGGGCGCCGTGGGAGCCGGCACCGGCGCGCGCGCCGGCACCGGCCCGGGCGGCGTGGGATCGGTTTCGCTGGCGCTGGAGGACGGCCTCATCGTCGGCGCGCTCGCCGTGGCCAATCCCATCGGCAGCGCGCTGATGCCGGATGGGGAAACCTACTGGGCCTGGGCGCTGGAAATCGACGGCGAATTCGGCGGAAAAGCGCCGCCCGGGCACATGGATTGCCGCGATCCGATTCCCGAACTTTCGCGCCTTGCAGAACGCGGGCGACTGGTGCCCGGGGCGAACACCACGCTGGCCGCCGTCGCGGTGAACGCACGGCTCACGCCCGGCGAACGCAAGCGCGTGGCGATGATGGCGCACGACGGCATCGCCCGCGCCGTGCGGCCCGCGCACCTGCCGTTCGACGGCGATACCGTATTCGTGCTCGCCAGCGGCGAACGCGAGCTGCGCCAGGGCGAGGAGCGCAGCATCGACCTGGCGCGCATCGGCGCCGCCGCCGCCGACTGCGTGAGCCGGGCGATCGCGCGCGGCGTGCATCTTGCGCGGGAAGGCTTGACGGCGGGCTGAGCATTTCACCCGTTCGCGCGGGTGGGCGGCGGCTGTAGAACCGGGCTTGCCCGGCTCCGGGCACAGGCAGCCCGGCTCACCTGGCTCCAGCAAAGCCAGCCGGGCTCTACGCCTCGGCGGTCACGTCATCGCGGCCCAGCGGAACAGGCGCCTTGCGCTCAACTTGCCGTCGTTTTCCACATCGACCAGGCCGAGCGCGCGGCCTTGCGCGTCCGTCGCCACATGCAGGCCGCGTGCGGCAGGCTCGGGGCTTGGCGGTTGCTGGCCTTGCCCGAGGCGACGGGCGGTGTCGGCGTCGAGCTGCAATACCGGATACCCGGCAAGGCCCGCTTCGACCGGAAGCAACAGGGCATCCAGCGCGCCCTGGCCCTGCGATGCGGTTTGCGCAAGCTGCTCCAGCGTGCGCATCGCCGGTTCGCGGAACGGATCGACCCACAGCCGCCGCAGCGTTTCCACATGCCCGCCGCAGCGCAGCGCCTGCCCGATATCGCGCGCCAGGCTGCGGATGTAGGTGCCGGAGCCGCATTCGACTTTCAGCCGCAGCCAATCCGCGCCGCGTTCGAGAAGCTCGATGTCGAACACATCGACCGGCCGCGCGGCGATGTCGATTTCCTCCCCGCGCCGCGCCTTGGCGTACAGCGGTTCGCCGCCGCGCTTGAGCGCGGAATAGATCGGCGGAACTTGCAGGATGTTGCCGACGAAGCTTCGCAACACCGCATCGAGCTCCTCTTGCGGAATCGCGGGAACTTCGAAGGTTCGCAGCACCGCGCCCTGCGCATCGTCGCTGTCGGTGACGACGCCGAGCTTCACCGTGGTTTCATACGCCTTGCGCTCGGCCAGCAGCAGGCCCGCGATCTTGGTGGCCTCGCCGAAACAGACCGGCAAGAGGCCGGTGGCCAGCGGATCGAGCGCGCCGGTGTGCCCGGCCTTGTCGGCGTTGAAAAGCGCGCGCGCTTTCTGCAGCGCCGCGTTGGAGGTAAGGCCCTGCGGCTTGTCGAGCAGCAGGATGCCGTCGATGCGGCGCGTAGGCGGGCGGCGGTATTGCATGGGATGGCATCTGTAGAGCCGAGCTCGGCTGCTTGTGCTTGGAGCCGGGCAAGCCCGGCTCTACGATGGCGTGACCGCTACAGCTTGCGCAACAGCGCCTCGATGCGTTCGCCGCGATCCACCGATTCGTCGTAGTGGAAATGCAGTTCCGGCACGCTGCGCATCCGCACGCGATGGCCCAGCTCGAAGCGCAACTCCTTCGACAGCTCCTGTAACGCGGCCACGGCCTCGGCGGCCTTGGCCGAATCCAGCACGGTGACGAACACCTTGGCGTGCGCCAGATCGCGCGTGACCTCGACATCGGAAACCGACAGCG
The DNA here is from genome assembly GCA_964536455.1 of uncultured Aquimonas sp. Classification (GTDB taxonomy): domain Bacteria; phylum Pseudomonadota; class Gammaproteobacteria; order Xanthomonadales; family Xanthomonadaceae; genus Denitratimonas. Next base: position 7,387 of record CAZHXV010000152.1, read on the forward strand.
AAGGCAGGCCGTACTCGCGCACCGCCGAATGCACCAGCTCGCCGAGATCGCGGCGCAGTTGCGCGGAAACGCGATCGGTGCGATGGAAACTTTTTTGCGACGCCATTGGGGTTGCCTCGATAGGTTGGCGATGCGTTTGTTTGGCAAGTCGGCGGCTACGCCGCCTGTGAGAAGCGAGTCGGCGCGCGTTGCGCGCCTGTCAGTAGAAGCAAACGCCGGCACTTTTACTGACTGCTTACAGCACCGCAGGCGCGACTCACAGCCTGCGAAGCAAGCGACTCACGCTGTTGCTTCCTTACAGCCCGCGCAGCGGGCGACTCACCTCTCACAGCGCGCCAAAGGCGCGCGTCTCACTCTCAAAGCGTGCGAGCGACTTCGATGCG
>CAZHXV010000153.1:0-7757 GCA_964536455.1 uncultured Aquimonas sp.
GGTTCTTCGATGACGAAGTGGATCGGCAATAGGCCAGTTCTATCGGAACCATCCGAATTAACGATTCGGCTTTGTCGGAGGACTGGTCTAGGCTGCGTTTCGCAACACATCAACCACCAAGGCAAACCCCCAGGGAGGCCACCATGTCGAACGCAAGCAAATGCCCTTACCACGCCGCAGGTCTTGGCACCACCAGCAAGAATTGGTGGCCTAATCAACTTGCGGTCGAACTGCTCAACCAGCATTCGGAAAAATCCAATCCGCTCGGCGCATCGTTCAAGTACGCCGATGAGTTCAAGAAGCTGGACTACCCCGCGCTGAAGGCCGACGTCAGGAAGGCACTGACGGATTCGCAGGACTGGTGGCCCGCCGACTGGGGCAGCTACGGCGGCCTGTTCATCCGCCTGGCCTGGCACAGCGCGGGCACCTACCGGCTCACCGACGGGCGCGGCGGCGCGGGCCGCGGCCAGCACCGTTTCGCGCCGCTCGGTTCGTGGCCGGACAATGCCAGCCTCGACAAGGGGCGCCGCCTGCTGTGGCCGGTCAAGCAGAAATACGGCCAGAAGATCTCATGGGCCGACCTGTTCGTACTGGCGGGCAACATCGCGCTGGAAGCCGCCGGTTTCCGTACCTTCGGTTTCGCCGCCGGGCGCGAGGATACGTGGGAGCCGGACAACGACGTCAACTGGGGCGTGGAAAAATCCTGGCTGGAACACCGCAAGTCCGAGTCGCTCAACGGCAGCAACCTCGGCGCCACCGAAATGGGCCTGATCTACGTCAACCCGGAAGGCCCGGAGGCCAGTGGCGATCCGCTTTCCGCCGCGCCCTTCATCCGCGCCACCTTCGGCAACATGGCGATGGACGACGAGGAAATCGTCGCGCTGATCGCCGGCGGCCACACCCTCGGCAAGACCCACGGCGCAGGCCCGGCCTCGCACATCGGCCCGGATCCGGAGGCCGCGCCGATCGAACAGCAGGGCCTGGGCTGGACGAGCGGTTTCGGCAGCGGCTCGGGCAAGGATGCGATCACCTCCGGCATCGAAGTCGTCTGGACCCAGACCCCGACGCAATGGAGCAACTTCTTCTTCGAAAACCTGTTCAAGTTCGAATGGGAACAGGAACGCTCCCCGGCGGGCGCGATCCAGTGGGTCGCCAAGGATGCGCCGGAGATCATTCCCGATCCGTTCGATCCGTCGAAGAAACGCAAGCCCACGATGCTCACCACCGACCTCACGCTGCGCTTCGATCCGGGCTTCGGCAAGATTTCCCGCAGGTTCCTCGACGATCCGCAGGCCTTCAACGAAGCCTTCGCCCGCGCCTGGTTCAAGCTCACGCACCGCGACATGGGCCCGAAGGCGCGCTACCTCGGCCCGGAAGCGCCGAAGGAAGACCTGATCTGGCAGGATCCGCTGCCGAAGGCGGGCCCCGCGCCGTCCGCAAGCGACGTGGCCGATGCCAAGGGCAAGATCGCCGAGCTGGGCCTCTCCGTGGCCGAACTCGTCTCGCTGGGCTGGGCGTCGGCCTCGACCTACCGTTACGGCGACAAGCGCGGCGGCGCCAACGGCGCGCGCCTCGCCCTGCAACCGCAGCGCGGCTGGGAAGCCAACAAGATCGCCGTCGGCGCGCTGTACCGGATCGAAGGCATCAAGGCTTCGACCGCGCTGTCGCTGGCCGATCTGATCGTGCTGGCGGGCAACCTGGGCGTGGAAACCGCCGCGAAAGCCGCTGGTTTCGCCGTCGAGGTGCCGTTCGCACCGGGCCGCGTCGATGCGGCGCAGGATCAGACCGACGTGCCGTCCTTCGCGTACCTGGAAGGCGTGGCCGATGGCTTCCGCAACTGGAAGAAGGCCGGTACCGATATTCCGACCGAGGCGCTTTTGATCGACAAGGCGCAACTGCTCACGCTCACCGCACCAGAACTGACGGCCTTGGTCGGCGGCCTGCGCGTGCTCGGCGCGAACTGGGACGGTTCCGCGCACGGCGTGTTCACCAACACGCCCGGCGCGCTCACCAACGACTTTTTCGTCAACCTGCTGGACATGGGCACGGTGTGGTCGTCCACGGATGGGGAAACCTTCGAGGGCAAGGATCGCAAGAGCGGCGCGGCCAGATACACCGCCACCCGCAACGATCTGGTGTTCGGCTCCAACTCGATCCTGCGCGCCTACGCCGAGGTCTATGCGCAGGCCGACGGCGCGGAGAAGTTCGTCAAGGATTTCGTGGCCGCGTGGGTGAAGGTGGCGAATCTGGATCGGTTCGATCTGGCCTGATCTTCCGCTGCATGTCGAATCGAACGGGCCGCGTCATGCGGCCCGTTTCGTTCTGGGGTCGCGTCAAGCGACGCGCGCAGCGTTCAACCGCCGCGCTTCACCGCAAGAAACCGCGCATTGCGCAGCAACGCCGCGCAGATCAGCGACACCAGCACGCCGACCGGAAAGATTTCGGTGAAGGTCATCGGCAGGCGGAACCACGGGTTCGCGTAGTCGGTTCGCAGCTTCTCCATCTCGGCGACGAATTTGGCCAGCGCCTCGCCGCTCACGCCGTTGGCTTTTTCCTGTTCGATCATGGCGGTCGTGTACGGGCCGATGAAGTCGATGCCGGTGAGGGCGACCGTGGCTTCCCAGGCCAGCGCATAGACGATGCCGGCGACGAAGCTGATTCCGAGCCCGAGCCCGAAGGCGGGCAGGAAGCGGATGACGCCGCCGAGGTTGTCGTCGCGGTGCTTCTTGATCGCGACGAAGATGGCGCTCAGGGCCACCAGCATGCTGAGGTAGCCAACGACCATGCCCCAGTCGAAGGCCGCCTGGTTGCCCATGAAGACGACGAAGGCGGACACGACGCCGCCGGCGATCAGGCCCGCGATCAGGCCGTAGGACAGGATTTTGCGCAGCATGGGGTTGCCTCCGTTGGATGTGGAGTCGTCATCTACCCCCGATGTGGGCGGTTCAGGCAATCGCCCGAAAGGGTGATTCTGCCGGAATCGCCCGGAATTCCGCCGCGAGCCGTGCCTTCGGTTGCGGCGGGGCGGGAAATGTCAGGGTACGAGGCCTAGCTCGCGCGCTTTCCGGATCGCGTCGGTGCGGCGCTTGGCGTCGAGCTTCTCGAACAGGCGTGCGACGTGGGTCTTTACCGTGTTCGGAGACACGTCGAGGCGGCGCGCGATTTCCTTGTTGGAATGTCCGGCGGCGAGCTCGTGCAGCACGGCCAGCTCGCGCGGGCTGATGCCGAGCGCGGCCTGTGCCTTCGGATTGCCGTCGAACGGGACGGGATTCGACGCGGCGCCGGCGACGCGCCCGCCGAGCCAGAGCCCCAGCGCAAGAAAGGCGAGCGCGATCAGGAAGACATGGATCTCGCCCGGATATACGCGGGCCAGACGCTGGTAATCGAGCCATTGCAGGGCCAGGGTGCCGGTCGCCAGCGCCGCGCCATAGAGGATCATCCGTTTCCACATCGTCGCCCGCTTCCCGACCCGTTTCCGGGCCACGGCAGCAGTGTGGACAAGGCCGTGCGGGCGTGCAATTGGTCTTCGCCAGGGATCCGGGCGAGATACGCCTTCATCGCTCGCGAGCGGATTCGTTATCCAGTTCGGATGCCGTGTTGCCTGCGGGTGGTTTCGGTCTAAAGCGCGTGGTCCGGAGGATGCGCGAACAACTGTCTTGGATGTCAAGCGCAGTTGGCCCCATAGGATCCATATTCCAAGCCGGGGTCGACACGGGCTTCGATATGAAACATCATTAGTTACATGAAACGCGACAGCCGCCTGTCTTCCGTCCTGCATGCCCTTCTGCACATGGCCGAGCACGATGGCCCCATTACCTCAGAAGCCTTGGCGCAATGCCTGGGCACCAACCCCGTCGTCGTCCGGCGCACCATGGGGTATCTGCGAGAGGCGGGCATCGTCACTTCGGATCGCGGCCACGCTGGTGGCTGGCGCATCCATGCAGACCTGAGCGCCGTCACCCTGCGCCAGCTGCATGCGGCGCTGGGCGAGCCGGCCACGTTTGCCATCGGCAACCGCAACGAAGCGCCGGGGTGCCTGGTCGAGCAATCGGTGAATGCCGCGCTCGAAGGCACGTTTGCCGAGGCCGAGGCATTGCTGCTCAAGCGTTTCTCGGAAATCACCCTGGCGGATCTGGCCGCCGACTTTGCGCGCCGGCATGCCATTGCACGACGCAAAAGGAATTGAGCATGCAGTACGACGTCATCATCATCGGCGGGAGCTATTCGGGCATGGCCGCGGCCCTGCAACTGGTGCGAGCGCGCCGGAACGTGCTGGTGATCGATGCCGGCGAGCGGCGCAATCGCTTTGCCAGCCATTCGCACGGCTTTCTCGGTCAGGATGGAGTGCCCCCGGGCGAGATCGCATCGAATGCGCGCCGCCAGCTCGAGGCCTATGCGACGCTGGCTTGGCTTGAAGGCCGGGCCGGAACCGTTACCGGACAGGCGGATGAATTCACTGTCACCGCCTCCGACGGCGGATCGTATCGAAGCGGCCGCATCCTGTTGGCCAACGGCGTGGCCGATCAACTCCCAGCCGTCGACGGGCTCGCCGAGCGCTGGGGCAAGATGGTCTTCCACTGCCCATACTGCCATGGCCATGAGCTCGGGCAAGGCCGCATCGGCATCGTGGGTACCGGCCCGATGTCGATCCATCAGGCCGAGCTGCTCACCGATTGGGGTGATGTGACCCTGCTCGCCAATGGCGCAGTGGAACTGAGCCATGAGGCCAGGGCGGCCTTGGAGCGCCGGGGCGTGTCGATCGAGGAGGTGCCCATAGGCAGGATCGAAGGACATGCCGATGTGGCGATGGCCGACGGGCGGCGGCTACGCTTTGCGGGCCTGTTCACGGCCACGCGCACGTCTCCTTCCGGCCCGCTGGCCGAGGCGCTGGGCTGCGCGCTGGAAGAGCTGCCCTTGGGCATGAGCATGCAGGTTCGCACCGATGCCCAGAGCAAGACCTCGGTGACCGGCGTCTTTGCCTGCGGCGATGCGGCGCGGGCTCCCCATTCGGTGTCGCTGGCCGTGGGCAGCGGCGCTATGGCGGGCGCCCAGGTTCACCGTTCGCTGCTTTGGCCCGAAACCCTGGCCCCCATGCAGGCGGAAGGCTGCATGCGATGAACCCGTTCTCCAGCCCCGCGTCCATATCGGGCTACGCCGATAGGGCCGCGAGAATCGTGCCTGGCCTTCAGGACTTGCACAGGATGGCTGGCGTTCTGTTGGCCGAGCAGGCCCCTGGCGACGCACGCATTCTGGTGCTCGGTGCCGGCGGCGGGTTGGAGCTGAAGACCTTCGCCGAGATGCAGCCAGGTTGGCGCTTCGATGGCATCGATCCATCCGCCGAGATGCTCGATCTCGCCCGCACGACCCTTGGTCCCCTGGCGCTCCGTGCGTGCCTGCACGAAGGCTATATCGACAGCGCGCCTCCAGGGCCTTTCGATGGCGCAGCCTGCCTGCTGACGCTGCATTTCCTACCCCCCGCCGAACGCCTGCAGGCTTTGAGGCAGATGCTCGCGCGGCTTAAGCCCGGAGCGCCCCTGGTCGTCGCGCATCACAGCTTTCCCGGCGAATTTCCCGCCGGAGACAGATGGCTCGCGCGTAATGCGGCATTCGCTGTGGCCGGCGGTGTACCTACGGCGCAGGCCCAAGGCAGCATCGCGGCGATCAAAGAGCGTCTGCCCTTGCTTTCACCACGGCAGGAGGTTGACCTGCTGCGCGAGGCCGGATTCACGGACATCGAGCTTTTCTATTGCGCATTCACCTTCAAGGGCTGGGTCGCCCACAGGCCGCACCCACCCGTCTTGAGCGTTAAGTCTGCACAAACTGCCGGCACCACGGCCGCCCACTTTTGGCCAGTGCGTTCATGATGATCAGTCGCTTGCGCATGATCCCTGATGTCCCTTCCTTGCAAGTGCGAACGATCGCAAGCATGCGCCCAGGACTCACGCATGGGCTCGATAGGCTCCGAGGGATGACGGGCTACATGCTTCGGCCAACCCTGAATCCTGGCAGGCCCGGACATGACGGCATCGCCGGCGGATAGCCGAAAACCGGCCCGGTCGCCAGTTTGTCGTGAACAGCCCGGGCTGGCCCAGGCCGGGGGTTTCGGGCGGCCCGAGGCCATCAGCAACCCTACCCGGCGGTGAAGTGGCCCAGGTCAGGTTGCCTGGGCTTCTTCGCAACCGCTGGCGCCGTGTTCCGGCGTTGAATTCATGCGTGATGCGCCGGCCCGAACCGGTGTGCGATCCATTCGCGCACATCGTCCAGCACCGTGAAGGCGGCGGGCACGACGATCAGGCTCAGTACCGTGGACGTAGCCAGCCCGCCGATCACGGCAATGGCCATCGGGGCGCGGAAGCTGGAATCGGCGGAAAAGCCCAGCGCGACCGGCAACATGCCGGCGCTCATCGCCAGCGTGGTCATGATCACCGGGCGGGCGCGCTTGCGGCAGGCATCGACGAGGGCATCGTGCTGGGGCAGGCCGTGTTCCTGTTCGGCGATGACGGCGTAATCCACCAGCAGGATGGAGTTCTTGCTGGCGATGCCGATCAGCATCAAAAGGCCGATCAGCGAGGGCAGCGACAACGCGCTCTGGGTCAGCAGCAGCGCGCCGAAGGCACCGCCCGCGCACAGCGGCACCGCGGTGAGGATGGTGATGGGCTGGTAGCCGTTGTTGAACAGCAGCAGCAGCACGGCATAGATGCAGGCCAGCCCCGCCGCCATCGCAAGCAGGAAGCCGACGAACAGCTCGATGAAGATTTCCGCGTCGCCGGCATTGAGGAAGTTCACGCCCTCGGGCAACTGCTGCACGCTGGGCAGTTCCTGCACTTTCTGCATCACATCGCCCAGCGGCTGGCCGTTGAGCTCGGCGGTGAGCGTGATGTTGCGCTGGCGCTGGAAGCGCGCCACCTCGGCCGGGCCGCTGTCCAGGCGGAGGTTCGCCACGGCGGAAAGCGGGACCGGGCCATCGCGGCCCATGACGCGCAACTGCCCGGCCAGTTCCGGGCGATCCAGTGCCGCGCGCGGGAAGCCGACGCGGATCGGCACCTGGCGCTCGGGCAGGTTGAGCTTGGCCATGCGCTGCACGAAATCCCCCGCCGTGGCGATGCGCGCGGCCTCGGCGATCGCCGCCGTGGTGACGCCGCGCTCGGCGGCGCGCACCGGATCAGGTTCGATGACGAGTTCAGGCCGCAGCAGCGAGGCGGAACTGGTGATCGCGCCCAGGCCCGGAATGCTGCGCAGGTCGCGCTCGACGGCGGCGGCGGCTTCGTTGAGGCGCTGCGGGTCGTCGGCGGCCAGCACCAGTTGCATCTGCTCGCCCGGTTCGGAACTGATGAAGCTGATGCGAACGCCGGTCAGGCCCGCCAGCCGTTCGCGGGTTTCCCGTTCCAGCGTTTTCTGGTGGCGGCTGCGTTCGGAGCCATCGCCCCAATCCAGGATCAGCGTGGCCTTTCGGGTTTCGCCGAAGCCGGTCTTGGCCGGGTCGCCCAGGTCGAGCGCGCTGCCCACGGTGGTATAGACCTGGCGCAATTCCCGGATGTCGGAAAGCCGTGCGCGTGCCTCTTCGGCTACCTCGAGGGTTTCTTCCAGCGTGGTGCCGGGCGGCAGTTCCAGGCTCAGATTGCTCTGGCGCAAGTCCGAAGCGGGAATGAAGGTGGCCGGGATCAGCGGCACCAGCATCAGCGATGCGACGAACAGCGCAAAGGCGATCCACAGCGTCCGCGCGCGGTGGCGCAGCGCGGCATCCACCCAGCCCAGAT
>CAZHXV010000154.1:0-1307 GCA_964536455.1 uncultured Aquimonas sp.
ACCCGCTGGGCGGCGCCATCGCCCTGGGCCACCCGCTGGGCGCCACCGGCGCGATCCGCACCGCCACGATCGTCCACGGCCTGCGCCGCCACCACAAGAAGTACGGCATGGTGACCATGTGCATCGGCACCGGCATGGGCGCGGCGGGGATTTTCGAAGCGGTGTGAGCCGCCGATTCATCGCGCCGGGCAATGCCGAAAACATTGCCCGGCGCGGAATCTGGCGGAAGCGGTGGGATTCGAACCCACGGAAGGTTTCCCTTCGCCGGTTTTCAAGACCGGTGCCTTAAACCGCTCGGCCACCCTTCCTGATACTGGTTGTTCACCCGCTCGCCGGTTCGACACTCGCCCGCGGCGATGTTCGCTCCGGCCTTCGGCCTGCGCCGTCAAGACCGGCGCCTTGAACCGCCGGGCCACGGTTCCAGACGAGAACGCGCATTGTCCCAGCCCCGCCCCGCCTTGTCATGCGCCGGGCCGGTAGAATTGTCGCCTTCCTTCCATCCTGCGGAGTGCGCGATGTCCGAAATCCTGGTGCCGGTGTCCTTCGGCGAACTGCTCGACAAGATCGCCATCCTGCAAATCAAGGCCGAACGCATCGCCGATGCGGCCAAGCGCGCCAACGTGATGAAGGAGCTGGAGGCGCTCGATGCCACCTGGGCGGCACATCCGGCGTCGAAGATCGACATCGAAAGCGCCCGCGCGCGACTGAAGGCGGTGAACGAGCGGCTGTGGGTCATCGAGGACGATATCCGCGACAAGGAACGCGCCCAGGCGTTCGACGAGGTTTTCGTGAAGCTGGCGCGCAGCGTTTATTTCGAGAACGACGAACGCGCCCGCATCAAGCGGGAGATCAACCTGGCGCTGGGTTCGGCCTACGTCGAGGAAAAATCCTACGCCGATTACGGGTCGGCAGCGCCGCAGCCCTGATCGCACGGCCGCCGGGCAACGGGCGGCCCGTCCGGTTCCTGGATCCTGCCTTGCGGCACGGCGGGGCCGCCGTTGGCGATGAATACGTATGCGGCTGCCGCAGGTCGTCATCCGGCCCGGAATGTTGCAGTTAAGCTGCCTCGCACTCATCTTCCAGTGCGTGCCATGAGCAACGATCCCTGGTGGCGCGGCGCCATCATCTACCAGATCTATCCACGCAGCTTCCAGGATTCGGACGGCGACGGCGTCGGCGATCTGCCCGGCATCCTCTCGCGGCTGGAGTACGTGGCCGACCTGGGCGCGGATGCGGTGTGGATTTCCCCGTTCTTCCGCTCGCCGATGGCCGATTTCGGCTACGACATCGCCGACTACCGCGATGTC
>CAZHXV010000154.1:1317-7727 GCA_964536455.1 uncultured Aquimonas sp.
GGCACGCTGGCCGATTTCGATGCCATCGTCGCCAGGGCGCACCGGCTGGGCATCAAGGTCATCATCGACCAGGTGCTCAGCCATACCTCCGACCAGCACGCCTGGTTCCGCGAAAGCCGCTCGAACCGCGGCAATCCGAAGGCGGATTGGTACGTTTGGGCCAATCCGCGCGAGGACGGCGGACCGCCCAACAACTGGCTGTCGCTGTTCGGTGGCGGTGCCTGGCAATGGGAGCCGCGCCGCCAGCAATACTTCCTGCACAACTTCCTGGCTTCCCAGCCCGACCTCAACTTCCACAATCCGCAGGTGCGCCAGGCCACGCTGGACAACGTGCGCTTCTGGCTGGATCGCGGTGTGGATGGCTTCCGGCTGGATGCGATCAACTTCTGCTTCCACGACCGGCAACTGCGCGACAACCCGGCCAAGCCCGCGCATCTGCGTACCGGGCGCGGCTTCAGCCCGGACAACCCTTACGCCTACCAGTACCACTGGTACAACAACACCCAGCCAGAGAACGTGGATTTCCTGCGCGAACTGCGCGCGCTGATGGATCGCTATCCCGGCGTGACCGCGCTGGGCGAGATTTCCTCCGAGGATTCGCTGGCGACGCTGGCCGAATACACCGGCCCGGGCCGCCTGCACATGGGGTACAGCTTCGAACTTTTGACCGACGATTTTTCCGTCGAGCACATCCGCCGCACGGTGGAAGCGCTGGAAGCGCACATGATCGACGGCTGGCCCTGCTGGGCCATCTCCAACCACGACGTGGCGCGAGTGGCCAGCCGCTGGGCGCGGGGCGAAACACCTGCGCACACGGCCAGCATGTTGACCGCGCTGGCCTGCACGCTGCGCGGCTCGATGTGCATCTACCAGGGCGAGGAACTGGGCCTGACCGAAGCGGACATCGGCCTGGAACAACTGCGCGATCCCTACGGCATCGCGTTCTGGCCGGATTTCAAGGGCCGCGACGGCTGCCGCACGCCGATGCCGTGGAACGACGAAGCCCACGGCGGCTTCAGTACCTCAACGCCGTGGCTGCCGATACCCGACGAGCATCGCGCATTGAATGTGGCGCATCAGCTTGCCGCACCGGATTCCACCCTGCATCGCGTGCGCCAGTTCCTGGCTTGGCGCAAACGATTTCCGGCGCTAGTGCATGGCGACATCCGCTTGATCGAACTCAACGCGCCGGTGCTCGCCATCGAACGAACGCTCGATGGCGAAACCCTCCGCGCCTGGTTCAATACCACCGGGGAAGCGCTGGAACTGGAAATTCCCGATGCGCAGGCCGAACACGCCCTCGATGGCCACGGCTTGCTCGCCGGCCGTCTCGTCAATCGTCGCCTGCATCTACCGGGGTTCGGCGTGGTGTTTTCGCGCAAGCACGCGCAGGCCTGAATCGCCAGGCCGTCAGGGTCAGCAATTCTGGTATTTCCAGTTCCGCTGCTTGCCTTCGGCCAGCCACTCAAGCGCCTGCGCCACGCGCTTCGCACGGGTTTCCTCGCGCTTGGCTTCCGCGATCCATTCGATGTATTCGCGCCGGTGGCTGGGCGCAAACGCCTCGAAGGCGCGGCGGGCGGCCTCGTTTCCAGCCAGGGCCGCGGCCAGCTCGTCCGGTGTGCGGGGTGGCGGTTTCGGCGTGGCTTTGCGCCTGGCCGGGGAAGCTGTGCCTGCGTCGATCAACGCCATCGCCTTCTTCAGCAGCGGCAGCAGTTTCGCTTTCGATGGCAGATCCGCCAGCTTCGTCATCTTGCCGAAGCTGCCCATGCCCTCGCGCGGCCCGCCTTCGCCCAGTACCTGGGCGTGCTGCCAGAAACCGAACGAAGCGTGCTGCTTGAACGCCGCCATGCCGCAGAGGATTTTTCCGCGATACATGAAGGTGGGCATGCCCCACTTGATGGTTTCCTCGATCTCCACGCTGGCTCCATGCACCCGGTCGCGCGCCGCTTCCAGGATGGGTCGGGCGAATTCGGCGGCCTTTGCGATGTAGGCGTCGATGCGCGGGTCGTGGCGGCTCATGGGTCGCCCACCGTGAGCGTGGCGGAAATCCTCGCGCCATCGGGGCCGGAAAGTTCCACCAGCACCTGCGTTCCATCCGGCAAGGGTTCGATCGGGCGGAACAGCATCAGGTGGATGCCGCCGGGTTTCAGCCGCACCCGTTCGCCCGGCGGAAGATCGAGCCTGGAGAGCCGGCGCATCCGCGCCACGCCATCCACGTCCCGCATTTCGTGGATTTCCGCGGCACCGAAAGCGGGCGAAGCCACGGCATCAAGGACGATGTTGCCTTTGCCGTCGTTGACCAGTTCCAGATAACCGGCGCGCACCGGCGAATCCGCAGGCGCGGAACGTATCCAGCCATGCTCGGCGCGAACCGGCGGCGCATCAGCCGGTTCGGCCGCCTGAACCCAACCCGACGCCAGTAACGCCAGCCCCAACCCTGTTTTCCGGATGATCGCGTTCATGCGCCCTATCATACGACCCCACCGCGAGGAGTTTTCCCATGCGCCCTTCCCTTCTTTCCGCCGCCCTGGCAATGGCAGTCACGAGCATGTCCGCAACCGCAGGCGACACCACCATCACGCTGTATTCCGGCGATTTCGATTCGGTTTCCCAGGCCTATGCCGGGCCAGGGATGCCGGGGCTGGCGCTGGTGTCGCAAGCGCTGGATTTCACCCTGAAGCAAGGCGGCAACGTGCTGGATTTCGACCGGCTGCCGCTGGCGCTGGATACCGGTACGGTGCAGTTCGCCTCCACCGGCGGGAAGGCGAACGTCGGCGCCCAGCGTTACGACTTCGCGCTCGCCGGGCAGGATGAACTGCTGCGCCGCGCCATCGGCCAGCGCGTGGTCGTGGAACAGGGCGATGGCAGTGCGTTGCGGCGTATCGAGGGCGTGCTGCTTTCCGCCGGCAACGGCCTGACGTTGAAACAGGACGATGGCCGCATCCGCGTGCTGGCCAGCTACGTCGGTTTCGAGCTTCCCGCCCTGCCCGAGGGCCTGGCCACGCGCCCGACGCTGCGCTGGCAGGTGAATGCGCCCAGCGCGGGCAAGGAGCGCTTCCAGCTCGACTACGCCACCGGCGGGCTGGCCTGGAATGCCGAATACACCCTCGTGCTGGCCGATGCGAAGCAGAACTGCCGCATGGCGCTGGAAGGCGCGGCGCAGGTGGTGAACCGCTCCGGCGTGGGCTTCGATGCGGCCTTGCTGACGCTGGTGGCGGGCAATCCGAATCAGGTTCGGCAGGCTCCGCCGCCGCCCGCGCAGGCCATGATGAAAAGCATGTCCGTCAGCGGAGCCATGTACGACGCCGCGCCCGAGCCGGTGGATTCGGGCGAATACCACGCCTATCCGCTCAAGGGCAGCGTCGAACTGCCCGACGGCAGCGTGCAGCGCGTGCCCCTGATCGACGCCATCGAAAACGCCGCCTGCACACGCCGTTACGAAGTGCAATCCGGCTATGCCGGGTATCGCCCGGCGCGGCCGCAGGTGCAGCCGGGCAATGGCGAAACCACGCTGCCGGTGAATACCACGCTGACGTTCGCCAACAGCAAGGCCGCCGGCCTCGGCGCGCCGTTGCCCGCTGGCCGCGTGCGCGTGTTCCAGCACGATGCGGCGGGCCGCTCGCTGCTCGGCGAGGCGCGTCTGGCGCACACAGCGGCGAACCAGGACGTGCGGCTGGAACTGGGCGAAGCCTTCGATCTTTCCGCCACCCGCACCGCTCGGGATTTCCGGCTCGCCGACGACCGCCTGAGCCTCACCGAAACCGTCGAATTCAAGCTCAAGAACGCCAAGCGCGACGCGGTTTCCATGCGCCTCACCGAAGCCCTGCCACGCTGGCAGGATTGGGAAATCGTGGAAACCAGCGCCAAATGGGAGAAGCAGGATGCTCAAAGCATCCGCTTCGATGTCACCATTCCCGCCGAAGGGGAAACCACGCTGCGTTATACGGTGCGCTATCGCTGGCCGCTGGATGTGAGGCCCTGATCCATGCCGCCGATCCTGACCGTCGCCGCAGTGATCGCCAACGCCCAAGGGCAGATATTACTCGTCCGCAAGCGCGCTTCGTCCATCTTCATCCAGCCCGGCGGCAAGATCGAGCCGGGCGAGGATCCACTGCCGGCACTGGCGCGCGAACTGGACGAAGAACTGGGCGTGCGGCTGGAGGTTTCCAGTGCCACCCATCTGGGCGGATTCGAAGCTGCCGCCGTCAACGAGCCCGGCCGCAGGGTTAGGGCGCAGGCCTATGCCTGTTCGATCCAGGGCGTTCCGCAGGCGCAGGCGGAAATCGAGGAACTGGCCTGGGTCGAACCGGCCGGGCCATACCACGTTCCCGTCGCGCCGCTCAGCGCATTGCACATCCTTCCGGCGTATGCGGCGTTTGCCGCATGACGCGGGCCGCTACGGCACAAGGCCAATCCGCAGCAGCTTCCCATCCGCCTCGTCGGTCAACACGTAAAGGAATCCATCCGGCCCGGTGCGCACGTCGCGAATGCGTGCGCCCAGGTTGCCGAGCAGGCGTTCTTCCACGACCACCTTTTCGCCGTCCAGTTGCAGCCGGATCAGATCGCGCGAGGCCAGGCCACCGAGGAACAGGCTGCCTTGCCAGGGCGGGAAGCGGTCGTCGAAGTAGAAGGCCATGCCCGAGAGCGCGGGCGAGCGCTCGAAGTAATACCGCGGCAATTCCGCGCCTTCGATCTGGGTGCCGACCGATTCGGGAATCGGCTCGCCGGAATAGTTGATGCCGAAGGTGGCGTACGGCCAGCCGTAGTTGGCTCCGGGTTGCGGCAGGTTGATCTCATCCCCGCCGCGCGGGCCGTGTTCGCTCATCCATAGCTGGCCCGTGGCCGGATGCAGCGCCGCGCCCTGCGAATTGCGATGGCCGTAGCTCCAGATTTCCGGCCGTGCGCCTTCGCGGCCCGCGAACGGGTTGTCCGCGGGAATGGAGCCGTCGAGGTTCAGCCGCACGATCTTGCCTTGCAGATGATCGAGTTTCTGCGCCGTGGGGCGCTGCTGGTTCTCGCCCAGGGTGAGGAACAGATGGCCTTGCCCATCGAACACGATGCGCGAACCGAAGTGGCCGCCTTGTGAGAGTTTCGGTTCCTGCCGGAAGAGGACTTCGACGTTTTCGAGACGGGTATCGGCGAGCCTTGCCTTTGCCAGCGCCGTGCCCGCCAGACCGCCCTCGCCGGCTTCGGCGTAGCTGAAAAAAATCGTCGCATCCTGTGCGAACGAAGGCGCGAGCGCGAGATCAAGCAGGCCACCCTGCCCGTTCGCATAAACATCCGGAACGCCGGCAAGCGGTGCGGAAAGCGCTCCATCGGCAGCAATGAAACGCATCGTGCCGGGCCGCTCGGTGACCAGCATTCGGCCATCGGGCAGGAAGGCCAGCGCCCACGGAAAGGCCAATCCCCTGGCGATTTCCTTGATTTCGACCTTCGATGCCACCGCCGGCGCCGGTGCGCCGTGCGGCGCGGAAACGCCGGATACCGCAACAGGCGCGGTCTGCGTGGTTTCAGCCGGTGTTGCGACGGAACCTGTCAGTGGTTCGGCGGACGGGCCGCAGGCGGCGAGCGCCAGCGCCAATGCGGGGATGAGGCTGCTCGGAATGGCCATTGGGCACCTCGAAAAACTGCCATCATTCCCGCGAAGGCGGGAATGACGAGCAAAGACAAGGTTTACGAGGCGCCCCATTGGGGAAATGGAGTCACCAGGCTCCCGCCTTCGCGGGAGCGACGATGGTGTTTCGAGGTTCCCGATAATCATCGAACATCGCCTGCGTGAGTGGTTGACGACTATAAGCCAAGCCGGTTCAAGCCGCCGCCTCGTCCAACGGCAACGCACGCCGTGCCCTCACTGCCGCCGCGAGGCGTTCGAGCACCGCGACCGAATCCTCCCAGCCGATGCAGCCATCGGTGATGCTCTGGCCATAGGTCGGCGCGCGGCCTGCGACCAGATCCTGGCGGCCGGCGACCAGATGGCTTTCCACCATCACGCCGACGATGCGGCGCTCGCCGTTTTCCAGTTGCCCGGCGATGTCTTCGATCACCTTCGGCTGGTTCTCCGGATTCTTGGAACTGTTGGCGTGGCTGGCGTCGATCATCAGGTTCGGCGCAAGCCCGGCCTTTTCCAGCACCGACGCGGCTTCGTTGACGGAAACCGCGTCGTAGTTGGGCTGTTTGCCGCCGCGCAGGATGACGTGGCAATCGCGGTTGCCTGCCGTGGCGGCGATGGCGGTGCGGCCTTCCTTGGTGACGGCCAGGAAATGGTGCGGGTGCGCGGCGGCCTGCACCGCGTCCACGGCGATCCGCACGTTGCCGTCGGTGCCGTTCTTGAAGCCGACCGGGCAGGAAAGGCCCGAGGCCAGTTCCCGATGCACCTGGCTTTCCGTGGTGCGCGCGCCGATCGCGCCCCA
>CAZHXV010000155.1:0-7671 GCA_964536455.1 uncultured Aquimonas sp.
CCGCGCGCGATGTCCTTGTCCAGGCTGGACACCTGGCTGCCCTTCACGCCCGGCGCCGGCTCCATCTCGAAGCGCGTGATGACCGGGCCCGGATAGACGCCGACCACCTGCGCCTCGATCCGGAAATCCTTGAGCTTGAACTCGATCTGGCGCGAAAGCGTCTCCAGCGCCTCGTCCGAATAGCCCTTGGGCTGCGGCTTGGGTTCGTCCAGCAGCGACAGCGGCGGCAGGCCGCCTTCGGCCACGGCGGCGGCGAACAGTGGAATCTGCTGTTCGCGATGGGCGCGCTCGCTCTTTTCCACCGGCAGCGGTGCCGGCTCGATCCTGACCGGCTCGCGCCTGGCGCGCTTCACCTTCTCCTCGCGCCGGGTTTCCTCGCGCTCGGCCTTGGCGGCCTGCACCTCGCGCCACTCGTTCACTTCCTGCGCCTTGCGCGCGAACAGGCTGCCGAGGGAAAGCACCTTCCTGCCGATCCAGTCCATCAGCGCGAACCAGGAAAGCCCGGTCGCCAGCGTGATGCCAACCAGAAGCAGCACCAGCGCGAACAACGCCGCGCCCAGATACCCGAAGCCGCGCTCCAGCGTGGCCCCGACCAGTTGCCCGAGCAGGCCGCCCGCCCCGACCGGCAGATCGGCCGCGAATCCGGGAGGGTTCAGGTGCGCCAGCCCAGCCACGCCCACCAGCAGCGCGAACACGCCGATCAGCCGCAGGGCCGGCGTCAGCGGATTTTCTTCGTCCGCATCGCGCCGCTTCAGCGCCACGAACACGATCAGCGCCGCGAACAGCGGCACCGCATAGGCGCCGATGCCGAAGAACGACAGCAGGATGTCCGCCAGGTACGCACCGGCCACGCCGCCGAAATTGCGGATCGGGCCGGTAACACTGCCCGCATGCGACCAGCCTGGATCCTCACCGTGGTAACTCACCAGACAGGCCAGCAGGTACAGCAGCACCGGCACCACCAGCAGGATCAGGCTCTCGCGCCAGATCGAGCGTCCGGAAGCCTGCGGAATCGGGTTGTCAGCTTGCGCGCGCGCCACCGGGATGGGTTTCCTTGCCATGAAACGACCGGCCGGATTGTATCAGCGGCTTCCACACGGCCCCCTGAGGCATAGGGTGGGTTGAACCGGAGGCGAACCCCGCCCTACGCCGATTTGAACGAATCCCGGGCGTGACGACGGTCATTCCGCTTTGGCTTCCACCGAGATGCGCACCAGTACGGTCATGTCGAAACCGTGTGCCTGCCCGGCGGTGATGCCGAAGGCGTTGCGCTTGAAACTGCCCACGGCGTCCGCGCCGCAGACTTCCTTCTTGTAGAACGGGTGCTCGGCGATGCAGGCGAAGCTGCCGATGGAAAGCTCCAGCGGTTGCGTGACGCCATGCAGCGTCAGCTCGCCCTCCACACGCGTGGGTTCGCCTTCGACGAAGTGGCTGAGCTTGCCCTTGTAGGTCGCCGTGGGGAATTGCGCGGCGTCGAGAATGTCGTCCTTCACGGCGTGCTCGTTCATGCCGTCGTGGCCGAAATCGACGCTGGCGATATCCACCGTGACCTCGACCTCGCCGGTTTCGCCTTCGCGATCCAGCACGATGACCCCGGACGTCTTGTTGAACTTGCCGCGCCACACCGACAGGCCCATGTGGTCGGCCTCGAAGCTCGGATAGGTATGCGCAGAATCGATCTCGAACTTCTTCGGTTCGGCGGCGGCGTTGCCCGTCAAGGCGGCAAGGGCAGCGGCGACGAGGTACGGGCGGCGAGGCATGGCAGACTCCGGCATGGGCATGAGGAACGGCACGATACTGCAAGCTGCCGCAGCATTACGATGGCGCTTTTCCCAATGCCGGAACCGCCATGCGCCCCGTCCTGCTCGCCGCCGCCCTCGCACTTGCCGCCGCCCTGCCCGCCCATGCCGATGCGCCCTTGACGACCGAAGCCGAACGCTCCGGCTTCGTCCGCACCGGTCGCTATGCCGAAACCCTCGCGCTGTGCGATGCCTTCGCGCAGCGCTATCCGGGGGCGGTGCGCTGCGAAACCTTCGGCACTACGCCCGAGGGCCGGCCCATGAAGGTACTGGTGGTCAGCCGGAGCGGCGCGCTCGATCCGCAAAGCGCGCGCGAAAGGAACCTTCCGGTAGTGCAGTTCCAAGGCGGCATCCATGCCGGGGAAATTGATGGCAAGGATGCCGGGTTCCTCGCGTTGCGGCAGTTGCTCGACAGCGAGGCTGGCGGCGATGCGCTGGAAAAGACGGTGATGCTGTTCGTGCCGGTGTTCAACGTCGATGGGCACGAACGCTTCGGGCACTGGAATCGCCCCAACCAGCGCGGCCCGGAAGAAATGGGCTGGCGCACCACGGCGCAGAATTACAACCTCAACCGCGATTACGCCAAGGCCGACAGCCCGGAAATGCAGGCGATGCTGGCGCTGGGGAACCGCTGGGACCCGATCCTGACCGTGGATCTGCACGCCACCGACGGCGCGCAGTTCGAGCACGACATTTCCATCCAGATCGAACCGCGCCACGTCGGCGATGCCGCGCTTGCACGGCATGGGCAGGCGCTGAGCGATGCGCTGCTGGCCGCGCTGCGCAAGCAGGGTTCGCTGCCGCTGGATTTCTACCCAAGCTTCGACAAATACGACGACCCGGCCTCCGGCTTCACCGACGGCATCTCCCCACCGCGCTTTTCCACTGGCTACTACTGGCTGCGCAACCGTTTCGGGATGCTGGTGGAAACCCATTCGTGGAAGGAATACCCGGTGCGGGTGCGGATCACGCGCAACACCATCATCGCCACGCTGGAACAGGCCGCGCGGCACGGCGGGCAATGGCTCGCCGCCGCGAAGGCCGCCGACGAAGCCGCAGCCAGGCTCGGCGGCAGCCCGCTGCCGCTGGCGTTCGAGGCCAAGCCCGAGGCGCGCCAGGTCGATTTTCGTGGCTATGCCTACACCCGCACGCCATCGGAGATTTCCGGCGCGCTGATGACGCGCTACGACGAAACCCAACCTGCGATCTGGAAGCTGCCGCTGCGCGACGTCATCGCGCCAAGCCTCAGCATCGAAGCCCCGCACGGCGGTTATCTGGTGCCCGCCGCCTTCGCCGCGCAGCTTGCGGAAAAACTCGCGGTTCACGGCATCGGCTTCCGCCGCATCGAAACGCCGCTGCCGGAACTGGCCGCCGAAACCTTCCGCGCCGATGAAGCCAACTTCGCGCCGCGCCCGGTCGAAGGCCACCAGCGCGTGGAACTGAAAGGCGCGTGGAAGCCGGAAACCGTATCGTTCGGTGAAGGCGCGCTGTTCGTGCCGTTCGCCCAGCCCAAGGCACGCCTGGTGGCCGCCTTGCTGGAACCGCAGGCGCCGGATTCGTATGCGGCCTGGGGCGAATTTTCCGGCGCGTTCGAGCAGAAGGAATACATGGAGCCCTACGTGGCCGAAGCCGTCGCGCGCGAAATGCTGGCCGGGGATTCCGCGCTGCGCGAGGAATTCAACCAACGCCTGGAAGACCCGACCTTCGCCGGCAACGCCTATGCGCGGCTGGATTTCTTCTACCGCCGCTCGCCCTCGTTCGATGCGCGGCTGAATCTTTATCCGGTGGTGCGGGTGGCGACGGAGCCATGAACGTCCAGCCGTCTTTGGCACCGTGATTCGCGATTCGCTGAAACGGCTTCCCGCGCAATCCCGTAGCCTGGGTAAGCGCAGCGCACTCGGGTGCGGCCTTCGGCCTTACCCGGGCGGCGGAATGCTCCACAAGAGCAAAAGCGGTCACTCCGGCACCGCCCCCTCGAACCCATCGCGGAACAGGCCCCCGACACTGTCCGAGTCGGTATCGCTGTCGTCGTCGGGATCGGTGTCGTCATAGCCGTCGGGAACGGTCAGCGTGGCGGTGACGTGCAGCATGCCGTCGAAGGCGCCGATCTTCGCGGTCAGCAGGATGGTGGCGACCGACTGCGGCGGCAGGTCGAGCAGCACGGCGACATCGCCCATGCCTTCGGGCGGTGCGCAGATGCCCGGCTCGGCCGCACTGCATTCCCAGGCCGCGCCGAGCAGCGCATCGGGCAGGATCGCGCCGACCGCAACGCCCGGCACCGCGATTCCGCTGTCGTTGCGCACGTCGATGCGGTACAGCACCTCGTCGCCTTCCAGGCTGATCTCGCGCTCGTTGTCGATGGAGATGGAAAGCGCCACTTCGGGATCGACGCGCACGAATTCGGCGGCCACGTCCAGGTCGGCCGTCACCACGGTATCGGTGCGCGGGTTGTCGGTGCGGCCGTCGCTCCATTGCTGGAAGGCGAAATGCGGGTCCGGCACCGCCAGCACCGGCGTGCCGCTGCCGCCATACAGCACCTGCTGCTCGGCATTTCCCTGCACCTGGCCATGCTCGCCGGCGGCGTAGCGCAGCGTGTGGCGCGCGGTCGCGAACACGGCGGTGACGTGCAGGTTGGATTGAAGCTGCGTGTCGATGCGCGGGTTGTCGGTGCGGTCATCGCTCCAGCGCAGGAAGGCATAGCCGACGTCCGGCACGGCCAGCACCGCGCTGCCGTCGCCGTCGGGCGGCACGGTTTGCAGCACTTGTCCGGCGATGCGGCCATGCAGGCCGGAGGCATAGGTCAGCGTGTATTCGGCCAGCACGGTCGCCGGGCGGCGGAATTGCACGATGGCGTTGCCCTGTTCGGCCACCACGTACAGGTGCAGATCGTCGCCGCTGGCCGCGAGCGCGACCGGGCCAGCGAGGCTGGCCGCGCCTTCCTGCCCGTCGAACACGGTTTGCGCGTGCGACAACGCGCCATCGGCATCGCGATCGAATACGACCAGGCTATGGTCGGCGTAACCGGTGGCGAACAGTTGCCTGCCGTCCGGTGCGACGGCAGATGCGCGCGCGCCGGAAAGGCCGGTGAGATTGCTTTCGCCGGATCGCATCTGCGCCTGGAACGTCAGCGCGCCATCGCCGCCGCGTGCAAAGCGCGCCAGCGCGTTGTCGTTCGCGCCGGTCGCGTAGAGCTGCGCGCCGCCCGGGCCGAGCACGAGCGAGGACGCGCCGCCCAGGCCATCCACGCCCGCCGCGCCATCGACGTGGGCGCGCACGAACGAGAGTTTCCCGTCCGCGCCGCGCGCGAACACCGCCAGCGCGCCGCTGACCTGCGCCGAGACATAGACCTGCGCGCCATCGGGCGACACCACGAGACCCGAAGGCCCGTCCATCTGCGTCACGGACGGGCCGGGATCGGTGGGATCGTTGATGCCGTGGCGTTCGACTTCGACGAAGCTCAATCGGCCTTCCGGCGAAATCGCGTAGGCCGCGAGGCTGTCGCCGCGACGGCTGGCGACGTAGAGGAAGGCATCGTCCGGCGACAGGGCCAGCGCGCTCGCGTATTGCAGGCCGGCGGCGACGTTCTTGGCGACGTCGGGATCGCCTTCGCGCAGCGAGGAAACGAAGGTCAGGTCGCCGTTGATCGGATCGCGCGCCAGCAGCGTGATGGCGTGGCTGTCCTCGGCGGCGACGAACAGGCGCGTGCCGTCGGCGCTGATGCGCAGGTCCGACACGCCATCGAGCAGGGCGAGATCGAAACCGGCGCTTTGCGCGTCGTAGGCGCGCATGAACGCAAGCCGCCCATCGAGGCCGCGCGCGAACTGCAAGACCGCATCCGAACCGCGCGCCAGCACATAGGCATGGCGGCCATCGGGATCGAGCGCGATGGCGACCGGTTGCAGCAAGGCGGAAATGCCGCCCGGCCCGCCGCGCACCGTGTCTTCCGGTTCCAGCGCCGGACCGGAACCTGGCGCGCGGATCGTGCCGATGGCTTCGCTGTCGGCGAGCAGTGCATTGGCGGGTGCGCCGAGCTGGAGCGCGAACTGTTCTTCCGGCTCGATTTCCGCATCGGCCAGCAAGGCGACCGAGATCGTCGTGGACAACTGCCCCGCCGGAATCGTCGCCGTGCCGCTGGCTTCGACGTAGTCCACGTCCGCCGTCGCGGTGAGCTCGGAGGTGTTCCACGCAAAGCTCACCGGCAAGGCGGCGGTGTGCGAGAGCCGTGCAGTGAACGCCAGGGGCGCGCTGCCCGCCGAAGGTTCGGCGGCGCTGGCATCGTCGATGGAAAGTTCCGGCGCGTCCTCGTCGTCGACGATCGTGGCGACGATCTGGCTGCGCGCGGCCAGGGCGTTGGCGACGCCGGAGATTTCCACGACGAAGGTTTCGTCGGCTTCGACCTGCGTATCGCCGCAGACCAGCACCGCGAACGTGGCGGTGGTCGCGCCAACGGGAATGGTCACGTCGCCCGAAGCGTTGCGGTAGTCCACGCCCGGCGAGCAGGTCACGCCGCCGATGGCCGAATCGTTTTCCGCCGTGGCCCAGTGCAGCGTCACGGCTTCGTCGCCCGCTTCGCTCAGGCTCGCGGTGAAGTTCAGCGCCGAACTGCCGCTCTGGCCCTCGAACATGGAAACGTTCGGCACGTCGAGCGTGGGGATGTTGCCCATGTTGCCCGGATCGAGCACCAGTTCCACCGCCTCGCCTTCCGCGCCGACCGTGGTTTCCGCCGCGAGGCGGCCGGCGACGAAGGCGCGCACCGGATCGCCGGGCCGCGAACGGCCTTCGACCCGGCCGCCCGCGTCGTCCATCGGGATGCGCAGCGCGAAGCGGCCATCCAGGCGCGGATCGCCACCGAGCCTGTAGCTCGCCAGCACCGCGCCGTCGCGCGCGCTGCGCAGTTCGACCAGCGTGCCTTCGGGCGCGGGCTGGCCGAAGATCGACACCGCGCCGTAGAGCGTGTGATCGGGATTTCCGACCGTGGCGGACGCCTGCGCGAAAACGCACAGCGCCAGCATCGAGGAAACGAGCCATTGGCGGATCGTGCTCATGTTCATTGCCTCGATCATTGCCCGGAGTAGGCGTAGGTCTTGAAGAAGATGTGGATGTCGTCCACGCCGTCGCCGTCGCGCTCGCTCGTGCCGGGAATGGTTCGCCCATCGATGAAGGCGTCGAGTCCGGCGTCGGCGTCGTTGAGCAGGGTTTCGCCCGGAACGATCAGCACCCACTTGCGGTTCCAGACCGAGCGGCCGACCAGGCGGCTGTCGGCAATCACCTCGCCGTCGTTGAACGGCTCGGCGTAGTTGTAGGCGCGGAAGCGGGCGTAGCGGCGCAGTTCGGTGGCGGCGCCGTTGAGGCTCTGCAACGGGTTCCAGGCGTAGTTGTTGATCTGGCTGGAGCCGATCTGGAACGGCACCGGAATGGCCTGATCCACGACCTGCCATTCGCGCGTGGCGAAATCGTTCGCACCCGGGGCGCGCAGCACGTCCGCGCCAACCGGGAACAGATAGACGCGCGGATCGTCCGCCAGCGGCAGGCCGGCGTAGCCTGCGAACCAGGCGCCGACCGAACGGATGCGGGTGGCGAACTGGCTGGAGTCGTAGCTGCTGTCGTTCGGCCCGAGTTCCCAGCCGAAGAAGTTGAGGCCGGAGACGACGCTGCTGTCGAACTCGATCACCAGCCCCGGCTGCGGCCCGGCGCTCTCGGGCGCGAACGGGCGCGCGTAGCGGCGGAACTCCGGCACGGCCCAGAGGTTTTCGACCCGCGCCGACTTGAGCGCCATGCGCCATGCAGCATCGCCCTCCGGGCCACCGGGAATGCGCAGCAGTTCACGCCGCAGCGAGAAGCGGTTGGTCTCCACCTGCGGGTTGTTGAAGCC
>CAZHXV010000156.1:0-7670 GCA_964536455.1 uncultured Aquimonas sp.
GTCGGCCAGTTCCTGGAATACCGTGCTGGTGGTGCGACCGCAGCCCGGACAGGCAATCACCAGCGGCGCAAACGAGCGCAGGCCCATGGTCTGCAGCATCTCCTGCGCGACAATCACTTCGCGCGTGCGATCGCCGTTGGGTTCCGGCGTCAGCGACACGCGGATGGTGTCGCCAATGCCTTCCTGCAGCAGCACCGCCATCGCCGCCGTCGACGCGACGATGCCCTTGGATCCCATGCCGGCTTCGGTCAAACCCAGGTGCAGCGGATAATCGCAGCGCGTCGCCAGGTCGCGGTAGACCGCGATCAGATCCTGCACGCCGCTGACCTTGCACGAGAGGATGATCCTTTCGGCCGGCAGGCCCAGCTCCACGGCGCGCGCGGCGGAATCCAGCGCGGAGCGGATCAGCGCCTCGCGCAGCACCGCCACCGCATCCCAGGGTTCGGCGCGGGCCGCATTCTCGTCCATCAGCTTCGTGGCCAGTTCCTGGTCGAGCGACCCCCAGTTCGCGCCGATCCGCACCGGTTTGCCGTACTGGATGGCGAATTCGATCTGCGTGGCGAGCTGGGTGTCGCGCTTGCGCCCGAAGCCGACGTTGCCCGGATTGATGCGGTACTTGGCCAGGGCTTCGGCGCAGGCCGGTTCGCGCGCCAGCAGGATATGGCCGTTGTAATGGAAATCGCCGATCAGGGGCACCTCGGCGCCCATCAACGCGAGCTTGTCGCGGATGCGCGGCACCGCAGCGGCGGCTTCCGGGGTATTGACGGTGATGCGCACCAGTTCCGAACCCGCGCGCCACAGTTCCGCGCATTGTTTTGCGGTGGAAGCCACGTCCGCGGTATCGGTGTTGGTCATGGATTGCACGACGACCGGCGCATCGCCGCCCATGGCGACGCCGCCGATCCGTGTGGCATGGGCGCGACGGCGTGGCGCTGGCGCGGCTTGGGAAGGGGGCTGGTTCATGTGGGGAATCGCGGCTGGATCAGGCGGTATGCGTCATCGCTGACAGCACAAGGTAATCGCCGGTGCTTTCTTCCACGCCCGCAGGCACGCACAGATACACCTGGGGGCCGGTTTCGTCGAAATCCGCGGCGTCCGGCGACCTGGATATCTCGATACGCGCCCCCTCTTCCGCAGCGAATACGGAAGGCACCAGCAGGCGAAGCCCCCCATGGCCCGCGTTTTCGAGCGGATCGGCGAACTCGATGGCGCGCACCGGCGAGCGGTGGCCGCCATCGTCGAGCGGACGCACGCCGACGGCGTGGGCGCGGTGGCCGATCAGATCGATGCCGGCATCCATGGCGTCGCCGTCGTAGCGAAGCCAGCGCACGATGCCGACCATCCAGTTGCGCTCGCCGTTGTCGTAGGGCACCGAAAGGCCGATCACCTCGCCGATGCGCGCGCGTACCGCTTCGCTGTTCTCCCAGCGCAGGCGGTAACCGCCCAGGCTCTGATCCATCGCGCGGGCCAGCACGGTGGCGCGCATCCGCGAGGTGTCCGCCGCCGCCGCCGCCCAGCCGGCGCGGTCGTCGAAACTGGCTTCGATGCCGCGCAGGTCGCGCAGCAGGCTGTCGAAATCCACGCGCCCGGCCAGGTGGTAATGCACGCCGGAAAGGCCGATCACCGCCTCGATCGAGTGATCGGCAGGGATGCGCGGATAGGTCCGCGAGGCCGCCTGCTCCCAGTTGTCGAAGGTATGCCGCATCACAGGTTGGGACACGATCAGGTTGCGGTCGCGCCCGAGATTGATGACGACCTCCCCTTCCAGCGGCCGCTCCAGCGCATCGAGCACGCGCTTGCGCACTTCGCGCAGATCGATCCACAGCACCGCGCCGCTGGCCGCATCCGGCGCACGGGTGTGGTAGGTGGGCGGCAAATCCATTTCGATCAGCGCCACCGACCCGGTCGGCCCGAAGCGCTGCGGGGAAAGCTCCACTGCCGGCGCAAGATCGCGCGTCACCGCCCACAATTCGCTCAATTCGCGCTGGCTGAAGCAATAGGGGTTGCTCAGGGACAGCAACAGGGCCTGGATGTAGAGCAGCATGACCGAGATCGTGCCCTTCTCCGTGGGCTCCTCCACGCTTTTGTCGTGCAGCCCGATGGAGCGGGCAAAGCGCAGCAGCGCATTGATGCCGCCCCAGGCGCCGGGGTCGGGCTGCCGATACAGGAAATAGCTGGCGAAGATGTGGCGCGAGGCGTGGTAAACCGCCCGTTCCAGCACCAGCGCCACCTGCCCGCCGCGCAGGAACGGGGCCTTGCCGCCAGGACAGGCGTCGATCACGGCCATGCGGTAGGAATGGGCCAGATCCCGTTGCAACTGCAATATCTGCTCGGCCAGCGCCGCCTTCTGCCCGGACAGCGGGAAGGTGCTGCCCTGCAGCCGGCCGCTGACCAGCGCGAGGGTTTCCAGCAATACCGGGCGCAGCGCTTCCAGCGCCTCGAAGCGGGCAAAGCCTTCCATCCTGCGGTTGCGGATCTGCAGCACCGCGTCGGCCAGGTGCTGCAGCAGCGAATCCTGGTTGGCGCGCGGCAGGGCCTCGATCCACGCCTTCAGCCGCTTGGGTTCGACCTGCAGGTTGCCGGCCTGCGCCGGATTGCGTTCGGGCAGGTATTCGGAAAGCGCGCGGAATGGGGTAATCATCTACAGACCCCGTTCGCGCGCTTGCGCGGTATCCAGCAGCGCCTTCAGCCCTTCGTGTTCCGGGCGGGCCTTCAGGCCGTTTTCGGCGGTCAGCCGGCACGTCCCCCAGATTTTCCGGTCGCAGAGCTGGGTGGCGCGCTTCAGGTACCAATCCGCGATGGAATCGAGCCCGGCGCTGGCGGTGGCATTGGCCGGCTCGAGCTTGAGCACGCGGTAGTAAAGATCGACCGCGTTCTCCCCATCCGGGAAGATCAGATAGCGGCCAGGATCGTAGAGGCTGGATTTTTCGTTCGTGCCGATGTCGCGGAAGGTATCCGCCTGCAACAGCAGCGCCGAGACTTCATTGCCTTCGGAGACCAGTACGGGCACGTCCACCCGTACCGCCTCCTGCTTGCCGCCACGCAGGATCAGGCCCGCGACGGCTACCGCCAGCAGCAATGCAGCTGCGCCGATGACCGGCCAGAACCACGAAGGCCGTGCCGCCTTCGGATGGTAGGCGGTATGCGCACCGGTCAGGCGCGAAGCCGTGCGGCCACGGGTGTGCACCGCATGGCCCTGGAGCGCGGCCACCGCTTCGGGCGAGGCCGCCAGCAGTTTTTCCATCGCCGCGATGAATTCCGAACCGCTGGAAAAGCGCTGCTCCAGCGACTTGGCCATCAGGCCATCGAGCAGCGGCTGCAGCCACTGGTGCGGATCGGGCAGTTCCGGCACCGGCTGGGTGACGTGCGCCAGCGCGATGCTGAAAGGATCGTTGCCGGTGTAGGGCGGATTGCCGGCCAGCATTTCGTACAGCACCGCGCCCAGGCTGTAGAGGTCGGAACGGCCATCCACCTGTTCCGCGCGGGCCTGCTCCGGGCTCATGTAATCCGGCGTGCCGATGGAGGAACCGGCCATCGTCATGCCGGAGGTATTGTCCATCGCCTTGGCGATGCCGAAATCCGCCAGCACGGCGGTGCCGTCGGATTTGAACAGGATGTTGCCGGGCTTCACGTCGCGGTGCACCACGCCCTTCCGGTGCGCGTACTCCAGTCCGCGCGCCACGTCGCAGGCCACGTCAAGCACTTCGGCCACGCTCATGCCGTTGGCGATGCGATCCTTCAGCGTGCCGCCGGAAATGAATTCGGCCGCCAGGTAATAGGTGGAGCCGTGCGAACCGATGTCATACACCGTGACCAGGTTCGGGTGGGAAAGCTGCGCGGTGATGCGGCCTTCCTTGACGAATCGCTCGGTGAACTCGGAATTGGCCACCAGCGCCGCCGCCATCACCTTCAGCGCCACCTCGCGATCCAGCGACTCCTGCACCGCCAGATACACCGACGCCATGCCTCCCTCCCCGAGCGGCCGCAGGATGCGGTAACCGGGGATGTGGATGTCGATGGGCGAAAGAACAACGGTAGAATTCACGCAGGATCGCTTGCGGACGGCCTGGATGGGCCAATTGGCCGATTATCCATGTTTCGGGGGCCGAACATGAACACCGCAGCCGGGCTGCGCCGTCAGAACACGCCCTGAACCGACAACTGCACGCCCCTGCGATCGCGGAAATCGTCCGGTTTGAGCTGGTAGGCCGCGTGTACGCGCGGCGGCGGCGGTTCGCCCTGCCAGCCGCCGAACCAGATCGCGTCGATCGGCGTATCCGCCTGCGGGTGCCGCAGTTGCAGCTTCAGGTGATCGTGGCCAACACGCCGCCAGCTTTCGACATGGAATTCGTCATCGAACACCGGCTCGGGAAAGCCCTGCCCCCACGGCCCGGCTTCGCGCAGCAGTTCGGCCAGTCCGCGCGTCATGTCGCACGGTGCCAGTGCGCCATCGCTCAGCAGTTCGGCGCGCAACGTGGCGGCATCCAGTTTTTCAGTCGCGCAGGCGGTGAACGCGATCCGGAAGTCGTCGAGCCGTTCCGGCGCCAGGCTCAAACCTGCCGCCATTGCGTGGCCGCCGAAACGTTCGATCAGGCCGGGATGGCGCGCGGCGATGTCCGCCAGCGCATCGCGGATGTGGAAGCCGGGAATCGAGCGCGCCGAGCCTCGCAAGAAGCCATCGTCGCCGCCCGGCGCAAAGGCGATGCTCGGACGATGCAGTTTTTCCTTGAGCCTGGAAGCCACCAGCCCGACTACGCCCGGATGCCAGTCCTGCGCATATACGCACACGGCGGCCTGGTGCCGGGCGTCGAGGTCGGGCACCAGCGCATGGGCGTCTTCCAGCATCCGCGCCTGCACCTCGCGGCGCTCGCGGTTGATGGCATCCAGCAGGCCCGCCAGTTCGCGCGCCTGCCCCGGATCGTCGCAGAGCAGGCACTGGATGCCAATGGCCATGTCTTCCAGCCGGCCTGCCGCATTCAGGCGCGGGCCGAGCGCGAATCCGAGGTCTGCCGCGTCGAGTTTTTCCGCACTGCGCCCGGATACCTGGATCAAGGCCGCGATGCCCGGCTGCGCCAATCCCGCCCGCATCCGGCGTAATCCTGCGGCGACGAGGATGCGGTTGTTCGTGTCCAGCGGCACCAGGTCGGCCACCGTGCCAAGCGCCACCAGATCGAGCAGCACGGTGAGATCGGGTTCGCCCGTTCGGGCGAACGCGCCCTGCCCGCGCAAATGGGCGCGCAGCGCCAGCAGCAGGTAGAACATCACGCCCACGCCAGCCAGCGCCTTGCTCGGAAACCCGTCGCCGGCGAGGTTGGGATTCACGATGGCCGCGCACTCGGGCAGTTGCGGGCCGGGCAAATGGTGGTCGGTAACGATCACGCGAATACCCGCCGCGTGCGCCGCCGCCACGCCGGCGAGGCTGGCGACGCCGTTATCGACGGTGACGATCAGATCCGGCCTGCGCTCTGCCGCCAGATCGGCCACGAGCGCGGGCGACAGGCCGTAGCCGTGAACCATGCGATGCGGCACGCGGAAATCCACGTGCTTTGCGCCCAGCATCCGCAGGCCGCGCACCGCGACCGCCGTTCCGGTGGCGCCATCGGCATCGAAATCCCCGACGATGCAGATGCGCGCATCGTTCGCGATGGCCTCGCCCAGCAGCTCGACGGCGGCGGGAAGGCCGCCGAGCGTGTTCGGTGCCAGCAGCGCGCCGAGCCGGGTCTGCACCTGCACCGGGTCGTCTATGCCGCGCGCGGCATAGACGCGCCGCAGCACCGGATGCACGGAGGAAGGCCAGTGCGAGGTATCGTGAACCTCGCGCCGCCGCAGGCGGATTGCACTCACGCCGGCAGCTTGCCGCGCCAGAAACGCCATGTCATCGAGGGCATCCACCGTAGCCGCAGCCCATCGGCGAACTGCAAGGCCAGCGCGAAACCGGCGCGCTTCTGGCGTTGCAGCAGGGGGGCGAGGGTGCGCTCGAACAACTGCGCTGCATCGTTGTCGGCGCGCAGGTCGAGGAGGGTTCCGGCCGTGGCACGAGCCACGGCGAACGCCGCAGGTGGCTCGCAGGCCACGGGCACGCGCTTCGCCAGCGCCCGCACCAGCGGATCCTGCGAATACACGAAGCGCACATCCTTGTTCAGCCGCACGGTATCCGGCAGCGTGCCGCCGCCCCAGAACCACAGCGTATTCACCGGCAACTTGCCCGCGCGGATGCGTTCGGCGTTGAGCGGATGGTTGTGCAGGACAGTCTGTGATTCGTTCAGGAGATGCTTCCAGCGCCGGCCAAGATCGCCTTCGGGCAGGTGCTGGAACAGATCGTCGCCCAGCACGTTCGCGGGTGGGGAAAACGGCGGCAACCGGGTTTCGCGCGCCATTTCCACGTACCAGCGCGAAGGCGACGGCGCGGAAATCATCACGCCCAGGTCGCCGAACAGCGTGCGCAGCGGCTTGATGAACTCATCCGCCTCGGCCTGCGTCAGCCCAAGATCGCCGCAGGCCAGCAGGCGCGCGGAGGCCATATCCGGCCTGAGGAACCCCGGGTCGGCGCGCAGCCATGCGGAAATCTGCGCATCGCCCACGTCCAGGTCGCGGGTCAGCGCCGCGACCGGGAAGCCATGCGGCAGGTTCGGGCGCGGCAGCACGTCGAAGGCTTCCTTCAGGCGCGCATCCTCGCCGGGTTCGGCATCGAAGCGATCCGCGCGCGCCGCCAGTTTCGCAAACGCGGGAATCGCCGCCACCTGTTCGCGCAGCCGCCGCCACGGGGGCAGCCACAACACGAATTCGGGCGTGGCGGCAGGAGGCGCCATGTCAGGCGACGATGTATTCCACCGCAACGATCTCGTACCCGCGCTTGCCGCCGGGGGCGTCGATCTGGATGGCATCGCCTTCCATCCTACCGATCATCGCGCGTGCGATGGGGGCGGTGATGGAGATCAGGCCGCGCTTGATGTCCGCTTCCAGCTCGCCGACGATCTGGTAGCGCACCTCATCGCCGCTGTCCTCGTCGGCCAGCGTCACGGTCGCGCCGAACACGACCTTGCCGCCGGGGTTGAGCGTTGCGATGTCGATCAACTGCGCGTTGGAAAGCACGGATTCCAGTTCCTGGATGCGGCCTTCGATGAAGCCCTGCATTTCGCGCGCGGCATGGTATTCGGCGTTTTCCTTCAGGTCGCCGTGGGCGCGCGCCTCGGCGATGGCCGCGATGATCGCCGGCCGTTTCTCGGATTTCAGCGTCTCAAGTTCGGCGCGAAGGCGCTGCGCGCCCTGCACCGTGATCGGTGGCCGAATGCTCATCGTGTGGTGCCCATGGTTCGATTCTCCCCTTTCATCCGCGTCGCGTCAGCGAGGCGTGCAATTCCTGCAAGGAAGATACATCGCCGCGACCGCGCGAGGCGAGCGAATCCAGCAGCGCCATCGCCCCGGCAATGGTGGTGGAGTAGGTGACCTTGTGCTGCAAGGCTTCGCGCCGGATCGAGAACGAATCGGCGATGGCCTGGCGGCCTTCGGTGGTATTGACGATGTAGGCGATCTCGCCGTTCTTGATCGCATCCACGATGTGCGGGCGGCCCTCGGCCACCTTGTTGATGCGCTCGCAGGCGAAACCCGCTTCGCGCAGCATCCGGGCGGTGCCGTCGGTGGCGATCAGCGAGAAGCCGCGTTCCACCAGC
>CAZHXV010000157.1:0-7623 GCA_964536455.1 uncultured Aquimonas sp.
GCGACAAGCATCGCCCATCCGAGCAATTGATGACAGGCCCTAGGGGTTCGGCGCGATGCACACGCGGGTGGGTCAACGACCTCCGTCCGCTGAACAGCGTTGCGGCTTGCGGCCGGGGCGGTGGGCGCTCAGCTCTCGCACCACCGGAGCAGGTTCCCGCAGCCAGCCGAAGTGGTCGGCTTTGGCGTTCTGGAAGGCCTCGTGGCCGAGGATGCTCTGGTTCCAGTTTGCGTTCGGAACGAGGCGGCGCAGGTTGGCCAGCGAGGTGGGTGGGGCGAGCCAGTCGTGCGCGAAGCCGACCGCGCGGACTTCGCCGTCGAAGCGTTCCAGCCCCTGGTGCAGGCGTTCGCCGAGGGGCGGGATGCGGTAATCGCCGCGTCGCGCGGTGAGCGCCCAGTCGCGCATCAGGCCGCTGGCTTCGCGCCCGGCGAAGCGCAGCCGCTTTCCCGGGAAATGGCCGACGAGCGCAGTGACGGCGGGCAGCGCGGCGGCGAAACCGCGCAGCAGCCAGGGCTTTTCGAAGCCGCGCCAGTACGGATGCCCGCTGCCGACCAGCAGCACGCGCGCGAAGCGTCCGGGCATCTGGCCGGCGGCGATGAGGGCGAACTGGCCGCCGATGCTGTGGCCGCCGATGCTCCAGCGCGCTTCCGGTACGGCCTGCATGGCGGCGTCGAGCGCGGCGGGAATGTCCAGGTCGAGGATGTGGCGATAGCCCCAGTCGCAACGCCTTCCGGCGCGCTGGCTGCTGCTGCCCAGTCCGCGCCATTCCATCACCGCCGTGGCGATGCCGTGTTCGGCCATCGCGGCGGCAAAACGCAGGTTCGGGTTCACCCCGACGCCGAGCGCGGGCAGGAAGAACAACGCCTGCGCGGCGGGGCCGCATGCGGGCAGCAGGAGTTCGAGCGCGGCGCTGGCGCCGTCGCTGGCGGTAACGCGCAGGCTGCGGCGGATCGGTTCGTCGGCGCTCATCGGTTCAAGTTCGCAAAGGGGCGATCAGGTACGTTAGCAGCGCCGCCTTCGACCGGATGTCTTCATGGATACGACCGTCCTGCTCTACGTTCTCGCCGCCGCGTTGATCCTCGTGGGGCTGGTTGGCGTCGTGCTGCCGGTGCTGCCCGGCATCCCGCTGATGTTCGCGGGCATGGCGCTGGTGGCTTTCGCGGGGGATTTCCAATGGCTCGGGCCGGGCGTGCTGATCGTGCTGGGCCTTCTGACCCTGCTTTCGGTCGCCATAGATCTTCTCGCCAGCCTGCTCGGCGCCAGGCGGGTGGGTGCGAGCCGGCTGGCGATCGCGGGTGCGGCGATCGGCGCGCTGGTGGGGCTGTTCTTCGGCCTGCCGGGCCTGATCCTGGGGCCGTTCCTTGGCGCGTTCGCCGGGGAGATGATCGCAAGCCGTCACGCTGGCACAGCGGCGAAGGTAGGGGTGGGCACCTGGATCGGGATGGTCGTCGGCTCCGTCGCGAAGATCGCCGTGGCCTTCGTGATGCTGGGGGTGTTTGCGCTGGGGTTGTGGTTGTAGTTGCTTTTCCCCTCTCCCCAACCCCAACCCCTCTCCCGCAGGGGGAGAGGGGCTTTGGGCGGATCACTGCTTGGCGTATTCGCCCTTCAGCGTGGTGCCCATGAGGATGTTGCCGGCGTGGCATTCGATGGTCACCGGATCCTTCTTCTCCACGCGCTTGTAGTAGCTGGCGATGTCCACCACCGCATTCGCGCCGCGCTGCTTGGCGCTTTGCTCGAAGGCGATCAGGGCGGAAAGGGCCACGTATTTGCAGCCGCCGATGTCGTCCTTGCCGACGCTGTTGGTCTTCTTGTTGGAGACGCCGCTGCCCAGGCGCTGGGAGACCTTGGGCGAGGAACCGGCCAGGTAGAACTTCACCGAGCCGTCGAGCTTGCCTTCGGCCAGGCCCATATCCACGACATCCTTCAGCGGCACGGTCACCACTTCGTCGCGGGCGGTGGCGGCCATGCTGGCGGAGGCGATGAGGGCGGCGAGCAGTACACGTTTCATGGGTGACTCCTTTGCATTGGTGGAGGAGGGAATGTTGGTTCAGTCTTGCCAGCGCGACAGGATCAACGAGGTGTTGATCCCGCCGAAGGCGAAATTGTTGCTCATCACGACGTCGGTTTGCAGCCCCCGACCCTCGCCGGCGATGTAGTCCAGCGCGCCGCAGCGCGGATCGACGGTCTCCAGGTTCAGGGTAGGAGCGAACCAGCCTTCGCGCATCATTTCGATGCTCATCCAGGCTTCCAGCGCGCCGCAGGCGCCGAGGGTGTGGCCCATGTAGCTCTTCAGCGAGGAAATCGCGACGCGCGACCCGAACACCGAATGCGTGGCCTGTGTTTCGGCCACGTCGCCCTGATCCGTCGCGGTGCCGTGCGCGTTGACGTAGCCGATGGCCTCGGGCGGAAGTTGCGCGTCTTCCAGCGCCAGGCGCATCGCCACGGCCATCGTCTCCGCATTGGGATGGGTGACATGCGCCCCGTCGCTGTTGGTGCCGAAGCCGAGGATTTCCGCGTGGATCCTCGCACCGCGGGCGCGGGCGTGGCCGAGTTCTTCCAGTACCAGGGTGCAGGCGCCTTCGCCCAGCACCAAGCCGTCGCGGGCCGCATCGAAAGGGCGCGGGGTCAGGTGCGGGGTGGCGTTGTGCTTCACGCTGGTGGCGAACAAGGTGTCGAATACGGCGGCCTCGGTGGCGTCCAGTTCTTCCGCACCGCCGGCCAGCATGGCGACCTGCCTGCCGCTCTTGATCGCCTCGTAGGCGTAGCCGATGCCCTGGCTGCCGGAGGTGCAGGCGCTGGAAGTGGTGATGATGCGCCCGGTGATGCCGAAGAACACGCCGATGTTGACCGGGGCGGTGTGCGCCATCATGCGGATGTAGGTGGTGGCGGTGATGCCTTCCACCGTTTTCTCGTTGAGCATGCGGCCGAAATCGCCCATGTTCTCCGGCGTGCCGGTGGAGGAGCCGTAGGCGATGCCGAGCCTGCCGCTTTTCAGCAGCGGATCGCCGATCAAGCCGGCATCTTCCAGTGCCATCTCGCTGGCGCGCGTGGCCATCAGCGCCACGCGGCCCATGCTGCGCGTGGTCTTGCGGGTGTAGTTCGCGGGCAGCTCGAACGGTGCGGCGGGAACGCCGACGCGGGTGTTGAGGCCCTCGTACACGTCCCATTCCGGCATGGCCTGCACGGCGTTGCGGCGCGAACGAAGGCGCGCCAGTACCGTTGTCCAATCGTGGCCGAGCGGGCTGATTGCGCCGATGCCTGTGACCACCACGCGCCTCGTCATCCGACCATGCCTCCATTCACCGAAATCACCTGCCGCGTGATGTAGGCGGCCTCCTCGCGCATCAGGAAACTCACCACGGCGGCCACTTCCTCAGGTTTCCCGGCGCGTCTGGCCGGGATCAGTTTCAGGGCTTCTTCCAGCACTTGCGCTTCCACCATGTCCGTTTCGATCAGCCCCGGCGCGACGCAGTTCACCGTGATCGCGCGGCTGGCCAATTCCACCGCCAGCGCCTTGCTCGCGCCGATCAGCCCCGCCTTGGCGGCGCTGTAGTTCACCTGTCCGCGATTGCCCATCAAGCCGGAAACCGAGGCGATGGTGACGATGCGGCCGGGCTTCTTCCGGCGTACCAGCGGCATGGCGAGGGGATGCAGCACGTTGTAGAAACCGTCCAGATCGGTGCGCAGCACCAGATCCCAATCCTCCGGCGGCATCGCGGGGAAGGCGTTGTCGCGCGCAAGGCCCGCGTTGCAGACCACGCCGTAGTAGCAGCCGTGGGCTTCGATATCGGCCAGCAGCGCGCTTGCGGTGGCCTCGCGTTCGCCCACGTCGAATTGCAGCACGCGGCTTTCCCGGCCCAGGGCGCGGATTTCGTTCGCCAGTTTCTCCGCTTCCTCGCGCCGGCTGCGGCAATGCACCGCCACGTCGTAGCCATCGTGCGCCAGGCGCAATGCGATGGCACGGCCAATGCCGCCGCTCGCGCCGGTCACCAATACGCAAGGCCCGCTCATGCCGCACCGCCCTGGAGGAAGCCCATCGCATCCTCCGGCTGGAACACGGTGAGCGCGGCCTGCGCCACGCATTGCCCTTCGATGCTGAGGCTGCAATCGAACTGGCCCAGCCCGTTGTCCGCCTGGAACTGGCGCTGCGCCTGTACCCGCAGCACCTGCCCGAGCGCGAAGCGCGGCGCATGGCAACGGAAATTGCGGCTGCCGAGCAGGAAGCCGATGCTCGGTTCCCCGCCGGTGAGCCGGGCGCGCCAGCCGGCCCACGCCGCCACGGCCTGTGCCATGTATTCGATGCCGACCCAGGCGCCGACGCCTTCGCCATCGAAGAACAGGCTGTCCTGGCGGATTTGCACCTGGGCGATGAGGCTCTCCTCGTCGCCTTCGATGGCGGCATCCAGCAGCCGCAGTGCGCCTGCGTGCGGCACCAGTTCGGCCATCGGAAGGTCGATTGGCGTGCGCATCAGGCGCGTTCCAGCACGAGCGCGGCGTTGCTGCCG
The DNA here is from genome assembly GCA_964536455.1 of uncultured Aquimonas sp. Taxonomy (GTDB): domain Bacteria; phylum Pseudomonadota; class Gammaproteobacteria; order Xanthomonadales; family Xanthomonadaceae; genus Denitratimonas. Next base: position 4,506 of record CAZHXV010000157.1, read on the forward strand.
CCGAAGGCGAAGGAGTTGCTCAGCACCGCACGCGGGGCACGACCCAGTGCGAAGCCGGGCGGCACCGGGAGCAATGGCGGCAGCTTCGGATCGGGCGCGCGGTGCGGCCAGTTCGGCGGCAATGCGCCTTGCGGATTGCCATGCAGCACGATCCAGCAAAGGCCCGCTTCCACGGCGCCCGCCGCGCCCAGGGTATGGCCGGTGGAATGCTTGGTGGAACTGGCGGGAACCTGCGCGCCGAACACCTGCGATACCGCGAGGCTTTCCATCGCATCGTTCTGTTCGGTGGCGGTGCCGTGCAGGTTGATGTAGTCGATGTCCCGCGGCGAGCGGCTCGCGCGTTGCAGCGCCTGCTCCATCGCCGCGCGTGCGCCCGAACCATCCGGTGCGGGCGCGGAAATGTGGTGCGCATCGGAGGATTCGCCGTAGCCGGCGAGTTTCACCGGCCCTGCCTCGCGCGTGACCAGGAACAGCGCCGCGCCTTCGCCGATGTGGATGCCGTCGCGTTCGGGCATCAACGGCATGCAAGCGGTGGCGCTGACCGAATCCAGCGAGGCGAATCCGGCCACGGTGAAGCCGCACAGCGTATCCACCGCACCTGCCACCACCGCATCGGCCAATCCCAGCCGCAACAGCCGCGCCGCGCTCGCCAGCGCCTTCGCGCCGGAGGAACAGGCGGTGGAAATCGCATACGCCGGGCCGCCGGTTCCCAGTACCTGCCGCAAGGCCATCGCCGGCGAGCCCATTTCCTGCTGGCTTGGGTGGAACTGCGCGGGCACTTCGCCGGTTTGCCGATACGCGCGCACCGCATTCTCGGCCTCGAAGATGCCCGAGGTGCTGGTGCCCAGCACGATCGCCACGCGCGCCGCGCCGAAACGCGCGATGGCCGCATCCACTTCGCCGCGAATCTGTGTCAGCGCAGTCAGCAGCATCGCGTTGTTGCGGCTGCGAAGCTCCGGCGGCAGCGCATCGGCGGAGGCAAGCCTGGCCGATACCCGTGCCACCGGGAAGGATGGGTTCATGCCGCAGGATCGGGGAACGATGGTTTCGTGCGCGGGCAAGGCCGGTGGTCGTGACGAAAACAACGTCCGCCGCACCGCATCCACGGTTTCCCCGAGCGCGCAGGTCAGCCCCAGCGCGTTCAGATACACCGCCGCCGTCACGCCGCGCCTTCCGCGTCGCCGGAGCCAGGCCGCCCGCCCGGCGCGCACGATGTCGCCGCGAACAGGGCCGCCGCTTCCACGCCAAGGCCGTTGGCGATCCGTTCGATGGTCTGGAGCGTCAAGTTCTTCTTCCCCCGTTTCACCGCACCGTCGCAGGCGCGGTGCATGCCGATGTGGTCGGCAAAGGCTTCCTGGCCGATTCCCATGCGCTCCCGCAACACCCGGATCGAATGGGAAACCGAAGGCTGGAGCGCGTTCATGTGGCCATCCCCCGTGCTTTGCTGCCTGTGGATCCAGCTCATTTGCGGGATGGCTGCTTTCAAGTTTCCCATAAACAACCGCTCCTTTCGATTGTTGAGGAGCGAAATCCCGATCGGGCCTGGCATCGCGCCCGTCGCGGGCGCGGAGCTCTTTAGCTTCCGCAAGGCCGGTGGATCACGGTTGCGAGTGCGCCTGCCGGCCCAGCCTGGCCACGTCCACGCGCACGAAGATGGAATCGCCCCGCGCGGTGACGATGCCATCGCAGATCACCTCGCACAGCACGCGGGTCTTGCGGCCCAGTTCGCCCTCCACGCGCGCCAACAGGGTGAGCTCGCGGCCCATGGGCGTGGGCTTGAGGAAATCAAGGCCGAGGCGGCCGGTGACGCAGTGGATCGGTGGCGAGGTGGAAGGATCGCGCTGTTCGGCGCGATAGTGGCAGGCCATCGCCGTCCAGTTGGAATGGCAATCCACCAGCATGGCGATGAGGCCGCCATAAACCAGGCCGGGCCAGCCGGTGAATTCCGCGGCGGGCGTGTGGTGGGCGACGACGTGGATACCATCCTCGTGCCAATGGCTCTTGATCCGCAGCCCGGACGGATGAACCGGGCCGCAGCCGTAGCAGAGGCCATCGGGCGCGGCGAGGTCTTGCAGGGGCGTGGCAGGGGACGGCATGGGGGCGGTTTCGGGCTTGGAACGGAGCGCGCAACGGTAGCAGGTCGCTTCCACGCGACGGCGCCTTGTAAACTGCGCGATTGCCCTGCATGTGCCACTGCGGCGTTTTGCCGCTCCGCACGAAAAGAGAACGATGTCTTCCACGCTCGCCCTGGCGCAATCGCGCCTGCTCGGTGTTTCCGGGCTCGATGTTTCCGACCTCGACCGCGCATTCGGCTGCCTGATGGCGCCGGGCGTGGATGCCGCCGATCTGTACTTCCAGCGTTCCCGGCAGGAAAGCTGGGCGATGGAGGACGGCATCGTCAAGAGCGGCATGCACGCCATCGAACAAGGCGTGGGCGTGCGCGCGGTGAGCGGGGAGAAGACCGGTTTCGCGTATTCGGACGAATTGCGCCTGCCGGCGCTGCTGGAGGCGGCCGGCGCGGCACGGGCGATCGCGCGCAGCGGCAGCGTTTCTGGCTCGCGGGCGCTGGTGCGGCGCGAGGCGGCGGCGCTGTATCCGGCGCTGGATCCGATCGATTCGCTCGACAGCGAAGCCAAGGTGCGGCTGCTGCGCGACATCGACGCGCACCTGCGCGGCGCCGATGCGCGCGTGAAACAGGTGATGGCCAGTCTTTCGGCCACGCTCGATACCGTGCTGGTGGCCCGTTCCGACGGCGTGCTGGCGGGCGACGTGCGGCCCCTGGTGCGTTTCAACGTCACCGTGATCGTCGAACAGGATGGCCGTCGCGAACAGGGATACGCCGGCGGCGGCGGACGGTATGGGTATCTGGAACTGCTCGAAGGCCGGCGCGCCTTCGCCTTGGCCGACGAAGCCCTGCGGCAGGCATTGGTGGCGCTGGAAGCCATCGCCGCGCCCGCCGGGCAGATGCCCGTCGTGCTCGGCCCCGGTTGGCCGGGGGTGCTGCTGCACGAAGCCGTGGGGCATGGGCTGGAGGGGGATTTCAACCGCAAAAAAACCTCCGTCTTCTCAGGAATGATTGGCCAGAGGGTAGCCGCGCCCGGCGTGACGGTGGTGGATG
>CAZHXV010000158.1:0-2943 GCA_964536455.1 uncultured Aquimonas sp.
TCTTCCGCCGTGGCCGAGGAGCGCACCGCAACCGACACGTCGGTTCCGCCATTCTCCGCGCACAGTTTCGCGTAGGCCGCGCGGATGTCGGCATCCAGCGCCGGTTGCAGCGGCGCGTCGATCACCCAGCCGCGGATCTGCGCGCCGGCCTGCACCAGGGCGTCCACGTCCTCCACGTCCAGACCGGCGAGGCGATCGTAGATGCGCTGGTGCAGATCGTTGTGGGCGATGAAGTCGCGGAAGGCGTCGGCGGTGGTCGCGTAGCCGCCGGGCACCGAAACGCCGAGCCTGGACAGGTTGCCGATCATCTCGCCGAGCGAGGAATTCTTGCCGCCGACCTGGCCCAGATCGGACAGGCGCAGCTCATGCAGCCACAGGACGTTTGCGGTCACGCGGGATTTCCGGGGGAAGCTGGGGGTGCCGCGTATTCTGGCGACGCGGGCCGGGGCTTACAAGTTTGCGCAGCGCAACATTCGCCGCCCGGATCGCCGCCGGCATCGCCGTCGGAACCACTCGCCGGCGCTTTTCGACGCACTGTTAGACTTCCTCCACCTCCCGTTTCCGCACCGCACAAGGCCCGCCGATGAGCGTCAAACGCCCCGTGTTCTATCTTTCCGACGGCACCGGCATCACCGCGGAAACCATCGGCAGCAGCGTACTGACGCAGTTCCCCGGGGTGGAGTTCGATACCCATCGCATCCCGTTCATCAACAGCGTCGAAAAGGCCCGCGCCGCCGCCGCGCAGGTGCGCGCCGCAGGCGAAAGGGCCGGCGTGCGGCCGATCGTGGTCAACACCGTGATCGACGGCGCACTGACCGCGATCCTGGCGGAAAGCGACGCGCTGCTGATGGACGTGTTCGCGCCCTTCATCGGCCCGCTGGAGGCGGAACTGGGCGCCACGCGCCAGCCGCGCGTAGGCCATGCGCACGGCATGGTGGATTTCGACAAGTACGAAAGCCGCATCAACGCCACCAATTACGCGCTCACCCACGACGACGGCGTGGATCTGCACTACGACGAGGCCGAGGTCATCCTGGTCGGCGTGTCGCGCTCGGGCAAGACGCCGACCTGCCTGTACCTGGCGCTGCAATTCGGCGTGCGCGCGGCCAACTATCCGCTCACCGAGGAAGATCTGGAAAGCGACCAGTTGCCGAGGAAGCTGCGCGCGCACCGCAGGAAACTGTTCGGCCTGACCATCGACCCGGTGCGCCTGCAACAGGTGCGCCAGCAGCGCCGCCCCAACAGCCGCTACGCCCAGCTTGAAACCTGCAAGCGCGAAATAATGGCGGCCGAAGCGATGTTCCGGCACGAGAACATCCCCTCGCTTTCCACCACGCATACCTCGATCGAGGAAATCGGCAGCCAGATGCTGGCGCAGTTGGGCATCGAGCGGCACATGTTCTGAGGGAGGCACCTTCGAACCCGGGCTCTGCTCGCGCTTCCGGCAACAGGTGATGTCTCTGAACCTACCCCGCCAGAGCGGACGCCAGGAAGCGTGACGTTGAAAATCGAGTTCCCATCACGGTGACCACCGCCCAACACCAAGAGCCACAATGCTCTCGGACATACGACGACAATCTTCCCCGGACAGCAGTGCGCCTTCGCCGGAATGACGCGACTGTCTGGCAACATCCAAAGTTGTGCGCGCCGGACGGCATGGCTAAACTGCGCGGCCCGCTTCGCGCGACCGCACCGGATTTCCCGCCTCGCGCCAGGGCCGTTAGCTCAGTGGTAGAGCAGCTGGCTTTTAACCAGTTGGTCGATGGTTCGAATCCATCACGGCCCACCATTCCCACACATGCTCGCTTACACCTGCGCCTCGTCGGCCAGATAGGTGTAGCCGGTCAAACCCTGTTCGAGCGCCGCGCGCAACGAGGCGGCTTCCTGTGACGGCAGTTTCGCGGCGGCGACGAGTGCGTCGTAGCGGCTGCGCAGGTCGGCGAGCCCGTAACCGACGTAATCCAGCATCACGTCCGATGTATCGCCACGCCGGTTCAGTTCGAGCACGACATCGCCGCTGGTCAGCCTCACGTTCACCGCGTCGGTATCGCCGAACAGGTTGTGGATGTCGCCGAGCGTGTCCTGGTACGCGCCGACCATGAAGAAGCCCAGCCGATAACTCTCGCCCGGCGTCGGCACGTGCAGCGCCATCGAGGTATCCAGGTCGCCTTCGTCCACGTAGGCGTCGATGCGGCCATCCGAGTCGCAGGTGAGATCGGCGATCACGCCGCGCCGCGTGGGCGCTTCGTCCAGGCGATGGATCGGCGCGATGGGGAACACCTGGTCGATGGCCCACACGTCCGGTACGGATTCGAACACGGAAAAGTTGACGAAGTATTTGTCCACCAGCCGCTCGGCCAGTTCGTCCAGTACCGCGCGGTGGCTTTTTTCGTCGTAGGCAAGGCGCGACTGCACGCCGCGCGCGATGGCGTAGAACAGGTCGTCCAGGTGCGCGCGCTCGGTGAGGTTCAGCGCGCCGAGCGCGTACAGGCTCAGGCCTTCGGATTGGTAATGGATGGCCTCCTGGAACAGCTCCAGCGCCGGGCGTTCGTCCAGGGCGGCGTGGATTTCGCGCAGGTGGCGGATGGTGGCGGGCTCGTCCTGGCGCGGCGGCGGCACGGAGCCTTGCGGGGCGGCCTCCACTTCGGAAACGTTGGCCACCAGCACGGCGTGATGCGCGGTCATCGCACGGCCGGATTCGGTGAGCACGCGCGGCGGCGCGATGCCGTGTGCCATGCAGGCTTCGGCCAGCGGCTGCACAATGGTGGTGGCGTATTGCGAAAGGCCGTAGTTGATCGAACAGAAACTGCGCGAGCGCGTGCCTTCGTAATCCACGCCGAGGCCACCGCCCACGTCCAGATAGCGTACCGGGCAGCCCAGCCCGGAGACTTCCACGAAATACCGCACCGCTTCGCGACATCGCCAACGGGATGCGCGAAGCGG
>CAZHXV010000158.1:2953-7598 GCA_964536455.1 uncultured Aquimonas sp.
GCGCATGCCGTTGGCGATGTCGCGCACGTTGGAAATCTGCGAGCCCATGTGGAAGTGCAGCAGGTTCAGGCAGTCGGCCAGTTCGTGACGCTTCAGTTCCTCGATCAGGTCGAGCAGCTGGCGCGGCGACAACCCGAACTTGGCCTTGTCCCCGCCGGAGTTCTGCCACTTGCCCGCGCCGAGCGAAGCCAGCCGCATCCGCACGCCCAGGCCCGGCTTGACGCCGAGCGCGCGCGATTCCTCGATCACCAGCCGCAGTTCGGAGGCTTTCTCGATGACGATGAAGGTTTCCAGCCCAAGCTTGCGGGCGATCAATGCCAGGCGGATGTATTCGCGATCCTTGTAGCCGTTGCAGATGACCAGGCCGCCCGGGCGCGACAGCGCCAGCACGGCCATCAGTTCCGGCTTGGAACCGGCTTCCAGGCCGAAACCCTCGCCGCCGTTGGCCGCCAATTCCCCGGCGACGCCCTGGTGCTGGTTCACCTTGATCGGGTAGATCGCGGTGTAGCCGCCCGCGTAGTCCAGCTCGACCATCGCATCGAGGAAGGCGGTTTGCAGGCGCTTCAGCCGGTCGCCCAGGATGTCGGAGAAGCGCAGCAGCAGCGGCAGTTTCGAGCCGGCGGCGATGGCGCGATCCACCACCTCCGGCAAGGCGATGGCCGCGCCCTTCCCGCGCTGCGGCTTCACCACGATGCGGCCTTGCGCGTCGATGTCGAAATAGCCTTCGCCCCAATGCGCGATGGAATAGGTCTGGCGGGCTTTTTCGATGGACCAGGCGCTCATGGCGGGCGGTTCCGGAAGGCGTGAAGGGGGTGCGATGTTAGCCGATCCGTTTTGCCGCGCCGTGCTTGGAGCGGAACGGCATTCATGGCATCGTGAACCTTTCATTCCTCAGCCGCCCGGAGCGCCGCCATGTTCCCCCGCCAGCTCACGCTTCTCGCCGCTTTCGCCGCCAGCCTCGCGTCCGCACCTGCGCTGGCCGAATGGCACACGGAAACCGTCCAATGGAAGATCGACGACGCCACCTACAGCGGCGTGCTGGTGTACGACAATGTGGGCCAGGATAAGCGCCCCGGCATCGTGATGGTGCCCAACTGGATGGGCGTGAACGAATCGGCCGTGGATCGCGCCAAGGAAATCGCGGGCAAGGACTATGTCGTGCTGGTGGCCGACGTATACGGTAAGGGCGTGCGTCCCGCCGATGCGAAGGCCGCGGGCGAACAGGTCGCGAAGCTGTATGCGGATCGCAGCGTGCTGCGCGCCCGCGCCGCAAAGGCGCTGGAGATCCTGCGCGAGAACGCGGCGAACGCGCCGCTGGACGCGGACAGGCTTGGCGCGGTGGGCTTCTGCTTCGGCGGTTCCACCGTGCTGGAACTGGCGCGTTCTGGCGCGAATATCGCCGGCGCGGTCACACTGCACGGCGGGCTTAAGACCGATCTTCCCGCGACCGAAAGACCCAGGGCTTCCATCCTCGTATTGAACGGGGCGGCGGACACTTACGTCGGCGCCGAGGAAATCGCGGGTTTCCAGAGCGAGATGGACAAGGTCCAGGCCGACTGGCAGTTCGTGAACTACGCCGGCGCGGTGCACTGCTTTGCCGAGGCCGGTGCCGCCATGCCGCCCGGCTGCGTCTATCACCCGGTCGCCGCGAAGCGGGCGTTCGCGGCGCTACGCGGCTTTTTCAGCGAAGTGTTCGCGGCTCGGTGAGCCCCAAACCCCGTAGAGCCGGGCTTGCTCGGGTCTGCGGCATATCCGCCAGGCGCAGCGGATTCAGGTCCGCACCAGCAGATCCCAATGCACCGGCTCGCGGCTGGCGGCGACGGCGACCGCGCCGCTGGCGCGGTATTTCTCCGGCACGGCGAGCACGTCATCGATCTTCGCGTCGCTGCCGGCCTTGCCCCACAGCCCGACCCAGGCATCGCGGCCGCCGTGCTTGGCCGCGTACAGTGCGCGGTCGGCCAGCCGCAGCGCCTGTTGCTAATTTCCCGGTTCGGCGCCGCCGGGGAAGAACGGCACGCAGGCGAAGCCGAGCGACAGCGTCAGCGGTGAATAGCCTTGCGCCACGGCAGCGACGCTGGCCTCGACCGCGGTGCGGCGCAGCGCCTCGGCGCGCTGCGCGGCGCGTTCCAGGTCGAAATCCGGGCAGATGACGAGGAATTCCTCGCCACCCCAGCGCGCCACGATATCGTCCGGGCCGCAGCGGCCGTGCAGCCTCGCCGCGACCTCGATCAGGATGGCGTCCCCGGTATGGTGGCCGTAGCGGTCGTTGTGGCGTTTGAAGTGGTCGATGTCGATCAGGAACACCACCAGCCGCGCGGCGTCGCTGCCGGAAGCGATCCGCTTCAGCGATTCCACCGCCGCGCCGCGGTTCAATAGGCCGGTCAGCGCGTCGGTGGTGCCCAGGTGGCGCAGGCTGCGCTTGACCTTGCGCTCGTGCAGCACGAAGGCCACGCCCAGCGCCGCCAGCACTCCGAGCGCGAGCAGCGCCCAGTTGCGCAGGCGCCGGCTGTGTTCCAGCGCGAGCGCCTCCTTCTCGCGCTCTGCGCGCAGATGTTCCAGTTCGGCCAGACGTCGCGCGTCCTGGAGGCCGGCCTGCAGGCGCGCCAGATTCTCCAGCCCGAAGGTGCGCAGTTGCGCCGTTTCCAGTTCGCGCAGCATCTGCATGCCGTCGGCGGCTTCGCGCCACTGGCCGAGAGCGCGCTGCGCGGCGACCTCGGCCTGCAGGGCCTCGTGCCACTCGAACGGCGCGAAGCCCGCGGCCAGCAGCGTCTTGGCGTCCTGCACGCGGACCAGCGCGGCGGCGGCGTCGCCCTGCGCCAGCAGTGCCTGCGACCAGCGCGTCAGCGTGATCGCCGCGCCCACCGGCTCGCTCTCGCGCTGGCGCCGTACCAGCGCTTCCACCTCCGCCCAGGCCTCCGGCGACGGCGAGCGCCGCGCCAGTAGGACGGCGCGTTCGGCGCGCGCGCGCATGCCCACCAGGCCGTCCTGGGCGGAAGGATCGGCCGCGTGAGCGGCGATGGCGTCGTCTAATTGCCGCAGGGCGTCGTCGTCGCGTTCCAGGCGCAACAGGTTCTGTCCACGGTTGTAGTGCAGGTTCGCAAGCGAGACCGAACCTTGATCGCGCAGGTCGCGGACGTGCTCCTGTGCGCGCGCGAACAGCGCCTCGGCTTCCGCATAGGCGCCCATCACCTCGCTGTGGATCAGCGCGACATTGATCGTCAGCGAAATCTCGGCGGTGATGGCGTCCTGCGCGCGCGCGGCTTCCAGCGCGCGCTGGTAGTAGTCGAGTGCCGGGGCGATCCTGCCGATGCTGTGCAGCATCGCGCCGACGTTGGACAGCGCCCGCAGCGCGAACTCCGGCGGCACCGGATGTTCCGCGAGCGCGGCGTCGATGCGTTCGATGGCGGCCTGGGTGCGCACCAGGTCGCCGACGATGGCGGCGGCGCGACCGGCGCATACCTGCAGCTTGATCTGCGCCTGGATCGGCACGCCTTCCTGTCCCAGCGCCGAATCGGCGATCCCGATCGCCTCCTGGGGCTGGTTCCGGCTCAGCCGCAGGCATTCCATCGCCATCTTGTCCGCCGCCTCGTCCGCCGGTTCGGCCAGCACCGGACCGGCCAGCGCGCAGCACGCCGCCAGGATCGCCGGGATCGCACAGCGCAGGGGCCGGGCAGGCGATTCGGCAATAGGGTCGGGCAGGCGCATGGGCGAACGGATTGGCGGGAATGGACGCAGTGTAGGGTCTGGCTGACCAAGCGGCACATGAATGGCGCGCGTGATCGCATCGCGCCTCCGCAGGCCTGCCGCCCGGCGCAAGGGAATTGCTACAATTCCGGTCTTTTTGCGAAGACCTCCGCCATGATCGAACTGAATCCTCTGCGCAACCAGATCGCCGACCTCACGCAGCGCCTCGCCGCGCTCAGGGGGTATCTTTGACTTCGACCTGAAGGTCGAACGCCTGGAAGAAGTCAGCCGCGAGCTGGAAAACCCGGACATCTGGAACAAGCCGGAACAGGCGCAGAATCTGGGCCGCGAACGCGCCGCGCTGGAAAAAGTGGTGCACGGCATCCGTTCGCTGCTCGATGGCGTCGGCGGCTCGTCCGAATTGCTCGATCTGGCCGAAGCCGAGCAGGACGACGACACCGCGCAAGCCGTTGCGGCGGATTTGAACCGCTACGAAGCGGAACTGGGCAAGCTCGAATTCGCGCGCATGTTCTCCGGCGAAATGGACGGCTCGCCCGCCTTCGTGGACATCCAGGCCGGCGCGGGCGGCACCGAGGCGCAGGACTGGGCCAACATCCTGCTGCGCATGTACCTGCGCTGGTGCGAAAGCCGCGGCTGGAAGGCCGAACTGATGGAGGTCTCCGAAGGCGAAGTGGCCGGCATCAAATCCGCCACCTTCCGCGTCGAAGGCGAATACGCCTACGGCTGGCTGAAAACCGAAACCGGCGTGCATCGCCTGGTGCGCAAATCGCCGTTCGATTCGGACAACCGCCGCCATACGAGCTTCACTTCCGTGTTCGTGTCGCCGGAAGTGGACGACGACATCGACATCGAGATCAACCCCGCCGACCTCAAGATGGACGTTTACCGCTCCTCCGGCGCGGGCGGCCAGCACGTCAACAAGACCGAATCCGCGGTGCGC
>CAZHXV010000159.1:0-7572 GCA_964536455.1 uncultured Aquimonas sp.
GTTACGGCACGCTGGACAAGCGTGCGCGCGGCGAGCTCGGCGTGGGCGAAAGGCAGTCGACATTCCCGGCGCCAACCATGGAATATGCCGGCGGCTACCTGTTCAACGCCAACGCCGCCTACCAGTTCGACGGCGAACAGCAGCGCATTTTCGAACGCATCCGCTTGCCGCAGGGCGAAGCGATGGCCAGCCCGCCGCAGCCGGCTGGCGACAACATCCTGGTGCTCAGCGACCGTGCCGCCTATTTCTATCCCGGCCGCGAGGCGATGAACGGGCTCGACCTGCTGCAGCCGCTGATGCGGGTGGCGATGCCGGGCCATGTCGGCAACCTCAGCCGGATGGACGTGGTCGAACTGCTGGATGGCTATCTGATCGCCTGGACTTACACCTGGGGCGTGTGGAGCGGCGAGCTGCAGCATCCATTCCAGCAGGTGCTGCGCGTGGACGGCCAGGGCCAGGCGCGGGAGGTCGCGCGCCGTGCGCTGTGGATCGACCTGCCGTCCGTTTACACCAACCGCAACACCTGGCTGTCGCCGGTGCTGCGCGCGCTCTGCCTGGGCGCGCAAGACCTGTTCGCGGCGAATGACCCGCTGCGCGCGAAGCCGGAACCGATGCCGGCGTCGATCCTGTGGCTGGCCGGTGCGTGCTGCCTGCTGTCGCTGCTCGGCGCGGCGTGGCTGAGCGGCAAGCAGGCACACTCGCCGAGCGGTCGCTGGGCTTGGGTGCTGCTGTGCGGGGTGATCGGCCTGCCGGCGCTGGCCAGTCTGTGGCTGATGTACCCGCGTCGCGAAACCCTGCCTGCGGTTGCGTCGGCCACGCAGCCGGTCGCTGTCTGAACATTTCCGCCATTCCCGCGAAGGCGTGGAGATCGCTCCCGATGAAGTTCCTGCGTGTCCTGGCCGCGATTGTTTGCGGCGGATCCTTGTGCGCCGCATTCTCAGCAAGCGCTGATGCGAGCGGGGTTGAACTGCGCGTCGCGGAAGCCGCGCAGCGCGCGCTGCCGCGCGCGCCGGTGCTGCCGCGCACCGCCTTCCTCGAAAACCGCACCCTGGTGGCCGCGCAACTGTCGCCGGACGGCGATTACGTGGCCTACCTGCGCGAGCAGAAAGATTCACGCGCGCTGTGGCTGTTGCCCACGAATGGCGGCAGCGCACGCCTGCTGGTGGGCAGCACCCAGGCCGACCAACTGCTGTGGTCGCGCGATGGCCACTGGCTGTTCCTGCGTGCGCCGCGCGCGCTGACCATGGTCGGCATCGATGGCCGCACCGGAGTGCGCGTGCCGCTGGGCGGTACCGAACAACGCCGGGTGATGAAGCTCGACCCATCGCAACCTGCCGCCGTGCTGCTGCGCGAACGCGTCGCAGCGGGCAAGGGCGAGCGTTGGCGGATCGTGCGCATGGACGCGCGCGGCCAGCGCACCGTACTGCGCGAGGAGGCACGCTGGATCCACGACGTCGCGCTCGACGCACAAGGCCGCATCGTCGCGCTGGCCCGCTTCGAGGGCGACCACGACGCCCTGCATCGTGTGCGCGCGGACGGGTCGCTGCGCGAGGTGCTGCGCCTCGGGCCGATGGAGCGGGTGACCCTGCTCGCCGCGATGCCCGACGGCAGCGTGCTGATGGAGGGCAACCCGGACAGCAAGGCAGCCAGCGGAAACTTCCGTCGCGTGCTGCGACTGACGCCGGACGACAAGCTACAGACCCTGCATGAAGACCCGCGCTTTGAGGCCGACCTCGATGAAGTCGAACTCGATCCGCGCACGCAACAGCCGCTGGTCGCAAGCTATCGAAGCACCGTCGCCGCCACCTATGGCATCGGCGAAGCGCAGGCCGCCGTGGCCGCCATCGCCGGGAAATTCCCTGGCCGCGACGTTGGGGTGCAGGTGGGCAGCGGCCCGTCCGCGCACTGGCTCGTAACCGAGCGCGCCTCGACCCTGCGCGATCCGTGCTGGTGGCTGTACGACCCGCGCATCGGCAGCCTGCGCCGCATCCTCGACGATCCCGGCATCGTGGCCGGCGCGCCGAACGAAACCGCACTGGCGCGCAAACTCTCCATCGACTACCTCGCCTCCGACGGCATGCGCGTGCATGGCTTCGTGCTGTTGCCGCCGGGCGTGGATGCCGCACGCGCGCCGCTCGTCGCGCAGGTGCATGGCGGCCCGATCAACCACTTCCGCGCCGGCTACGACGGCGTCGCCCAGTTCCTCGCCAACCGCGGCTACGTGGTGTTCCAGTCGAACTTCCGCGGTTCCACCGGCCACGGCCGCGCCTATACCTTCGCGTCGAACGGCGACTACGGCAACGGCCGCGTGCAACAGGACATCGTCGAAGGCGTGCGCTGGCTGCTGGCGCAGGGCATCGGCGACAAGGATCGCATCGGCATCGTCGGCCATTCCTTCGGCGGTTATTCCACGCTGCTGGGCCTGACCTTCCAGCCGGAACTGTTCAAGGTCGGCGTGGCCGGTTCGCCTCCGGCGGACCTGGGCTGGTCGATGCGCTGGCTGGTCGAGTCCGGAGAACAAGGCGATCTTCCGGATCGCTCGCTCAGGCACACGCTGGCCGCCTTGTCGCTGGATTCCAGCGATCCTGCGACCCATGCGCGCCTGCATGCGCAATCTCCGCTGGCGAACGCCTTGATGATGCAGCGCCCGCTGCTGATCCTGGCCGGCGCCGCCGACCGCACCGTGGCAATCCGGGAAGTCGTCAACTACACCGCGACGCTGAAAGCGCTTGGGCGCCCTGTGAGTTTGCTGGTGGAACCGGACGGCGGGCATTCGCCGGTGGATCCGATTCCACGCGAGGCCTACCTGTTCGCGATGGAAACGATGCTGCAACGCCATCTGGGCGGGCCGGCGCCAGAGCCACCGGGCCAACGCCTGCGCGCTTACCTGCGCGGCAGCCTGCGCATGGCCGGGAAAGACATGTGCGCGTGGGCGAAGGACGCCTGCGCTACTTCCGCCGCGAATCCAGCAGGCCGGTGACGAGGATCAGGACGGCGCCCACCACGATGGCCGAATCGGCGATGTTGAACGCGGGCCAGTGGTGCTGGCCGAGATAGGCATCGATGAAATCCACGACGTAGCCGTGGCGCAGGCGGTCGATCAGGTTGCCGATGGCCCCACCGATGACCAGCGCGAACGGCGCGCATTGCTTCCAGTCGCTGCGCGGGGTCTTGCGCAGCCACCAGGCCAGCATCGCGCTCACCACCAGCGCCAGCGCGCTGAAGAACCAGCGTTGCCAGCCCGAAGCGTCGCTGAGGAAGCTGAAAGCCGCGCCCAGGTTGTGGACGCGGGTGAAATCCAGCAGGTTCGGGATGATCCGGATGGATTCGCCCAAGGCGAAGCGGTCGATCACCAGTTCCTTGGTGATGAGGTCGAATACCAGCACGGCGAGCGACAGCCACAACCATGTCAGGCCGTTTTTCGCCGGCAAGCCGGAAGCTTCGCGCGCCATCAGAAGAACAGCCGCGTTTCGCCCGCGCCATCGACGTTTTCGATGCAGCGGCCGCACAGTTCCGGATGCTCGGCATGCGAGCCCACATCCGGGCGCAGGTGCCAGCAGCGCACGCATTTGGCCGCATCCGAAGGCGTGGCGAGGATCCATGCGCCCTGCCCTTCGGCGGCGATGGCTTGCGCCGGGCGCTGCGCGGCGGGCATGAGTTCCAGGCCGGAGACGATGAAGAAGAAGCGCAGTTCATCCGCCACGGGATTCAGCAGCGCCATCAGTTCCTCGTCCAGATAAAGCGCAACGTCCACCTCCAGCGATGCGCCGATGACGCCACCGGCGCGCATTGGTTCCAGCACCTTGGAGACCGCCTCGCGCAGCGCCAGCAAGCGCCCGAAATCCGCGCGCGAAAGTTTGGCGTCGCCCGGCAGGCGGCCAGGCTCTTCGGCGAAGGTCGTGAGCAGCACGCTTTCTTCCCTGGGCTTGGGCAGGTAGCCCCAGATTTCCTCCGCCGTGAAGCTCAGGATCGGCGCGATCCAGCGCGCCATCGCATCCACGATGCGGAACATCGCGCTCTGCGCCGAACGCCTGCCGCGCGAATCCTCCGGCATCGTGTAGAGGCGATCCTTGGTCACGTCCAGATAGATCGAGCCCAAGTCCACGGTGCAGAAGTTGTTGAGCGCCTGCACGATGGCCGGAAAATCGTAGCGCACATAGGCCGCACGAATCTCCGCCTGCACCTCTGCCGCGCGCTGCACGGCCCATTGATCGAGCAGCAGCAGTTCCCCGTTCGGCAGCAGATGCTGCGCGGCATCGAAGCCATCGAGGTTGCCGAGCAGGAAGCGCGCGGTGTTGCGGATGCGGCGATACGCATCCGCCGTGCGCTTGAGGATTTCCTTGGACAGCGACATCTCGTTGCGGTAATCGGTGGAGGCCACCCAAAGGCGCAGGATGTCCGCGCCCAGATCGCGGATGATTTCCTGCGGTTCGATGCCGTTGCCGAGCGATTTGGACATTTTCCGCCCATGCTCATCGACGGTGAAGCCGTGCGTGAGCACCTGCCGGTACGGCGCGGCATGATCCATCGCGATGCCGGTGAGCAGCGAGCTCTGGAACCAGCCGCGATGCTGATCCGAGCCTTCCAGATACAGATCCGCCGGCTTGCCCAGGCCGCGCGCGGCCAGCACGCCTTCGTGCGTGACGCCCGAATCGAACCACACGTCCAGGATGTCCGTGACCTTTTCGTACTCCCTGGCTTCATCGCCGAGCCACGCCGCCGGGTCGAGCGCATACCAGGCGTCGATGCCTTCCGCTTCCACCAGATCGGCGGCGCGCTGCATCAGTTCCACGGTTTGCGGATGCGGTTCGCCGGTAAGCCTGTGGGCGAACAGCGCGATGGGAACGCCCCAGGTGCGCTGGCGGCTGATGCGCCAGTCCGGGCGGCCATCGATCATCGAACGGATGCGCGCCTCGCCCCACTCCGGGAACCAGCCGTGTTCGGCGCCGATTTTCGCGATCGCATCGAGCGCTTCGGTGCGCAGCCTGGCCTGATCCATCGAGATGAACCATTGTGGCGTGGCGCGGAAGGCGACCGGTGTCTTGTGCCGCCAGCAGTGCGGATAGCTGTGCTGGATCTTCGCGAACGCGAGCAGGTGTCCGTTCTCGCGCAAGAGTTCCACCACCGCATCGTTGGCCTTCCAGATGAACTGGCCCTCGAAGATCGGCGTGCCCGGCAGATACACGCCGTTGCCGCCGACCGGATTCATCTGGGCGGCGGTGACTTTCTCGATGATTCCGTACTTCTGCGCCACCGCGAAGTCTTCTTGGCCGTGGCCGGGTGCGGTGTGGACGGCGCCGGTGCCGTCGGTATCGGAAACGTGGTCGCCAACCAGAATCGGAACCTGCCGCTCCGTATAGAACGGATGTTGCAGCAGCAGGTTTTCCAGCGCCTCGCCCTTGGCGTGGCCAAGCGTTTCGGCGTGTGCGATGCCGTAGCGCGCCACCGCACCTTCGACCAGCGCATCGGCCAGAACCAGCCACATATCCTTGTCGCCGCGCTTCCCGCCGCGCACGAGCGAGTAACCGATCTGCGGGCCGAGCGAAACGGCCAGGGAGGCGGGCAGCGTCCATGGCGTCGTCGTCCAGATCGGAACCGAAACAATGGCATCGCCCGCAACCGTCGCGCCGAACCTGGCCGCAAGTGCCGCAGGATCGACCGCGTCGTAGGCCACATCGACGGCGGAAGACGTTTTGTCCGCGTATTCGATCTCCGCCTCGGCCAGCGCCGAGCCGCAATCGAAACACCAATGCACCGGCTTGGCGCCGCGCAAGAGGTGCCCGTTTGCGATCACCTTCGACAAGGCGTGCAGCTCCGCCGCCTCGAAGCTGCGGTCGAGCGTGCGGTAGGGATGTTCCCAGTCGCCGATCACGCCCAGGCGAATGAAATCGCGGCGCTGCAGGTCGATCTGTTCGCTCGCGAACTCGCGGCACTTCTGCCGGAATGCGACCGCATCGAGCTTGGCGCCGACCTTGCCGTGCTTCTTCTCCACCGCCAGTTCGATCGGCAGCCCGTGGCAATCCCAGCCCGGAATGTAAGGCGCATCGAAGCCTTCCAGCGTGCGGGATTTGACGATGATGTCTTTCAGGATCTTGTTGACTGCATGGCCCAGGTGGATCGCGCCGTTGGCATACGGCGGGCCGTCGTGCAGCACGAAGGTTTTTTGTCCTTTGCGCTCGCTGCGCAAACGCGCGTCGATGCCGATGCGCTGCCAGTTTTCCAGTGTGGAAGGCTCGCGCCTGGGCAGATCGCCCTTCATCGGGAAATCGGTCTTGGGCAGGTGGATCGTGGCTTTGTAGTCGCGGCTCACGCGGCGGCTCCGGTGGTGGCTCGAAGGATGGCGCGCGCGTTTTCCGCGTCGCGGTGGATTTGTTCGACCATGAGGTCGAGGTTGTCGAACTTCAATTCATCGCGCAGCTTGGCGACGAACTCCACTTCGATGCGACGGCCATACAGATCGCCGTCGAAATCGAACAGGTGCGCTTCCAGCAAGGGTTCGCGCCCGTTCACCGTGGGCCGCGTGCCAAGGCTCGATACGCTGGGCCACGGCCTTGCGCCCACGCCATGCACGCGCGTGGCGAAAATGCCGGAAAGCGCCGGGGCCTTGTGCGCCAAGCGCAGATTCGCGGTGGGATAACCGAGCTTGCGGCCCAGTTGCTGGCCATGCACCACCTTGCCGCCGATGGCGTAGGGGCGGCCCAGCAGGTGCGACACCGTGGCCAGGTCGCCATCGAGCAAGGCGGTGCGGATGCGAGAGCTGGAAACGCGCTCGCCGTCCACGGCCACATCCTCGATGCTGCGCACCGCAAAGCCTGCGCTCAGGCCGGAAGCCGCCAGCGTCGCCACATCGCCCGCGCGCCGGTGGCCGTAACGGAAATCCCGCCCAACCCAGACCTCGCGCGCGGCGAGCCGGTTCACGAGCAGGCGTTCGACGAAGGCATCGGGCGACATCGCCGCCATCGCGGCGTTGAAGCGCAGAAGGCCAATGGCATCGCAGCCCAGCGCCATGAAGCCGTCGATCTTGGCGCGCGGCAGGGTGAGGCGCGGCGGCTTCACCTCGCGGGCGAAAAACTCGCGCGGCAACGGCTCGAAGCTCAGCGCCACCAGCGGCAACCCCCGCATCGTGGCCGAGGCGCGCGCCGCCTCGATCAGTGCCCGATGGCCCAGGTGCAGGCCGTCGAACGCGCCGATGCACACCACGCTGCCGCGCGGGAACAGCGCTGCGCCATCGGTATCGCGGAACAGGATCGCGTGGGAAAGTGGTGGGGTCGAGGTCACGGGAAGGGCTTGGCCTTGCTGGGAATCCGCCGCATCGCATGGCGTCGGCGTGGAACCGGAAATTATAGCGCGGCCAGCCACTTCCCCACGTCCTGCGGCTCGAACGGCCAGGCCAGTTCCGCGCCGCTGGCCGCCTCGCGCAGCACCGGCACGCGCACGCCATAGGCTTCTTCCAGCGCCGCATCGCCGTCGATGAACACCGATTCGAACTCCGGCGCGCCGGCCTGCGCGAGCGCCTCCAGCGCCAGATCGCACAGATGGCAGTCGTCGCGCTGGTAAAGGATGAGGTTCATG
>CAZHXV010000160.1:0-7440 GCA_964536455.1 uncultured Aquimonas sp.
AAACCTGGGCACCGCAGGCCAGCTCGGCGGATTGGGAACGGCTGGGCCGGGAATACCTCGCCGCCACGGCGCGCTGGCGCAGCACGCGCCCGGTGTCCACCGACAAGATGCCCGGCAACTGGCGGCTGGCGGGTGCGGCGATGGCGATGCTGCCCGGCGCGCGTTTCGTCGATTGCCGCCGCGATGGCGTGGAAACCGGCTTCTCCTGCTTCAAGCAACTGTTCGCGCCGGGGCTGGCGAACTGGGCCTTCGAT
The DNA here is from genome assembly GCA_964536455.1 of uncultured Aquimonas sp. Lineage (GTDB taxonomy): Bacteria > Pseudomonadota > Gammaproteobacteria > Xanthomonadales > Xanthomonadaceae > Denitratimonas. Next base: position 255 of record CAZHXV010000160.1, read on the forward strand.
TTCGCCCACATCGCCGCGTACTGGAAGGATTACCTCGCCTCATCCGGCCTGTGGAACAGGCGCCAGCCCAGGCGCTTTCGCACCTTCCACTACGAAGCGCTGGTGACCGAACCCGAGCCTTGCATCCGTGCCCTGCTGGACTTCTGCGGCCTGCCCTTCGACACCGCCTGCCTGGCCCCGCACGCCGCCCAACGCGCCATCCGCACCGCCAGCGCCGCGCAAGTGCGCCAGCCGCTCCGCGCAGGCACGGCGCGGGCCGGACGCTACGGCGCGCTGCTCGATTCGTTGCGACGCCAGATGTAATTTGTGATGTGTATCACAGATCTGCATTGCTACGTGGACATTCATGACATACCCTCGCAATGCTTTGTTGCATTTTCCCGCCATGGATCGGTGGGCACAGAAAGTTCGTTGCATGCACTACCCCACGACTTCCAACTCTCGGAGCCCCTGCATCATGCGTATTTCCGTCAAGCACAAGATCAAGACCCATCTGGCCGCCTGCACGCTGGCCGGCATGGCTTTTTCCGGCAGCGCCCTGGGCGCGATCGTTTACAGCGGGCCGGTGAACATTCCCATTCCCGACGATATCGATGGCGTCTATTTCAATGTGGTGACGGGCGTCACCGGTAGCGCTACGGGATGGGACATCAATCCCTATAGCGCAATCGCGGGTAATTTCAATCTCTGGGGCGCGACCACCCAGACGTGGTTCAACACCGCAGGCACTATCACGAACGCCAGCGGCTACGTTCTGCCCCTTGGCACGACGATTCCGAACACGGTAGCCAGCTTCTTCCGCCCGGGCGGCGGGACGAATATCGGCCCCGTGGTCAATCTAAACAGTTCGGACAATTATTTCGGCATCTACTTCCTGAACGAATCCACCAGCGCGAACAACGTCGGCTGGGTGCAGATCCAGTTCGGCGCCACCGCCGGCACGCGCGCCATCGTGGCCTACGCATACGAAAACACCGGCGCCACCATCGCGGCGGGCGACACCGGCGCGCCCGCACCGGAAGCCGCTTTCGGTTTCGATGTCTCCTCCCTGAACTTCGGCAACGTCACCATCGGCACCGCCAGTGCACCGCAGTCGGTGACGCTCACCAACTTCGGCAACGGGCTGGGCACGGTGAGCGGCCTGGATACCGGCGATGCGGCGTACTCCATCACCGGCGGCAGCTGCGGCGCGCCCCCGTTCGATCTGGATCCGGACGATTCCTGCACCATCGCCATCACGTTCTCGCCTTCGGTGGCGGGGCCGGTCGAGGGTGCATTGACCATCGACAACGGCGGCATCGCCGTCGTTGGCGGCGGCGTGCTCGGTTTCCCGCAATCGGTGGAGCTGAACGGTATCGGCGTGCAAGGCGGCCCTGGCCCCGGTGGCGGAGACCAGCCGGTAGTGGCGAACGTCCCGGCAAACTCGCCCTGGGCGCTGGCGGCACTGCTGGGTCTGTTCGGCCTGGTCGCAGGCGCGATGCTGCGCCGCCGCTGATCCGGTTTCCACCCGGAACACGAAACGCCCGCCTTCACGGCGGGCGTTTTCGTTTCCGTTCGCTGCACAGTGCGGATTATTCGTCGTGCGTCACGCGCAACACTTCATCCGCACTGGTGATGCCGGCCAGCACCTTGTTCCAGCCGTCCTCCAGCATCGCCGGGCTGTGCCTGCGGGCATGGGCGAGCAACGCCGCCTCGCCGGCGCCTTCGTGGATCAGGCCGCGCAGGGTTTCATCCACGACGATGAATTCGTAGAGGCCGGTGCGGCCCTTGTAGCCAGCGTTGCGGCCGGCGGCCTGCGGGCCGGGCCGATAGAAGCGCAGCGCGGGATCGAAGGGTTTTCCGAAGGCGGCGCATTCGGCGGGCGTGGGCGTGTAGGCCTCGCGCATGGCCGGATCGAGCACGCGCACCAGGCGCTGGGCCAGCACGCCGAGCAAGGAGGACGACAACAGGAACGGCTCGATGCCCATGTCGCGCAGCCGCGTCATCGAGCCCACGGCGCTGTTGGTGTGCAGGGTGGAAAGCACCAGATGGCCGGTCAAGGACGCCTGCACCGCGATCTGCGCCGTTTCCAGATCGCGGATCTCGCCGACCATCACGACATCCGGGTCCTGGCGCAGGATGGCGCGCAGGCCGCGCGCGAAGGTCATGTCCACGCGCGGGTTCACCTGCGTCTGCCCGACGCCATCGAGGTAATACTCGATCGGGTCTTCCACGGTGAGGATGTTGCGGGTGGCGTCGTTGAGCCGCGTCAGGGCGGCGTAGAGCGTGGTGGTCTTGCCCGAACCCGTGGGGCCGGTGACCAGCAGGATGCCGTGCGGGCGGTGGATGATCTGGTCGATGCGTCCGGAGGTTTCCGCATCCATGCCCAGTTGGGTGAGATCGAGCCTGCCGGCCTGCTTGTCCAGCAGGCGCAGCACGACGCGCTCGCCGTGGCCGGCGGGGATCGTGGAGACGCGCACGTCCACCGGGCGGCCGGCGATGCGCAGGCCGATGCGGCCATCCTGCGGCAGGCGCTTTTCGGCGATGTCGAGCTTGGCCATGACCTTGATGCGGCTCACCACCGGCGAGGCCACGGCCTTTTTCGGCGCCAGCACCTCGCGCAACACGCCATCGACGCGGAAGCGCACCACGAGCCGGCTCTCGAACGGCTCGATGTGGATATCCGAGGCGTTTTCCTTCACCGCTTCGGTGAGGATGGCGTTGATCAGGCGGATGATCGGCGCGTCGTCCTCGCTTTCCAGCAGGTCTTCCGGCTCGGGCAGCGCGTCGGCGATCTGCGCCAGATCGAGCGAATCGTCCATGTCGGCAGCGACGGTGAGTGCATCGTCGCCGCCGCCTTCGTAGAGGCGACGGATCAGGTGCTCGTAGGCCGCCTCGTCCAGCGGTTCCAGCCGCAGCGGGAGTTCCAGCGTGCGGCGCAGTTCGGCCAGGGTTTCCGGCTTCGCGCCGGGGCGCAGGGCGATGCGCGCCTGGCCATTCTCCACCGCGACCAGGGTTGCGCCGTGGCGACGCGCGAAGCCGAAGCCGGGGCGCTGCGGCGGCGCGGCCTCAGTCATCGCGCGCCGGTTCCAGCGGGATGTCGCGCATTTCCACCGGCGGCGGGTTGCGGATCAGGTCGCGCGGCTCAAGCTCGGGCAGCAGCGGCTGGGAATTGCGGTAGCGCAGTTCCTTGTTCTCGCGCATCCGCAGTTGCTCGGCCCGCAGGAAGTTGTATTTCTCGCTGGAAACCGCCGCTTCGGTGGCGGCATCGCGCAGGATGGTCGGGCGCAGGAACACCATCAGGTTGCGTTTCTGCCGCTTGGCGCTGCGCGATTTGAACAGGTGCCCGAGCAGCGGAATGCGCGAGATGCCCGGTACGCCCTGCGTGCTTTCGTTGATGGATTCGTCCGAGAGGCCGCCCAGCACCAGCAGCGCGCCGTCGGGCACCATCACGCTGGTGGTGAGCTCGCGCTTGCTGGTGATGAGATCGACCGCGCCGCTGACGGCGCTGGCGATGGTCGAGGATTCCTGGTGGATGTCCAGCCGCACGCTGTCGCCCTGGTTGACGTGCGGAGTGACCTTCAGGATCAGGCCCACATCCTTGCGCTCCACGGTCTGGAACGGGTTGTTGACCGAGTTCTGCCCGGCGCTGGCGGTAGTGGTGTACTGGCCGGTGAGGAAGGGCACTTCGTTGACGACCTTGAATTCGGCCTCGGCGTTGTCCAGCGTCACCACCTGCGGATTGGAGAGCACGTTGGCGCGCCCGTCGCCGCGCAGCGCCTTCACCAGCGCGCCGACCTGGAACAGCGTCGTGGTGCCGCCGTTGCCGTCGGGAATCTCGATCCGCCCGCCGATGTAGCCCATGTTGAAGCCGCTGGTGCCGCCGAGCGCGTTGATGGGGTTCAGCATCGAGCCGATGATGCCGCCGGCGCCGCCCGCGCCGGGATAGTTGGTGCCGCCGATGTAGCCTTCGTTGCCGTCGAAGTTGGTGCTCTGCCACTGCACCCCCAGTTCGTCGGCCAGATCGTCGGTGACTTCGGCGATGATCGCCTCCACCAGTACCTGCGCGCGGCGCACGTCGAGCTGGCGCACCACGGCGGCCAGGTCGCGGTACACCGCCGGGGCAGCGGTGATGATGAGGGCGTTGGTCTCGGCGTGGGACTGGATCGTCGCCGCGCGCGCCCCCTTCGCGCCCTCGCCGGCCGGTGCGCCGCCGGTGAGCGTGCCGGCCACGCTTTCCAGGATCGGCACCAGGTCGGTTGCCTTGGCGTTGTTGAGGTAAAGCACCTGGGTGTTTTCACCGCCATCCAGCGGCGTATCCAGGTGCGCCACCAGCGTGCGCAGCCGCAACCGGCTGCTGCGGTCGCCGGAGAGCAGGATGGAATTGGTGCGTTCGTCCGCGATCAGCTTCGGCCCGGTGGCGCTGCCTTCGAGCGAGGTCAGCGTGCGCGCCACTTCCGAGGCGCTGGCGTGGCGCAGCGGGATGGTTTCGATGTCGGTATCCGAAGCCGTATCCATGCGCCGGATCAGGGTCATCAACCGCTCCACGTTGCCGGCGCGATCGGTGATGAGGATGGAATTGCTGCCGGTGTGCGCGGTGAAGTTGGCCTGTTGCGGAGCCAGCGGGCGCAGCAGCTTGACGATCTCCTCCGCCGGGACGTGCTTGACTTCGATGACGCGCGTGACCAGCGCATCCGGGCCGCCGCCGCCGTTGCCCGGCGTGCCGTCCTGCGCGGCGATGGCATCGGGCACGATCTTCACCATGTCGCCGGATTCCACCGCGGCAAAGCCGTGCACGCGCAGCACCGAGAGGAAGGTTTCGTAGATTTCCGCCGGCGTCTGCGGCTTGGAGGAAATCACGGTGACGCGGCCTTCCACGCGCGGATCGACGATGAAGCTCTTGCCGGTGATCTCGCTGACCGTCTGCACCAGGATCAGCAGATCCGCCGCCTTCAGGTTCAGCGTGTGGCGGCCATCGCGCGAGGCGACCACGGGCGCATCCGCAGGCTGCTGTGCGAAGGCCGGAACGGCGAGGGCCAGCGCCAGCGCGCAGGCGAGGATGCGGGTGATGGGCATGGAGCGGTTCCGGGAAACGAGCGGCCTTGGAATTGGAAAACGCCGAACCTTCATCGTGCGAAGCGGGTTCTGGTTCGGGCAAGCGCCTAGCGTAGCGGCCAGCGGCGGCGACAGCTACAAACCGATGACCAGTTTCATCGGTTTCCCGTCGCGTTCCAGCTCCACCTCCACGCGGCCCTGGCCGAGGCTGGCGACGAGCTGACTCTGTCGCGCCGGGCCATCCAGCGGGATGCCGTTGACGGAGGTGATGAGGTCGGTGGGTTTCAGCCCGGTGCTTTCCAGCAGGTTGGAATCGCGCCCCGCCGCCAGCCGCACGCCGCGCATCCGGCCATTGGCGAACACCGGGAACACCTGTACCTGCTTGGCCAGTTGCGCAGGATCCACGCCGGTGGCCGCGCGCAGGCTCTCGAAACTGGGCAGGCCGGGGGCGATGTTCGGTGAGATCGGGCCGATCTTGCCGATCTGGCCCATGTCCCCCACGGCCATGCCCGGCAGTGCCGGCGCCTTGGGGCGGGATACCGTCGCGCCCGGCATGGCACGGCCTGAAGCAGCCGCCACACCCGCAGGGTCGCGCGGCAGGCTCAGGGTTTCGGCCACGCCTTCGCGCAGGAACAGCACCCGGCCCTGGTGGATTTCCGTCAGCAGGCCGCCACCGGGCAAGGTGTCTCCGACGCGATAGGACGCATCCACGCCGGCTTCATCGGCAACGATCGCAAGCCCGCCATCCGGCGCGGATTCGTTCAAGGTGCCGCGCAGGGTGAGCTTGAGCGTGGTTTCCTTCGCGGCCATCAGCCTGGCCTCGACCGCCGGCGCCTGCGCGTTGCCGAACAGGTGCCACTGCGACACCGAACCGCGTGGCATCGCCTGCACGGGAAGGTTCACCGATTCGGAAGCCATCTGCGGCAGCGTGGGGCCGGCCAGCAGCAGCCAGACGATCTTCACCAGCGCGAACGCCGCCAGCATGATCGCCAACGCCAACACCGCGCCTGCGGGCCAGGTCGAGCGGCGCAATGTGCTGGCTAGGGCGGAGGCGGCAGACATGATTGGCACTGTAGCAAAGAGCTGGGATTCGGGATTGGGGATTCGGAAAGGCAGAAACCTCGCGGGCTTCTGGCTCTTGCCAATCCCGAATCCCCAATCCCTGCCCTCAATGCCTCGGCGAAGGCCGCTTGAAGAAGTTCTTGACGCGCTGCTTGATGCGACCAAGCAGCGAGGCGGGTTTTTCGGTGGCAGCGGAAGCGGCATCGCTCGCCGGTACCAGACGGTCGCCCTGGCGCAGCCGGGCTTCGGCGCGCTCGCGCGCTTCGCGCTGGCGGCGGCCGCCACGGCGGCGGCGGGGTTGTTTGTGGGCGGCTTCGTCCCCGACGGAAGGCGCAGGCTGCGCGGGCGTTTCCGCCACGGCCTGCACGGGCGCTTCCACTGGCAGCTCGCCCTGCGCCGGGCGTTCGCGGCGCGGACGCGGTTTGCGCTCGCCCTGGCCCGGGCGCGAGCCTTCGCCGCGCGGCTTGCGCGAACGCGGCTTGTCGCCGTCGCGCTTTTCCGCCGCCTTCTGCTCGCGCACTTCGCGGAAGATCGTGCCGATGCTCAACTCGTCGCTTTCGCCTTCCGAAGCTTCCACACGCGGGGCGCGCGGGAGGGCGGTGAGCAACTCCAGCGTCACCTGCCCCACGGGAATCTTCTGTTCAATGTAGCCCTCGATCTCCGGCAGGCTCATCGCGTACATCTCGCAGGCGAAGCTGATCGCATCGCCCTCCTCGCCCAGGCGCGCGGTGCGGCCGATGCGATGGACGTAATCCTCGGCGTCGAACGGCAGGTCGTAGTTGTAAACGTACTTGATGCCGTCGATGTGCAGGCCGCGCGCGGCGACATCCGTGGCGACGAGGATTTCAAGCTGGCCCTTCTGGAACCTGCCCAGCAGCGCCTCGCGCTTCTTCTGCGGCACGTCCCCGGAAAGCACGCCGACGCGGTAGCCGGATTTCTCCAGCGCGCGGGCCACTTTCTCCACCCAGCTCTTGGTGTTGACGAATACCATCGTGCGTGCGCCCTCGCTGCGCGAGAGCAGGCCCAGCAGCAGCGGCAGCTTTTCCTCGTTGGAAGGGAAATAGACGATCTGGCGCACCCGTGCGGCGGT
>CAZHXV010000161.1:0-7427 GCA_964536455.1 uncultured Aquimonas sp.
GGCCGCGGTTGCGCTTGGCGATGACCACGCCTTCATAGGCCTGGACGCGCTCGCGGTTGCCTTCCTTCACCTTGACGTTGACGACGACGGTGTCGCCCGGGCCGAACTCCGGCAACTGGCGCTGGGCCTGTTCGGCCTCGAATTCCTGGATGAGCTTGCTGGTCATGATGGCACCGCCGGAAAATCTGGTTGGATGATGGGTTCGGACCGCCCTTGGCGGGCAGCTTGCGCCCCACTCGGCCGGAGGAACAACGCCGGGCCTGCGAGGCGGATACGTAAGTGAGTCGCGCATTATCGCCTGCCCCGCCATGGAATGCAATCGCCGGAACTTAACGCTGTTGCAAGCCGGAATGCCCCGGAAGACGAGCCCGCTCCGAAGATCCGCTCCCGTGTCGGTGTCGGTGTGCGGGTTGCAGGGCACTCCCATAATAGTTTCCACGTGCATCTACACGCATCAAGGCTGGCCTGCACGCAGCGGCGGGCTGGAACGCACCTTCATCCGCTGCTGGACAGGGTCGCCTCGATCTGGATTGAGAACCGGAACTGGCGACCTGCTCCGAAACAGCTTCACCAACGCCTGAACCGCGCGGCGCATTCGCCCCCGCGTCGGGCGATGGAACACCGGGCGCGGTTTACACTTCCTCGCATGAAATCCGCCTCGTTCCTGCTCGCCGCATTGCTGGCATCGATCACCTTCCCTGCCGGCGCGTCGTCGCTGGCGGCGCAGCGCCAGGGCTTCAAGGCGGCACTGGAAATCGTCGAACGCGGGCCATTGGCGGCGTATCGCACGGCGGCTTCGCCGTATGCGAAGCATCCGCTGGCGCCGTACTTGGAATACGCCACGCTGCGCCGCCAGATCGCGCATATCGACCCGGCCCAGGTGCAGGATTTCATCCAGCGCCACGGCGATCTTCCGGTTGCGCCGCTGCTACGCCGCGCGGGGCTGGACGCCGCCATGGCGCGACAGGATTGGGCCGGATTCCGGCGGCTGTACGCCGGCAGCGACGATCCCAGGCTGCGCTGCGCGGATCTGCGCTCACGGCTTGTGCCGGAAGCTGATTCGGCCTTCCTCGACGAGGCGCAGGCGCTGTGGCTTTCCGGCCAGTCGCTGCCGGATACCTGCGATCCGGTGTTCGCCCGGCTGCGCGCCGCAGGCCGCATCACGCCGGTGCTGGCGTGGCAGCGCATCGAGCTGGCGGCGGAAGCGGGCAATGCCGGCCTGATGCGGTTTCTGGCGAAGGAACTGACTCCCGCCGAGCGTGCCCGCGCCGAATCTTACTCAGCCTTCATCGCCAGCCCCACGCAAGGCCCGACCAGCGCCTGGCCGCGCGATGAGCGCAGCCGCAGGATGGCGACATTTGGCCTGAATCGCCTCGCCAAGCGCGATCCGGGCGTGGCCGAGGCGCTGCTGGTTTCCATCCAGGATAGGCTGGCGCTGGAACCTGCCCAGCGCGGCGCGGTGCGCAACCAGATCGCACTGTGGAGCGCGGCTTCGTACCTGCCCGAATCCGCGCGCCGATTCGCGCAGGTACCCGCCGATGCCTATGACGAACGCCTGCACGAATGGCGCGTGCGCGAAGCGCTCGCCCGCAGCGACGAAGCCGCCGCGCGCCGCGCGATTGCAGCGATGGGGGAATCCCAGCGCGGCGAATTGCGCTGGCGCTATTTCGCCGCGCGGTTGGCCGAACGCGCCGGCGATGCCTCCGCCGCCGACTTCGCCGCGCTGGCGCGCGAGCCGAGCTATTACGGCTTCCTCGCCGCCGACCGCATCGGCGCACCCTACGCGCTGTGTCCGAAGGATGCGCCGGACGATCGCGCCTTGCGCCGCAAGGTGGAACAGATACCCGCGCTGGAACGCGCCTTCGAGCTGCACGCGATCGGCCGCGAAGAGTGGGCGCGGCGCGAATGGGATGCGGCGAAACCAAGACTTTCCGACGACGAACGCCGCGTCGCGGTGGCGCTGGCCGACGCTGCGGGCTGGTACGACCGCGCCGTATTCACGCTGAACTCGGGCGAGGATCTCTCCTATTACGCGCTGCGCTTCCCGTTGCCGCACGAGGCGCATCTGCGTCGCGAAGCGAAGAAGTACGGGCTCGATCCGGCCTGGATCGCCGCGCTGATCCGCGCCGAAAGCGCGTGGCTGGCCGATGCGCGTTCGCACGCCAACGCGCGCGGGCTGATGCAGCTTCTGCCCGGTACGGCGCGGATGGAGGCGAAGAAGCGCGGACTCGCGTATCCGGGCGATGCCGGCCTGTACCAGCCGCGCGAGAATCTCGCGCTCGGCATCGCGCACCTGGCCACGATGCTGGCCCAGCATGGCGGACAGCCGTATCTGGCCACGGCCGCCTACAACGCCGGTCCCGCGCCCATCTCGCGCTGGCTGGCGCAACGCCCGCCGCGCGACATCGACCTGTGGGTCGAGACCATTCCCTACCGCGAAACCCGCGACTACGTCTCGCGCATCGCCGCCTTTTCCGCGATCTACGACTGGAAGCTCTCGGGCAAGGCGCTGCCGGTGCAGGCGCGGCTGGCGGGCCAGGCGATTCCCGAGGCGCAGCGGCGCGGTTTCGCCTGCCCGGTGGCGGTGCAGGTGGCGCTCGATCTGCCTTAGAGCCTGTTCACGATCTCGCTACAGGCCGCGTGGCCGCTGCGCGGCCACCCTTCGGGCCAAGCCTGCCGACGCGCATGGCGGCGTCATCGTTCGGTCGCGTATCGACATACGCTCCCTCACTCTTCCTTGCCCTGCACACCAGCAGGCCCGGCGCGACCGGCATCGAGATCGTGAACAGGCTCTTAGTCGGCAACGTCCTTCGCACCCACCCGACGCCGTTCCGCATTCATGTCGTGCAGCGGCCGCACCTCGATGCTGCCGAAGCGGATCCACGGGAACTCATGGGCGATGCGCACCGCCTCGTCGATGTCCGCCGCCTCGATCAGGTTGAAACCGCCCAGCACTTCCTTGGTCTCGGCGAAAGGGCCATCCAGCACCGTGCCGCGGCCCTCGCGCACGCGCACGGTGCGTGCGCAGGCGGGCGGCGCCAGCTGCTGGTAGCCCAGCAGCCTGCCCTGCGCCTTCAGTTCCTCGGCGTGATCCAGGCAGCCGCGCATCAGCCGGTCGTATTCGGCCGCAGGCAGGGCCGCGAGCAGCTCGGGGTCGGGATAGACCAGCAGCAGGAATTGCATTCGCGGCTCCGGTGGAATCTGGGGGCATCATGGTCGCACGGGAACAGCCCTTGCAAAACAGCGACTTGCAGGAGGATGCTGAAACTCCTGCACGGGCGTGTCGATTTCATGCGCCCTTGTTCGTCGCAAGGTTCGAATGCGGGCGATCCCGCCCAATAGTGGAGGCACGACGATGAAGCTGATTCCGTACCTGATGTTCCGCGAAGGCAAATGCCGCGAGGCCTTCGCGTTCTACGCCCACGCCCTGCGCGGGGAAATCGTTTCCACCGCGACCTACGGCGACATGGGGCCGGATATCCCCGAGCCGATGAAACTCCTGATCGCCAACATCCACCTGGTGGTTGGCGGCGCTTCGATCATGGGCGCGGACGGCGTGGAGAACCCCGACGGCCAGGCCACCACGTCGGTGAACATCGAGGTGGACAGCATCGAGGAGGCGCAGCGCGTGTTCGATGCGATGTCCGCCGGCGGGGAAGTGCGGATGCCGCTGGCCGAATCCGCGTGGGCGCTGCGCTTTGGCATGTTCGACGACCGCTACGGCCAGCCGTGGATGATCAACTGCATGAAACCCTGGGGAGCAACGACATGAGCTACGTGGATGGATTCGTGATCCCGGTGCCGAAGGCACGCCTGGGCGATTACAGGAAGCTGGCGCGGCTGGGCTGCAAGGTGTGGATGGAACACGGCGCGCTGGCCTACCACGAATGCGTGGCCGACGATGCGCCGGCGGGCAAGCTGACCTCGTTCCCGCGTTCGGTGAAATTGAAGGAGGACGAAGTGGTGGTGTTCGCATACATCGTCTACAAATCGCGCGCGCACCGCGACAAGGTCAACAAGCTGGCGATGAACGACAGGCGTTTCGCGAAGATGGATCCGAAGACGATGCCGCTCGACGGCAAGCGCATGTTCTTCGGCGGCTTCAAGACCCTCGTTTCGGCGTAACGGAGAAGCCGCATGACGACACCCGCGAAAAACACGATCTGCCTCTGGTACGACGGCGGCGCCGAGGAGGCGGCGAGGTTCTATGCCGCCACCTTCCCGGATTCCTCCGTAGGAAAGGTGTACCGGGCGCCGGGGGATTTCCCTTCGGGCAGGCAAGGGGACGTATTGACGGTGGAATTCACCGTGCTGGGCATCCCGTGCCTCGGGCTCAACGGCGGCCCCGCGTTCGCGCACAGCGAAGCGTTCTCGTTCCAGGTGGCGACCGCCGACCAGGCGGAGACGGATCGCTACTGGAACGCCATCGTCGGCAACGGCGGCAGCGAGAGCCAGTGCGGCTGGTGCAAGGACAGGTGGGGGCTTTCCTGGCAGATCACGCCGGTCGCGCTCACCCGGGCCATCGCCGACCCCGATCCGGCGGCGGCCCGACGCGCGTTCGAGGCGATGATGCAGATGCGCAAGATCGACATCGCCGCGATCGAGGCGGCGCGCCGTGGATAGCGGCGCGCGGGAAATCTGGAATCTCCATCGTCGCGACGAACAGCTTGCTGGAACATTCGCCCGGAGATCCGATGCGGCCGGAGATCGTCGAGCGCTTCCTCGCAGCGGAATAGTCCTTCGTCCCCCATTCCCGGAAGGCGCGCCATGGCCAAGTACCTGATCTCTTTTCCCAGCAAGGCGATGGTCGTGCCGGACGGCGAGTGGGAAGCGGTGGTTCGCGACTCGCACGCCGTGATCGACGAGGCGAAGGCGGCTGGCGTTTACGTCTTCGGCGGCGGCATCGACGAAAGCGTGCCGCCCGTGCTCGTTGCGGCCGATGGCGCGTTCGCCGAAGGCGGCTATCCGTGGGCACCCACGCTCGATGGCGGCTTCACCGTGCTCGAACTGCCTTCGCGCGGGGAAGCCGTCGCCTGGGCCGCGCGCATCGCCAGGGCGTGCCGCTGCGATCAGGAACTGCGCGTGTTCTGGTTCGATCCGCAATCCTGAGCGCGGCAAGCGTGGCTGGCGCGACCGCCGGAATGAATGGATCGCCCGGATGAGCCGCTTGCGCCCACAACGGCGCAGTGTTGTCATCGCCCGCCATGGCCTCGACCACACTGCAAACCACGCTGAGCGCGCTGTGGCGGATGGAATCGCCGAAGCTGATCGCGCAGTTGGCACGGATGACGGACGACATCGGCAGCGCCGAGGAACTGGCGCAGGATTGCTTCGCCACCGCGCTGGAACGCTGGCCACGCGATGGCATGCCGGACAATCCTGCCGCATGGCTGATGCAGGCGGCGAAGCACCGCGCCATAGATCATCTGCGCCAGCGCCAGTTGCACGCACGCAAGCGCATCGAACTGGCGCACGAACTGGAAGGCGCGGCGGTGCATGAGGATCCCGCGAACGATGCCCGGCTGGAGGACGACATCGGCGACAACCTGCTGCGGCTGGTGTTCGCCTCCTGCCATCCGGTGCTGTCGGCGGAATCGCGCGTCGCGCTGACCCTGCGCCTGCTCGGCGGCCTGACCACCGAGGAGATCGCACGCGCCTTCCTGCAACAGGAAACGACCATCGCCCAGCGCATCGTGCGCGCCAAGAAGACCCTGGCGCAGAAGCAGGTGCCATTCGAGGTGCCGCGCAAGAACGAACTGCGGCAACGTCTGGAATCGGTGCTGGAAGTGATCTATCTGATCTTCAACGAAGGCTATTCGGCCAGCGCAGGCGAGGACTGGATGCGGCCTGCGCTGTGCGAGGAAGCGCTGCGCCTTGGCCGCGTACTGGCGGGATTGATGCCGCGCGAGGCCGAAGCGCACGGCCTGCTTGCGCTGATGGAATTGCAGGCCTCGCGCCTCAACGCGCGCAGCGGCCCGGACGGTGAAGCAGTACTGCTGGAAGCACAGGATCGTTCGCGCTGGGATCGCTTGCGGATCGAATCCGGGCTGAAATCGCTGCAGCGCGCGACGCAACTGCGCGGCCACGACGGCTTCTATGCGTTGCAGGCCGGGATTGCCGCCTGCCATGCGCGTGCGCGGCACACGGCGGATACGGACTGGAACGCGATCGCCGCGCTCTATGCACGGCTGGCCGCGGTTTCGCCGTCGCCGGTGGTCGAACTCAATCGCGCAGTCGCGGTGAGCCGGGCGCTCGGTCCCGCTGCGGCACTGCCACTGGTCGATGCACTGACCACAGAACCGAAACTGCGCGACTACCCGCACCTGCCCGCCGTGCGCGGCGATCTGCTGGAAAAGCTGGGCCGCACCGAAGAAGCGGGTAGCGAGTTCAAACGCGCCGCAGCCCTGACCCGCAACGCACGCGAGCGCGAGCAGATGCGGGCGCGTGCGATGGCGTGCGAAAGCGGCGCGGGTTGATCCGGCATACTCGGACGTATCCAGCACCGCCTCGCCGTGGAAAAATGCGCCGCATGAAGACCTATCTCGTCGGCGGTGCGGTACGCGATGCGCTCATGGGCCGCGCGCCCGGCGATCGCGATTTCGTCGTCGTCGGCGCCACGCCGGAAACCATGGCCGCCGCCGGCTTCACGCCGGTGGGCCGCGATTTTCCGGTGTTCCTGCATCCGCAAACCAAGGAGGAATACGCGCTGGCGCGCTGCGAACGCAAGGCCGGGCGCGGCTATCGCGGCTTCACCGTGATGGCGACGCCGAGCATCACGCTGGAGGAGGATCTTGCGCGGCGCGACTTCACCATCAACGCCATCGCGCAGGATGAAGACGGCGCGCTGATCGACCCTTACCGCGGCGCGGACGACATCAAGGCCCGCGTGCTGCGGCATGTTTCGCCCGCCTTCGTCGAAGACCCCGTGCGCATCCTGCGCGCGGCGCGCTTCATGGCACGCTGGGCGCACGCAGGTTTCGCCATCGCACCGGAAACGATGGCGCTGATGCGCTCGATGGTGGCCGATGGCGAAGTCGATCACCTGGTGCCCGAGCGCGTGTTCGCCGAACTCACCCGCGCGCTGGCCGAGGCCACGCCTTCGGCCTTCCTGCGCACCCTGCGCGGCTGCGGCGCGCTGGCGCGCGTACTGCCGGAGGTGGATGCGCTGTACGGCGTGCCGCAGCGCGCGCAATACCATCCCGAAATCGACACCGGCATCCACATCAAACTGTCACTGGACGCCGCCGCGCGCCTTGCGCCGGGCGATGCGCTGACCGGCTTCTGCGCGCTGACCCACGATCTGGGCAAGGCCCTCACCCCCGTGCGCGAACTGCCCGCGCACCGCCAGCACGAACACGCCGGCCTCACGCCGCTGCGCACGCTGTGCGAACGCCTGACAGTGCCCACCGAATACGCCGCGCAGGCAG
>CAZHXV010000162.1:0-7349 GCA_964536455.1 uncultured Aquimonas sp.
ATGTGCACCGGCGGCGGCGCCTGGGACAACGCCAAGAAGTACATCGAGGAAGGCAACTTCGGCGGCAAGGGTTCGGACGCGCACAAGGCCGCCGTCACCGGCGATACCGTGGGCGACCCGTACAAGGACACCGCAGGCCCCGCGATCAATCCGTTGATCAAGATCATCAACATCGTCGCGTTGCTGATCGTGCCGATGCTGTAGCAACACCGCCCCACGTCCCGCCGGATGCTCCTCTCCCGCTGGCAGGTGGAGGCCGGACTCCGGCGCGGCGCAAAGCCCCGGCGAAGCCCCGCAAGCCGGGGCTTCGCGCTTTTTCGCCCCCTGCTTGCCACTACCGATCGATCCGGGCACGCAAGGCGGTCAAAACATGGGACGATCCGCGCACACCAACGGGAGAGGAGGGTGGCAATGGAATCCGTGATGGCGGCAGGCGCGGTTCGGAAGGGGCGATTCGCGATGGTGGCGTTCCTGGCGCTGGCGCTGTGCGCCTGCGATCCGGGGCCGTCGCCGGATGAGTTGCAGGCGATCAAGGCGACGCGCGCGGAAGCGGCGGCGCAGCAGCAGGTGGAAAACTTCCGTCAGTTGAAGGCCGCGGGCCGTGCCGATCTGGCATTGAACCTGGCCGAGCATCTGCTCGCGACGTATCCCAAGAGCCAGGCGGCAGCTTCCGTGCGCGGGGAAATCGACGCCTTGCGCGCCGAGGTGAACGCCACGCGCGAAACGGCGCGGTTGGCGGCGCTGTGGGTGTACCACGATGGGGAAAGCGAGGAAGCCGGCGGTCGCGTGCGCAGTGCGTACATCTTTTCCAAAACGCCCATCGGCCCGGCGCAGGCCGGCAAGCCGGCGCCGCGCGCGCGGATGGTGCTGCGGCGGCATCCGGAATGGGGCGATTCGGTGTACCTGCTGTCAGAACGCGGCCCCTTCGCCTGCGATACGCCGTGCCAGGTGATGCTGCGCTTCGACGACGCGCCCGCGCGCACCGTGGGAGGGGAGATTCCTTCCACCGGCGAACACGCCATCTTCGTCGAGGATTTCGCGTACTTCGCCACGCACCTGGCCGATGCCGGCGTGGTGTCCATCGATGTGACCTTGCAGGATGGCGGCGCGCAGACCGTCGAGTTCGAGGTCGGCGGATACGATGCCACAACGATAGGCAACCTATGACGACCTGGGGCGGAGCGGCTATCTGAACCGGCCTGCGCTGGGCGGCGTGGACGATTCGGGCGCCTCATCCGGAAAATCCGGATGGTGCGCCGCACTCGCTTCACTGCGTTCTCGCGTATCGGCCCGGTGCTTGTCCCACGTGCCTTGAAAAGGCGACGCTGAACGTACTGCTCGAACCGTAGCCGATACGTTCGGCCACTTCCGCCACGGTCAATTCGCCCCGCGCGAGGAGGTTCTTGGCGATCTCCATGCGCCATGAAAGCAGGTACTCCATGGGCGTCACGCCTACTTTGCGGCTGAAGCGTTCGAAGAAGCCAGATCGCGAAAGCGCCGCCGCCTGCGCCATCTGACCGACGCTCCAGGGGTGATCGATGCGTGCGTGGATCTGCTTCAGCGCGGCGGCAAGCCGCGCGTCGCCCAAGCCTCGGAGCAACCCAGGCGGCGCGGTTCCCGAGGTCGTCGAACGCATGGCTTCGATCAGGAGCATATCGACGAGCCTGGAAAGCATGATCGCGTTTCCGGGCTTCCCGTCCGAGGATTCTTCACCGACCAGCCGCACCAGGTGCGATAGCCGTTCCGATCCCCGGACATGCACCACCCGTGGCAGCAAGGACACCAGCAACGCGGGATCCGAATCCTCGAACAGGAACGAGCCTCCGAGGGAGCGCATGTCCGGCGTACCCGTCTGCTCGCCGTATCGGACTTCGCCCCGGGTTTCCGCCATCTCGTTCGGATCGAGATGGATCGGCGGCGCGGGCGCTTCGCTCGAAATCGTGAAGGGCGGCGTCGTGGGCAGCAGCACGAAATCGCCGGCGGCGATCGCGATGGGTTCGTGCCCATCCACCGACAACCGGCAGCCTCCCTCCAGCACGATGCAAAAGCTGGGGTGGCCGAACTCCGAAAAGCGAATGGCCCAGTTGCCCTTGCCGCTGATGACGTTGGCAAAGGCGGCGCGTGGATGCAGAAGCCCGATCACATCGGAAAGGGGGTCGCTCATTTCCGTACTTTCGCTAAAACAATTCGGACTATATATCATCGAAAGTCCGGATCATGCTCCCTATCGTTGTCTCCGAGTCAACCCACCACTTGGAGCAAACATGAAAACCGTACTGATCACCGGCTGCTCTTCCGGCTATGGCCTGGAAACTGCCCGTCACTTCCTCGCGCAGGGCTGGAACGTAATCGCCACCATGCGCAGCCCTCGCGACGACCTGTTCCCGGTTTCTGCGAACCTGCGCGTCCTGGCGCTCGACGTTACCAAGCAGGAGAGCATCGAGCGCATGCTCGACGCCGCCGGCCCCATCGATGTGCTGGTCAACAACGCCGGCATCGGCTTGTTCGGGGCATTCGAAGCCACACCGATGTCCACCGTGCGGGAGGTGTTCGAGACCAATACGTTCGGCACGATGGCGATGTGCCGGGCCGTCATTCCCCAGTTCCGCAGGCATGGGACGGGCATGATCGTGAATGTCACGTCCAGCGCCACGCTCGCACCGTTCCCGCTGGTCGCCGCCTATTCGGCCAGCAAGGCGGCGATTGAAGGTTTTACCGCCTCGCTGGAACTGGAACTCAAGGCGTTCTGCGTGCGGGTGAAGCTGGTGGAGCCAGGTTACGGCCCGTCCACGAGCTTCACGGCAAATGGCCAGCAGCGCATGCAGGGGCTGATCCCGGATGCCTACGAGCCCTTCGCCCACAGCGTGTTCGCCGGTTTCAACCAGCTCGCCGCCGTGACGCAGGCGACCGATGTCGCGGAAGGCGTCTGGCGTGCCGCGAATGACACATCGGATCAGTTGCGCTTCCCGGCGGGCGCCGATGCCCTGGAATTGGCGCAGCGCGACAGGCTGGGGTGAGCACGCGGTGCTTGACAGGCTGCTGAAATGCCCATTTCAGCAGCCTGTCAAGCCATCGCGCCCACGCTCAATTTCAAGCCCACGTCCTCCAGTTCCCCGCGTTCGGTCGCAAGATCGGCGCGGGTGAGGGCGTGGGCGTCGAGCCAGGCTTCGGGCAGGCTCAGGCGGATGGCGTTGCCGCTGGCGGAGAGGGCGAGCGGCGGCAGGGTTTCGCGGGTGTGGCTGCGGTGCAGCAGGATGGCCAGGCGCAGCAGCACCACCAGGCGCAGCAGGGATTGGGCCTGCCGCGCGGGAAGCTGATCCAGCATGGAACGGACGATGCCGCGGCGCTGGCAGCGCACCAGCGTGGCGAGCAGGTGCTGTTCCTGCCGGGAGAAGCCGTCCATGTCGGAGTTGGCGATGATGTAGGCGGCGTGCTTCTGGTGCTGGCTGTGCGAGATGGCCAGCCCGAGCTCGTGGATGCGCGCGGCCCAGGCCAGCATGTGGCGGTCGTCGGCGTCCAGTTCCCAGGCGTCGGAAACCTGATCGAACAGCGCCAGCGCGGTGGCTTCCACGCGCGCGGCGTGGGCGGTATCCACGCCGTAGCGCACGGCGTAGGCGGCAATGGCGCCGTCGCGCGGATCGCGTTGGCTGGCGCGGCCCAGCAGATCGTGCAGCACGCCCTCGCGCATGGCCGTGTCGCAGGCCTGCATCCGCTCGATGCCCAGTTCGTGCAGGCAGGTCTGCATCACCAGCAGGCCGCCGGCGATCACCGGGCGGCGGTCGGCGGAGACGCCGGGCAGGTCGATGTCCTGGATGCTTTTGAAATCGATCATCCGCTGCGCCAGCTTGTCCACGCCCTTGCGCACGATCGCGCCCGGCGGGGTGTCCGCGCCGGCGAGCATCTCGGCGATGGCCTTGGCGGTGCCGGAGGAACCGATGGCTTCCTTCCAGCCCAGTTCGCGGTAGCCGGTGGCGAACTGCTGGAACTGTTGCGCCAGTTCCGTGCGCGCGGCGTTCCAGCGTTTTTCGGTGATGCGCCCATCCGGGAAGAAGCGGCGCGTGCTGGCCACGCAACCCATCTGGAGGCTTTCGCGTTCCAGCGGCGTGAAGCCCTGGCCGATGATGAATTCGGTGGAGCCGCCGCCGATGTCGATCACCAGCCGGCGCGTGTTCTTCGGCGGCAGCCCGTGCGACACGCCCAGGTAGATCAGGCGCGCTTCCTCGCGCCCGGACACCACTTCGATGGCATGCCCCAGCGCCTCCTCGGCGGGAATCAGGAAGGTTTGCGGGTCGCCCAGTTGCCGCACCGTGTTGGTGGCGATCGCACGGACGTTTTGCGCGGGCAGGTCGCGCAGGCGTTCGCCGAAGCGCGAGAGGCATTCCAGCGCGCGCTGCACCGCAGCGGGATCGAGGCTGCCGTCGGGCCTCAGGCCCAGGGCCAGACGCACGGTTTCGCGCAGCCGATCCACCACGCGCAGGTGCCCGAGCACGGTGCGCGCCACCACCATGTGGAAGCTGTTGGAGCCGATGTCGATGGCGGCCAGCAGCGAGCCGTCGGGCAGGGTGGCGTCGTTCAGCGGCATAGATCGGCCACCAGTGCGTCCTGCGCCGAATACGGCATCTCATCGCCGGCCGGCGCGAGGCGCTCGTAGCTGCCGTCGGGCCGCAGTTGCCAGGCGTTGAGGTTGTCGTCCAGGTAGTTGCGCAGGGTTTCGTCGAACACGCGCTGCGCCAGTTGCGGATCGAGGATCGGGAAGCAGGTCTCGATCCGGCGCAGCAGGTTGCGCTCCATCCAGTCCGCGCTGGAACAGTACAGCTCCGGTTCGCCGTCGTTGCCGAACCAATAGACGCGGCTGTGCTCCAGGAAGCGGCCGATCACCGAACGCACGCGGATGTTGTGGGAAATGCCCGGCACGCCGGGCCGCAGGCAGCAGGAACCGCGCACGATGAGATCGATGGAGACGCCCGCGACCGAAGCGCGGTACAGCGCCTGCATCACCTTCGGCTCGTTCAGCGCATTCATCTTGGCGATGATCCGCGCCGGCTTGCCGGCCCGCGCGTGCCGGGCTTCGCGGTCGATCTTTTCCAGCAGCGCCGCGTGCAGCGTGAACGGCGCCTGCAACAGGAGATTGAGCTTGAACGCCGGCACCAGGCCGCTCATCTGCTGGAACAGCGCGTGCACGTCCTCGCCCACTTCCGGGTTGGCGGTCATGAGGCCGATGTCGGTATAAACCCGCGCCGTGCCGGTGTGGTAGTTGCCGGTGGAAAGGTGGGCGTAGCGTTGCAGCCGGCGGCCTTCGCGCCGCACCACCAGCAGCATCTTGGCGTGGGTCTTGAACCCCACCACGCCATACACCACCTGCACGCCGGACTGTTGCAGGCGGTCGGCCAGGCGCAGGTTGGCCTCCTCGTCGAAACGCGCGCGCAGCTCGATCACCACGGTCACGTCCTTGCCGTTGCGCGCCGCTTCCACCAGGTGCTCGACCAGCACCGAATCCTTGCCGGCGCGGTACAGGGTCTGCTTGATCGCCAGCACGTTCGGATCGCGGCTGGCGGCCTTGACCAGGGAGACGACGGCGTTGAACGAGTCGAACGGGTGGTGCAGCAGCACGTCACCGGCGCGGATGGTGTCGAACAGGGTGTCCTCGTCCACGTCCGGGTGCTTGCGCGGCTTGAACGGCGGGAACTTGAGGTCGGGCCGGTCCACCAGCTCGTAGACCGCGGTGACGCGGTTGAGGTTGACCGGACCGTTGATGCGGTACACCGCGTTCGGCAGCAGCTCGAAGTTGTCCAGCAGCGACTTGACGATGGGTTTGGGGCAACTGTCGGCGATCTCCAGCCGCATCGCGCGGGCGAAGCCGCGCCCGCGCAGTTCGTCCTGCACCGCGTGCGCGATGTTCTCGACCTCGTCCTCGTCCACGAACAGCTCGGAATTGCGCGTCACGCGGAACTGGTACGCGCCCTTGACGTGCAGGCCGGGGAACAGTTCGTCCACGAAACTGGACAGCACCGCGGAGAGCAGCACGAAATCGTATGGCCCGCCGGAGACTTCCGGCGGCAACTGGATGATGCGCGGCAGCGAGCGCGGTGCGCGCACGATGGCCATCTTGCCGGCGCGGCCGAAGGCGTCCTTGCCTTGCAGCACCACGGCCACGTTCAGGCTCTTGTTGAGGATGCGCGGGAACGGATGCGCCGGGTCCAGTCCGAGCGGGGAGAGCACCGGCAGGATGTCGTTGATGAAATACTGCTTGAGCCAGCGCTTCTGGCGTGCGTTCCAGGTTTCCGGCGAGAGGATGCGGATGCCGGCATCGGCCAGCGCCGGGCGCAGCACGTCGCGCCAGTAGCGGTACTGGGTTTCCACCAGGGTGCCGGCGCGTTCGTGGATCAGGTTCAACAGCGTGGAGGGCGGGATGGCGTCGGGCGGCAGCGGCGTGCCGAACTCCAGCATGTGGTGCACGCCGGCCACGCGGATCTCGAAGAACTCGTCCAGATTGGTGCAGGAGATGCACAGATAGCGCAGGCGTTCGAGCAGCGGCACGCGCTCGTCCATGGCTTGTGCCAGCACGCGGAAATGGAATTCCAATTGCGACAGTTCGCTGTTGAAGTACAGCGCGGGGTCGTGCAGATCCGTCTGCGCGGCGGTGTCTTTCATGCGGCGATTCGTGGCGGTGCGTGAATGTGGCATCGGGCAAGCATATCAATCGGCTTGATCGCTGGCCGCTTCGCCGATGCGCGGGATCAGCCGGGTGGCGTCGAACTGGCAGGAAAACGTGCTGCCGCGCCCGACCTGGCTCTCGATGGCAAGGCGTGCACCGTGCAGGTGCAACACGTGCTTGACGATGGAAAGCCCCAGGCCCGTGCCGCCGCGCTCGCGCGAGCGGCTGGCCGAAACCCGGTAGAAACGCTCGGCCAGGCGCGGCAGATGCGTGGCGGGGATGCCGTGGCCGGTGTCGGACACGGCCAGGCGCGCGCCGTCGCCGTGGCGCTCGAAACGGATCGTGATGCTGCCATCGGCGGGGGTGTAGCGCACCGCGTTGGAAACCAGGTTGGAGAACGCGCTGCGCAGGTCGGCGGAGGATCCGGCGAGGTCCATGCCGAGGCTGTCTTCGCAGACGATGCGGTGCTGCTCGCGGCTCAGCGCGCGCGCCTCGCGTTCGAGCGATTGCAGCATCGGTGCCATCGCCACGCGCTCCTCGACCAGTTCCTGCTGCGCCTCCAGGCGCGAGATGGTCAGAAGGTCTTCCACGATGCGGGTCATGCGCTGCGACTGGCTGCGCATCTCCGGCAGGATCGGTGCCAGGCCGGGGCAATCCTCCGGCGAGAGCAGGTCCAGATAGCCGTGGATCACGG
>CAZHXV010000163.1:0-7280 GCA_964536455.1 uncultured Aquimonas sp.
CGCGCTCGGCGGTGCCGGGCACGCCGATCATGCCGCTGCCTTCCACGTTCAGCAGGGCAAGGTCGCTCACCAGCGAAAGACCCTTGGCGGGGAACTGCGAATCGGCGTCGCCGGTCGCGTCGATGCGCGTGCCCGGATGCTCCGGATTGAAGGTGTTGCGGATCAGGATGGGCAGGTTGCGCGCGATCGCCGGAGCCATCGTCTGCGGGTGGATCACCTTGGCGCCGAAGTAGGCCAGTTCGCAGGCTTCGTCGTAGGAAATGCGCGGCAGGAACACGGCGTCGGGCACGGCGCGCGGGTCGGCGGAGAGCACGCCATCCACGTCCGTCCAGATATGCAGTTCCACCGCGCCGAACAGGGCCGCGAAGATCGCGCCGGAGAAATCGCTGCCGTTGCGGCCCAGCGTGGTCGGCACGTCCTGCGCATCGCTGGCGACGAAGCCGGTGACGACGACGTGTTTCTGCGGATACTGCGCGCGCCATTGCGCCAGGCGCGCGGCGCTGGTTTCCCAATCCACCGCGACGCCAAGCTCGTTGCGGCCCACGACGAGCACCTGCCGCGCGTCCAGCGCAACGGCCTCCGCGCCGGCGACTGCGAGCGCATCGGCGAGCAGCCGCGCCGACCACACTTCGCCCAGGCCGTGCACGCGCTCCTTCGCCGCCGCGCCGCTGGGGCCGAGCAGGGCGAGCGCACCGAGCACGCCGTAGAGTTCCTTGAACTGCGCATCGAGCCAGTCCAGCGTTTCCCCTGCCTGCTCAGCGAGCAGTTCGCGCGCGGCGGTGCGGTGGCGTTCGTGCAGCGCCGTCCAGTGCGCCAGCCAGTTGCCGCGCGTCGTAGCGGCATCGGCCAACCCGATCAGCGCGTCGGTCACGCCCTTCATCGCCGAAACCACCGTGACCTGCACCGGATCGGCCCGCGCCAGCAGCAGTTTCGCCACATGCGCGTAGCAGCCCGCATCGGCCACGGAAGAACCGCCGAACTTGTGCGCGACCACAACGGCCTCGGGCGCATGCCCGGGAATTTGGAAGGAAGGATTCAGCGCGTTCATCGAGGGCCTCGTGGGAAAGGCCCGCGCCGCTTCGGATGGGTTCGCCACGCGCCCCGCATCCTCGAAGGGTGCGGGGCCGGATGTCTATCTGCAACTCACGGCCCGACGCACCCCTTGACGAGTGCTAATGCGGGTCATGCGCATGGTGGCGGTGAAATGTTGCATTTGCACAGAAGAACCCAGCGCCGGGGAGGCTGTCAAGTACGACATGGCAAGGCCCATTCCGGGCCGATGATGCTGCCATGCCATAATCGCCGGTCGGCACGGGCATCGGACTCGGAAACCATGCAAGTTACCCCGGCACCCGCGCGCGCCAAACCCGGTTCGCCGCGAATGCGCTTCCTGCTCGCTCTGTCCGGTACGGCGCTGGCGCTCGCCCTGTTCATACCGCCCCATTTGGCCCTGGGCAATGCGGCAATGCCCGAGCTGCGGTCCGCGCATCTGCTGGGCACGACCGCTGCGGTACTGGCGTTGCTCTGCCTGCGGTCGCTGCTGCCGAAACTACCAGCGGCGGCCCTGGCGACGCTCGGTTTGACGGCGATGTTCACGATCCGTGCCGTGTTCTGGGGGCTGGTGGAGTTTTCCGGGATGGGGTTCACCGACGAGGTGTTCATCCACTGGCAACCGCAATCCTTCCTCGTGGCGTGGGGCGAATATCGGGCCTGGTGCCTGGTCGCGGCGGCGGGGTTGCTGCTGGTCGCGGGAATGGCCTGGCTGGTCGCCGCGCGGCTTTGGCGGCCTTCGCGCCGCATGGCGCTGCTGCTGGCGCTGCCGGCGCTGGGGCTGCTGACGATCTGCCGCCAGGGCTTGCCGGAGTGGATGCTGATCGAGGCGGCACAGCGCTGGGTATCGCCCAAGCGTCTGGACATGCCCGAAAGCGAACTGCAACGCTGGCGCGACAGTGGGCTGGTGACCGTGGATCTGCCAGGGAAATCGGACATCGCGGCCAGCCTCCCCGCGCAGCCGCGCAACCTGATCCTGCTCTACATCGAATCCGGCGGCGTGCCGGTGATGGAATCGGCACGCCATCCGGGCCTGATGCCGAACCTTCGCCGGCTGCTGCGCGAACACGCGCTCGCGCCCTGGCTGCATGCCAGCAGCTTCATCACCATCGAAGGCATCGTCAACTCCCAGTGCGGCACGCTGTTCCCGTTCGAGCGCGGCAACGAAACCATGGCCGGTTTCGACGGGCTGGCCGAAGAGCTGCCATGCCTGGGCGACGTGCTGGCCAAGGCGGGCTACGAACAGAGTTATCTGGGCGGTGCGGACAGCAATTTCGCCAGCAAGGGCCATTTCCTGCGCGCCCACGGCTACGGCACGGTGAAGGGCTACGAACACTGGATCGGGCTGGGCATGAAGGCGCGCAGCAATTCCTGGGGCCTGAGCGACCCCGACCTGTTCGAGCAATCGCTGGCGGAACTGGAATCCCTGCGCGCCACCGGGCGCCCGTTCAACCTCACCCTGCTCACCATCGGCACGCACCTTCCCGGCTACAGCTATGCCGAATGCGCGCCCTACGGCGACGGCAGGGAGCGCTTCCTGAATGCGCTGCATTGCACCGACCAGTTGATCGCACGCTGGCTGGAGCGGCTGGAAAGCGCCGGCTACCTGCGGGATTCCGTGGTGATCGTCACCGGCGACCACAACATCTTCCCGAACCCGGAAATGAAGCAACTGTTCGGCGAGGCCGCGGCGCTGGATCGGCGCGTGCCGTTGATCGCCCTCGGCAACCTGGGCGATGCGGCAGGAATGGAAATCGAACCTGGCGCGGGCTACGACCTGGCCCCGACCCTGCTCGATCTGCTCGGCGTCGCGCACAACGCACGCTTCGCGCTGGGGCGCTCCCTGCTGCGCCCGGAAGCGCCGCGGAACTACTTCCCCACGCGCTATTCGGACGTGTACCAGGACAAGGCGACGGCCGCGCCGGGCGGGGATTGCAGCACGCAGGCCCCCTTGCCGCTGCCCCTGAACCGCTGCGACAAGGCGGGCCTCATGACCTTGCTGCGCATCCAGAACGCGGCCTTCTCGCGTCCGCCCACGAAGCTCGTCTGCGCGCGCTCGGACCGTGTCGCGATCCGCATTCCCGACGCCAATGGCATTCCGTTGCAGTTCGCGGTGGACGGTGTGGATCAGGCCGGAGCGTTCTCCTGGATGTCGCGCACCGTCGCGCCCACGCAGCCCGGCCTGTACCTGCTCGCCTTCGACGCCGCAGGCAGCGTGCTGGCACGGCGTTTCGTTCCCGAGGAGGCATCATCCGAGGCGATGGATGCGGCGCGTCAGGTGCCCAACCTGCACCTGGCGCTGGCGGTCTGGCGCGGCGGTGCCCCCTCGCGCCCGCCTCCCGCATGGCTGGGCGCGCCGCCGCCGGATGCCCGCCGCATGGCGGTGTTGCTGGATGCGGAAAACTCCGCCACGGCGCTGGCGATGCGGCAGGGCGACGATGGGTTCGCGGAATTCCGGCTCGATCCGGCACGCTGCGCGGAAGCGTTCGCGCAGGATCGCGCCGTGCGCTGATCGGCTTGCGGCGTCATCGCGCGAGCCGTTGCTGCGGCCAATCCTCGATGCCGCCATCGCGGGCGATGAGACGCAGGCCAAGCCAGTGTTCGCCGGGCGCAAGCGCGGAGACGTCGATCCGGGCGCGGAAGCCCACATGCGGATGCGCGGTATCGGTGGATACCTGCCAGTACGAGGCCACCTGCGGTGCATCGAAACCGTAGCTGGCCTGTGCAACAGCAGCGGCGTCGATCAGCACCTCGATGCGCGCGATGCCGGTGCCGTCGGCGAATGCCCAGCCCGCCACGTCCAGCACCTCGCCCTCGATCCTTGCCTCCGGCGCGGGCAGGTCGATCCACGCCAGCGCGGGTGTGCGACACGACCAATCCTCCATCAGGTCGCGATCCAGCGCGAAACCACCATCCACATCGAACACCAGGAAGCGCTTGCGCCCGCGATCCACGTTCACGACCTCCACAGGCGGCAAGTCGCTATCGAGCCTCCGGCATAGCGCGTGGTAATAGCGCAGCCGCGCCTTCATCGGCGTGGCGGAATCCTCGACGATCAGCCGGTAGCGCGGCGGCGGTTCGGATTCGTCGAAACGCAGGTTCCAGATCGCCAGTTGCATGGCACGGCCATGCTTGGCGTTGAGCGGATGATCGAGCACGCGGATGTCTTCATCCGGCAACGCGAACGCCAGTTGCGCGGCGAGCATGAAATTGTCGGCCACCAGCGGCAGCGGTTCGCCGGATTGGCGCTCGGCGACGGCCGCGGCGATTTCGCGCCAGCCGCTGAAGTTGTCCGGATACCAGCGGCCGGCCGCAAGGCGCTCGCGCATCGCGGACGATGCCGGCAGCGCGGCCGCGACCAGGCACAGCGCCAACCACAGCCCGGCGGCGACCCAGAACCCACGCCGCGCAGGCTTCGGCCAGCGCGAAACGGCCAGCGGCGCCAGCGCCAGCCATGGCAGCCAGGCTTGCAAGGTCCAGTGGAAACTGACGCGCTCCCGATCCGCGAAAAACGCCAGCGCGAGATACGCCAGCAATGGCGCCCCACCGGCGACCGCGACCAGGCGCCACGGCGTGCGCGACGACGTGTCGCGCCAATGCCGAATCGCCATCAGGCCGGCAGGCACCAGCGCGCACAGCAGCGGCAAGCCGACGCTGGCCAGGTGCGTCAGCGCGAACACGACGCCACCGGCATGCGGCGACCACGGATGCCGTTCGGAAAACTGGAATGCGAACCCCGCCTGGCCGTGGACGAAGTTCCAATGCAGCAACGGCAGCCACGCCAGCGCCCCCGCGGCCAGCGCCAGCCACATGCGCGGATCCCGCAGCGCCCTGCGCAGAGGCGGATCGCACAACGCCGCCGCGCCACCGGCCAGCAACAGCAGCGCGAAGCGGTAGTGGCTCAGCGCGCCGATGGCCAACGCCACCGCAAGCAGCAACGAAGACGCCGCATTCACGCGCTCCCGCAGCCGCACCAGCGCAAGGAAACCCAGCGCCGCCGCGAAGGTGAGCGGCACATCGGGCAACGCCAGAAACCCCAGGCTGCCCAGCAGCGGCAGCAGCCAGGCGCAGCAACCGGCCAGCCAGGCGCTTCTTGCATCGGCGAAGCGCAAGGCTGCGCGCACGATCAGCCACGGCACCAGCGTGGCCAGCAGCAGGAACGGCCATCGCATTCCGAGCGTGGCGTGCCCGGCGGTTTCCATGCCCAGGCGGATCAGCCACGCGGTCAGGCCCGGCAGATCCGAATAGGCCCAGGCCAGGCGCCGCGCCTCCCACGCATACCAGGCCTCGTCGCCGAACACAGGCACGCGCCACGCCAATACCAGTTTCACCGCCAGCAAGGCCGCGCCCAGACACCAGAACGCGCGCCGCGCCGAAGCGGCGTCGTCGATTTCGATGTGCGGGGCAGGAGCCGCCATGCCTTTCCCTCATCCCTGTGGCGCAGGGGCGATTGTCCCTGCGCGCCGCGCGCCGCGCCATGCCCCGGCCTTGCTCGCGGCGACATGGCGCGCGGCTACACTGCGGCATGCCCCGACGCCAGGAACCCGACGCATGACCATTCCCGCCGCGCCGCCGTCGCCCGCCGCGCAACGCCAGGCACTGGCCGACGCCATCGCGCAGGTCAACGGGCTGGTGCTCGGCAAGCCCCGGCAGGTGGAGCTGTGTTTCGCCTGCGCCCTGGCCGCGGGCCACGTGCTGATCGAAGACCTGCCCGGCCTGGGCAAGACCACGCTGGCGCGCGCGCTCGCCGCCACGCTCGGGCTTTCTTTCCAGCGCATGCAGTTCACGGCGGATCTGTTGCCTTCGGACATCCTCGGCGTTTCGGTCTATGACCAGGAACGGCGCGATTTTCGCTTCCATCCCGGCCCGGTGTTCACGCAACTGCTGCTGGCCGACGAAATCAACCGCGCCCCGCCGCGTACCCAGAGCGCGCTGCTGGAAGCGATGGCCGAGCAGCAGGTCAGCATCGACGGCACCAGCCATGCGCTGCCCGATCCGTTCTTCGTCATCGCCACGCAGAACCCGGTCGACCTGGCCGGCACCTTCCCGCTGCCCGATTCGCAGCTCGACCGATTCCTGATGCGGCTTTCGCTCGGCTATCCCGGCGAACAGGCCGAACACGACATGCTGATGGGCCGCGACCGGCGCGAACTGATCGAAAACGCACCCGCGCTGATCGATGCCGACGTGCTGAGATCGCTGCGCCGCGCGGTGCCGCGCATCCACGCGAGCGAGGCGTTGGTGACCTACGTACAACGCCTGCTCGCGGCCACGCGCCACCATGCGCAGATCCAGGTGGGCCTGTCGCCGCGCGCGGGGCTGGCGCTGCTGCGCGCGGCCCGCGCGCTGGCGCTGCTGCATGGCCGTGCGCACGCACTGCCCGAGGACGTGCAGGCCGTGTTCGTCGAAGTCGCCGCGCACCGGCTGACGCCCAGGCAAGGCAACGGCGACCGCGTGGCGCTGGCCAAGGCGGTGCTGCATGGCGTCGCCATCGATTGAGGCGCGCCCGGGGCGCTGGCGCGAGCGGCTCTGGGCGCTGGCGGAAAAACGCCTGCCCGCACTGACGCGCCTGCGCCGCAGCGAGGCGCTGCCGATCGAACTGCACCGCCGCCGCATCTACGTGCTGCCCACGCGCTACGGCCTGTTCTTCGCGCTGCTGCTGTTCGCGATGACGCTCGGCTCGCTGAACTACAACAACAACCCGGCGCTGATCCTGTGCTTCCTGTTGCTGTCGCTTTCGATCACCAGTCTGCTGCGCGGCTACCTCAGCCTGCGCGGCCTGCGGCTGGACGGCATCGACGCCGCGCCGGTTCACGCCGGGGAAAGCCAATCGCTGCGGCTGCGCTTCTCCACCGTTGAAGCACGCGCGAGGCCCGGCCTGATCGTCGAACAGGACGGCGCACGCGCGGCGTTCTCGCTGGGCGGCGAGGAGGCGACCGAAGCCGTGCTGGAACGGCCGACGCAGCGGCGCGGCATGGCACCCGTCGGCCGCATCAAGCTGTTCACGCACCAGCCGCTGGGCCTGTTCGAGGTATGGAGCTGGCTGCATCCGGACGCCGCCGTGCTGGTGTATCCGGCGCTGGAGCGCGATTCGCCGCCACCGCCCGGCCACGGCGCGCAGGGCAAGCCACGGCCGCAGCGCGGCCTGGACGAGGAAATGCACGCGCTGCGCGACTACCGGGGCGGCGATCCGATGCGGCAGGTGGCCTGGAAGCAGAGTGCGCGGGCAC
>CAZHXV010000164.1:0-1326 GCA_964536455.1 uncultured Aquimonas sp.
AACACCATGTCCGCGCCTTCCAGCGCCTCGACGATGCGTTCGCGATCCTCCAGTGCGGCCTGACGGCCCACTTCCGGGTTCGCACCGGCACCCAGACCCTTGGTGACGTTCGCGCCCAGTTGCAACACCGATTTGGCGCCGACGTTCTTGATCGCCTGCGAATCGGTATTGGCGCAGATGAACTCCACGCCGTCCACGCCCGCATTGACCATGTGCGCGACCGCGTTGCCGCCGCCGCCACCCACGCCGACCACCTTGATGACGGCGTTCGGCGCCACCTTTTCCACCAGTTCAAATGCCATGTCCGCGTTCTCCTTGACCTGAAAAAAATTCCGCTAGCCCTTGTTCACAACCACACGCTGGTTTGCCCAAGGAACGCGGCGGCATCCTTTCCACCGCGCTCCAACCTTTTCCGCCGCGCCGCGCGCAAGGCGGCGCGACGCTAGAACTCGCCGCGATACCAGTTCCTCAACTTCGACAAAAAGCCGCCCGTGCGGCCTGGAATGCGCAATGGGCGCGCCGGGTGCTCCACCCGGCTGCCCCACAGCAAGAGGCCCACGCCGGCGGCGTATTCGGGATTGCCGACCACCTCGCTCAGGCCTGTGACGTGCTGTGGAATGCCGATGCGCACCGGCATGTGCAGCATTTCCTCGGCCAGTTCGGCCACGCCTTCCATCTTGGCCGAGCCGCCGGTCAGCACCAGGCCGGCGCGCACCAGGTCGGAATAGCCGACCCGGTGCAGTTCGGCCTGCACCATCTCGAAGATTTCCTCGTAGCGGCTCTGCACCGCCTCGGCCAGCGATTGCCGTGCGAGCCGGCGCGGCGGGCGGTCGCCGACGCTCGGCACCTGGATGCTTTCCTCGGCCGTGGCCAGTTGCGCCAGCGCGCAGGCGTAACGCACCTTGATTTCCTCGGCGTGCGGCGTGGGGGTGCGCAGCATGTGCGCGATGTCGCCCGTGACCTGATCGCCGGCGATCGGCAGCGAGGCGGTGTGACGGATCGCGCCCTGCGCGAACACCGCGATGTCGGTGGTACCCGCGCCCATGTCCACCAGCACCACGCCCAGTTCCTTTTCGTCCTGGGTCAGCACCGAGGCGCTGGAGGCGAGCGAGCCGAGCACCATCTCGTCCACCTGCAGGCCGCAGCGGTTCACGCACTTGCTGATGTTCTGCGCCGCCGAAAGCGCGCCGACCACGATGTGGGCGCGCACTTCCAGCCGCACGCCGGACATGCCGACCGGATTGCGGATGCCGTCCTGCGAACTGTCCACGACGTATTCCTGCGGAATGGCGTGCAGCACGCGCTGGTCCGAGGGAATCGCCACGG
>CAZHXV010000164.1:1336-7276 GCA_964536455.1 uncultured Aquimonas sp.
CCTCGTTCACGGCGCGCTGGATCGCGTTGACGGTGGATTCGATGTCCACCACCACGCCGCGCTTCAGGCCATGCGAAACGTGCGTGCCGATGCCGATCACCTCGACCGGGCTGCCGGGCGAGTACTCGCCCACCAGCGTCTTGATGCGCGAGGTGCCGATGTCCAGCCCCACGATCAGGGATTTGTCGCCTTTGCGGTTCATGTGGGAGGGCCGGGATTCGGGATTGGAGATGACCCGCCGTTCGGCGGTTGAGAGCCGTGATTCGTTAAAAGCGGTTTTGCGACGGCGGAAGGCACCCGGTTTTTCGGATGGATAGCGGGCAAGTTTCGGGACGCGATGGCTTGTCCATCGAATCCTGTATCCCCGCTCTCAACCGCCGAACGGCGGGTCATCCCCAATCCCGGCTCCTTACCCCACTCCATCGCAAACCCGTTGGAGTAACGAAGGTCGATGCGACGCACGCTGCGCGCTTCGCCGGCCAG
The DNA here is from genome assembly GCA_964536455.1 of uncultured Aquimonas sp. Lineage (GTDB taxonomy): Bacteria > Pseudomonadota > Gammaproteobacteria > Xanthomonadales > Xanthomonadaceae > Denitratimonas. Next base: position 1,820 of record CAZHXV010000164.1, read on the forward strand.
CAGTTTCGGCAGCACCGCGATGAGCTTTTGCACCTTGGACATCGGCGCATCGGTGCGACCCACCATCACCTGCGCGCCGCTGGAAAGCTCCAGCGCCCAGCTTCCGCGCGAAGTAACACGCGCACCGGCGACCGAAAGCCCGGTGCCGGCGAAGGCGCGCTGGGCGCTTTGGTAGAACTCGATCACCTCGCGCACCCGGCCTTTCGGGCCGGACAGGCGCGGCAGTTCCTGCAATTCCTGCGTGCCGGGCACTTCGAACACTTCGCCCTGGTACGAGAGCAGCCTGTCCTGGCCCCAGTGCGCATAGGCGCGGTGCTCGATCACGACCAGTTCCAGCACGTCCGGCCAGCGCTTGCGCACTTCCACGCGCTCCACCCACGGCACCGCCTCCACCGCCTCGCGCACGCGGGCCAGATCGAGCGCGAAATAGCCGCGCCCGATCTGCGGCTGCACCGCGGCACGCACCTGTTCGGCGTTGACGCGCTGGTATTCGGCGGTGACCAGCAGCCGCTGGATCGGCCAGTGCCCGGCCGCCAGCCAGCCGTTCAGCACCGCCACCACCGGCAGCGCCACCACGGCCAGTGCGAGCAACCAGGCGATCAAGCGGATGGCGGCGTTCATCGGATCGTCAACTCCAAAATCCGCCAGCACAGTTCCTCGAACCCGATGCCCACGGCGCGCGCGGCCTTGGGCACGAGGGAGTGGCTGGTCATGCCGGGCGCGGTGTTGACTTCGAGCAGGAAATTGCGACCTTCGCCGTCGCGCATCACGTCGATGCGGCCCCAGCCGCGGCAGCCGAGCGCCTCGAACGCGGCCAATGCGAGCGCGCGGATTTCCTCCTCGGCATCGCCATCCAGCCCCGGACAGAGGTATTGAGTCTCGTCCGAAACGTATTTGGCGTGGTAGTCGTAGTACTCCCCGGCCGGAACGATGCGGATGCTCGGCAGCGCCACGCCGTCGAGCACGCCGATGGTGTACTCGCCGCCGTGGCAGGTTTTTCCTGCGATCAACTGCTCCATCAGCAGTTCGCCCGGATAGCGCGATGCCAGTTCGACCGCTTGCGCGAGCTCGCTTTCCGCGAACACGCGGGTCACGCCGACGCTGGAACCCTCGCAACTGGGCTTCACGATCACCGGCAGGCCAAGTTCCTTCGCGGCGGCCTGTACGTCGCCGCCCTTGGGAATCCGCGCATAGCGCGGCGTGGGCAGGCCGAGCGCCAGCCACACCTGCTTGCTGCGCACCTTGTCCATCGCCAGCGCCGAGGCGGCCACGCCCGAGCCGGTGCAGGGCACGCCGAAGGCATCCAGCAGCCCCTGCACCACGCCGTCCTCGCCGCCGCCGACACTGCCGTGCAGCACGTTGAACACGCGGTCCACGCGCTTTTCGTTCAGGGCCGCGATCAGCGCCGGCACGCCGTCGATGGCGAACGCATCGACGCCGTGCGAACGCAGCGCATCCAGCACGTTGCGGCCCGAATCGAGCGACACCGCGCGCTCGGATGACGTGCCGCCGAGCAGCACCGCGACGCGCCCGAACACGGCGGGATCGGCGATGCGCAGCGGCTTGAATGCAGTGCTCACCGTTGGATCTCCTGTGCGATGCGGGCCGCGATGTCGGCGCTGGCCTGCCCGATGTCGCCGGCGCCTGCGAAGATCACCAGATCGCCGCCCTGCGCCACGCCTTCGAGCGCGGCGAGCAGTTCCTTCGAGTGGCCGACCAGCACCGGATCGATCCGGCCACGCGCACGCACCGCGCGCGCCAGCGCCCGCGAGTCCGCGCCGGGAATCGGGGCCTCGCCGGCCGGATACACCTCGGTCAGAAGCAGCGCATCGACCTCGGACAGCACGGCGGCGAAGTCGTCGATCAGGTCGCGGGTGCGGGTGTAGCGATGCGGCTGGAACGCGACCACGAGGCGCTTTTCCGGCCAGCCGTCGCGCGCGGCGGCGAACACGGCGGCCAGCTCGCGCGGGTGGTGGCCGTAGTCGTCCACGATCTCGACCGTCGCGCCGCTTTCGAGCCGCAGTGCGCCGAGCCGGTTGAAGCGGCGTCCGATGCCGCCGAAGCGATCCAGCGCGGCGGTGATCGCATCGGCTTCCACGCCGAGCTGCCAACCGATGGCGGCGGCGGCCAGCGCGTTCTGCACGTTGTGGCGGCCCGGCAGGTTCAGCACCACGCGGCGCGGCGCGGCCTCGGGCAGGATCAGGTCGAAGCTGGTGCGCGCGCCTTCCTGCGCCACGTTCTCCGCGCGCACCTGGGCATCGGCGGCGTAGCCGTAGGTAATGAGGTGGCGCGGCACTTCATCGGCGAAGGCGCGCACATTGCCATCGTCGATGCACAGCACGGCCAGGCCGTAGAACGGCAGCCGGTGCAGGAACTCGCCGAAGGCCGCCTTCACCTTGCCGAAATCGCCCTCGTAGTTTTCCAGGTGATCGGCGTCGATGTTGGTGACCACGGCGATCAACGGCGTCAGGCGCAGGAAGGAGCCATCGCTCTCGTCGGCCTCGGCCACCAGCCAGTGGCCGCTGCCCAGGCCCGCATTCGCACCGGCGGAAAGCAGTTGCCCGCCAATGACGAAGGTGGGATCGAGCCCGCCTTCGCTCAGCACGCTGGCGATGAGGCTGGTGGTGGTGGTCTTGCCGTGCGTGCCGGCCACCGCGATGCCGCGGCGGAAGCGCATCAGTTCGGCCAGCATCTCCGCGCGCGGCACGATCGGGATGCGCAGTTCGCGGGCGCGGATCAGCTCCGGGTTGTCGCGCCGGATGGCACTGGATACGACCACCACGTCCGTGCCTTCCACATGCGCGGCTTCGTGCCCGAAATAAACGGTCGCGCCCGCCGCCATCAGCCGATCCGTGGCCTTGGAAGGATTCCTGTCCGAGCCGGTGACCTGGTAACCGAGCGTACACAGCACTTCGGCGATGCCGCTCATGCCCACGCCGCCGATGCCCACGAAATGCACTTGGCGGAAGCTGGCGGCAAAATCGGCGTCGGCGTGCAGGCGCTTCATGCGGCCTCCGCGAGAATGGCATCGGCGACCGCGTTGGCCGCCTCCGGCCTGGCCAGCGCGCGCGCGGCCTGGGCGCGGGCCAGGCGCAGCGAGGCATCGCCCGCCAGTGTCTTCAGTTCCGTAGCCAGGCGCCCGGCGAAGCCTTCGCCTTCGGCCACGAGCACCGCAGCGCCGGCGCGTTCCAGATATCGCGCATTGCCGGTCTGATGATCGTCGGCGGCACTCGGCAGCGGCACCAGCACGCTGCCCACGCCGGCGGCACAGACTTCGGCCAGCGTCAGTGCACCCGCACGGCAGACGATGGCATCGGCCCAGGCATAGGCTTGCGCCATGTCGGCGATGAAGGGTTCCACCGTCGCTTCCAGGCCCAGCTTCCCGTATGCCTCGCGCGTGGCGCCGACGCCTGATTCGCCGCACTGGTGGCGAACCTCGAAGCTGCCCTTGGGCAAGGCGGCGAGCGCTTCGGGCAGGCCGCGATTGAGCGCACGCGCCCCTTGCGAACCGCCAAGCACCAGCAGCCGCGGCGTGCCTTCGCGCCCGGCGAAGCGCCGTGCGGGCGCAGGCAAGGCCGCGATGGCCTCGCGCACTGGATTGCCAACCAGTTCGGCGGATATGGCCTCGGGAAAGCTGCCCGGAAATCCTTCCAGCACGCGACGCGCCATGCGCGCCAGCACGCGGTTGGTGAGGCCGGGGCGGCTGTTCTGTTCGTGCACCAGCAGCGGCACACCGGAAAGTTTCGCCGCCAACCCGCCCGGGCCCGCGGCAAATCCGCCGAAACTGACCACGGCGCGCGGCTTCTCGCGCTTGAGCACGCGGCGCGCCTGCGCCACCGCACGCAGCAGCCGGAACGGTGCGCTGGCCAACCGCCACGCGCCCTTGCCCCGGATCGCCTCCACGTCGATCAGTTCGATGCGGATGCCATGCTGCGGCACCAGCCGTTCTTCCATGCGGCCACGCGCACCCAGCCACAGCACCGGCACCTGACGCTGTTGCAGCGCGGCAGCCACAGCCAGGCCGGGGAAGATGTGGCCGCCGGTGCCGCCAGCGAGGATGGCGACAGGTTTGATGAAAGCAGGCGCGCTCATTCCAGATCTCCGAGCACGGGTTCGATACGGCCGCGAACGACGACAGGCTCGCGTGCTGGCTTCGCCACAACGACAGGCTGCGGCACCACGCGTGGCGGCACCGGTACCACCTGCGACAACGGCACCGGCACCACCGGCTCGCCCGTCGGCGGCGGCGTGGCGTTCTGGCGGATGCGCGCCACCTGCCGCGCGGTGCGATCCACCTCGAAACTCACGCGCAGCAAGAGGCCCACCGCCACGCAGGTCATCAGCACGCTGGAACCGCCGGAGGAAATCAACGGCAGGGTCAAGCCCTTGGTCGGCAGCACGCCGAGGTTCACGCCGATGGACACCATCGCCTGCATCCCGATCCACAGCGCCACGCCGAAGGCGCAAAAGCCCGCGAAATGACGATTCATCTCCACCGCGCGCAGGCCCAGCTGGAAGGCACGCCCGACCAGCAGCGCGAACAGCCCGACGATCAGCAGCACGCCGACGAAGCCCAGCTCCTCGGCGATCACCGCGAAGATGAAATCGGTATGCGCCTCGGGCAGGTATTGCAGCTTCTGCACGCTGCCGCCCAGGCCCACGCCAAACCATTCCCCGCGACCGATCGCGATCAGCGCCTGGGTCAACTGGAAGCCGCTGTTGAACGGGTCTTCCCACGGGTTCAGGAACGAGGTGATGCGGCGCACGCGGTACGGCTCGGACAGCGCCACGGCCACCATCGCCGGCACCACGATGAGCAAGGGCAGCACCAGGTTCCGGATCCGCACCCCGCCCAGGAAGATCATGCCGCCGACGATGGCGCACAGCAGCGCCGCCGAACCGAAATCCGGCTGCCACAACAGCATCATCACCATGAGGCCGGCCACCACGATGGGCTTGGCCATGCCCCACCAGCCGTGCTGTACCTGATCGCGGTAGCGCACCAGGTAGCTCGCCAGCCAGACGATCATGAACACCTTGACCGCCTCGATGGCCTGGAAATTGGAAACCCCCAGGTTCAGCCAGCGCCGCGCGCCGTTCACTTCGTAACCGATGCCAGGCAGCATCACCGCGGCCAGCATCAGCAGCGAGAGCAGCGGCAGCCATTGGCTGTAGCGCTCGATCGCGCGCAGTTCCATGCGCATCGCCGCCAGCGCCAGCGCCAGACCGAGCGCGAGGAATACGACGTGGCGAACGAAGAAGTGCAAGGGCGGCGCGTGCAAGCCTTCGGCCACCGCCATCGAGCTGGAAGCGACCATCACCAGGCCCAGCGTAGCCAGCGCGGCGGCGGCGCCAAGCAGCACCGGATCGTAGCGGCCCTCGATTTCCCCGAGACGGGCGGCCTGGCGGATCGGATCGGGTGTCGGTTCCATCAGCGCACCTTCAAGGTCGCAAGAC
>CAZHXV010000165.1:0-7227 GCA_964536455.1 uncultured Aquimonas sp.
TGTTTGATCGACAACGGCTGGCCGGCGGCGATCAAACAGGAAGACATCGTGCTGCGCGGCCACGCCATCGAGTGCCGCATCAACGCCGAAGACCCCGAATCCTTCCTGCCCTGCCCCGGCCTGATCCGCCACTACCACCCGCCCGGCGGCCCCGGCGTGCGCGTGGACAGCCACATCTACGAAGGCTACAGCGTGCCGCCGAACTACGATTCCATGATCGGCAAGCTCATCGTGCACGGCAACACCCGCGAACAGGCCATCGCCCGGATGCGCGTGGCGCTGGCGGAAACCGTGATCGACGGCATCAAGACCAACATCCCCCTGCAACAGCGCATCATGGCCGACCCCGGCTTCCAGCAGGGCGGCATGAACATCCACTACCTGGAAAAGCGGCTGAAGGAACAGCGCGATGCGGGGATGGGATTGGGGTGAGGATGCAATGGCGGCACTTGCCCGCCGCCAGAATCCTGCGGCCTTGATCTTGTGCCATCAGATCGCCAAAATCTAGCTAGCCAATTTCAATAGCTAGGCAGCCATGTTATCCACCGTTCCCTTGGCCGAAGCCAAGAATCACCTGTCGCAGCTCATCACCCGCATCGAGCAAGGCGAGGAAATCGCCATCACCCGCCACGGCAAGACGGTGGCGCGGTTGATGCCGATGCCGGCGGCGCCAGAGCGCGACCAGCCCACTCAGGTCGCGACGATCTTCGACGAACTGCGCAGCCTGCGCTGCACGCAGGACATCGGCGACGATCTGAAAGCCATCGCACGCGAAGGGCTGGATTGATGCGTTTCGTGCTGGACAATTCGGTGGTCTGCGGCTGGCTGTTCGAATCGCAGGCCACCGCATACAGCCACGCCATCGCGCAGCGGATGCAACACGCCCGCGCCACCGCGCCCGCCCTGCTGCGGCTGGAAACCGCCAACGTGCTGCGCAGCGCCTGCCTGCGGGGGAAGCTGATCGCAAGCCAGGCACAGGAAATGCTGGCCCGGCTGGAACGCCTGCCCATCGACATCGACGATGCCGTGCCCGATGCCCGCCAGCTTCTGGCACTGGCGCTGCGTTACGAACTTTCCAGCTACGACGCCGCTTATCTCGATCTGGCGCTGCGCCGGCAATGGCCCATCGCCACACAGGATGCCGCACTGGCCGATGCCGCCCGCCGCGCCGGCGTCGGTGTCGTGGAGGCCAAGGACTGACATGCCCTGCCTGCGAAGGCCGGGGCAGGCAAACCTCCGGTTGCCCGTCGCGAGCAAGGTCGCTCCTGCCGCGCTTGGTACCTTCGGCCAATGGTCGTCCACCGATCCCGTGGCCTACTGTGCGCGCGGGGTCGGGACGTGGCCGGAACAGGCCTGCGACACTCGCATGCGGCTGCACGACGGCCGCACACGACAAAATCCGGATTCGTGAACGCGAGGTGCGTCCCGACAGTCGTTGACTGGGAGAGGGAGCATGTTCATGGCACGCACGTGGTTGGCCCGCCTGGGCGGGTTTGCATGGTTATCCGCATTTCTATCCGTATCGCTGCCGCTGGTCGCTCACGCCGGCAGCTGGCAGAACAACGTATCCATCGGCGGCTTCAACGCCGTCAACATCTACACGCCGGATTCGGCATCGCCGGTCGGCAGCGGCCGTGCGCTCCTGATCGTGCTGCACGGTTGCACCCAGAGCTACAGCACGTTTTCCACCGCCAAGCTCGAGGTTCCGGCGGAAACGCACGGCATGGTGATCGCCGTGCCGGACGCGATGCACAAGGCCGGCTTCAGTTGCTGGGACTACTGGAATGCGACCAAGAGCCGCAGCTTCAACGATTACGCCAAGCTGATCGCGCTGGCCACCGCCTTGCGCCAGACCCGGGACATCGACCCGGATCAGGTCTACATCACGGGGCTTTCTTCGGGCGCGGCGTTCGCGGCGCAGACCGCCTGCCTGGCGCCGGACATCTTCGCGGGCGTCGCGCCCAGTGCAGGCCCTGCGATCGGCACCAGTTCCAGCGGCGCGATCTCGACCTGCGAAAACGTCTCCACCGCCACGTTCAAGCAGCGCTGCGAAAGCTACGCGGGCACGACGTACAAGCCGTATCTGGCGACGCAGATCGCGGTGATCGCGCACGGCACCGCCGATACCACCGTGAACACCTGCTACAACGAAATGAGCGCGAATGGCTTCGCCAATGTGTATGGCGTGAGCAAGCTGTCCGGCACCAGCACGATCACCGATGCGAACGGCAAGACCGCCGAACTGCACCAATGGCAGGACGGCCGCGTCGCAATGCTGTGGCTCAACGGCATGCAGCACGCCTGGTCGGGCGGCGCGGGCGCGAGCGGTTCCTACATCGGCAGCGCCAGCATCAACTTCGCCGACTTCCTCGGCGGCTGGTTCGCGCAGCACAACGCCCGCGTCAGCCACAACCTGCCGCCGGAGATTTCCGGCCTGGGTGCGGTGGAAAGTTCGGGCGCGCTGTCGATCAGCGGCAGCGCCAGCGACGATGACGGCACGGTGCAGCAGGTGTCGATCCAACTGCATCGGCTCGACACCAGCGGCCCGGTGCTGGTGCAGACGATCAGTGCCACGCTCTCCGGCGCGAATTTCAGCGCGACCAGCCCTGCCTTGGGCGACGCGCTGTATCGCGTCACCGCCGTGGCCACCGACGACGCGGGCGCGAGCAGCGCGGCAGTGCAGGTCACGGTGCGCGTCGGGCCGGAACCGCCGGCCACTGCGCCGGTATTGAGCGGCACGGCGGTCAGCGTGAACGGCCAATGCGCCACCGTCGGCGGCACCGTGGTCGATGCCGACGAAAACCTTTCCGGCGTCAGCGTGGCGTTCGGCACGAGCGGCAGCGTCAACGCTTCGGTCAGCGGCACCCAGTACAGCGCGCAGAAATGCGATCTGCCCGGCGGCGCACAAACCGCCGTCGTCACCGCCACCGATGCCACCGCGCTGACCGCCAGCGCCAGCATCGCCTTCAGCATCGACGCCGGGCAAAGCGGCGACTACAACTTCCATATCGCGCAAGGCCACATCACCTGGGGCAGCGGCTACGCTGCCTGTTATCTGGCCTTCGGCACCGGCGCCTTCACGATGCGCGAAGTCGAACAGGGCGGCGGCCAGTGCCGCTGGGCGGCGGATGGTTCCAGCAGTTGCCAAGGGCCGGTGCAGGCGTGCAGCGGCAACGGCGATGAGGGCGGTGGCGACGAAGGTGGCGGAGACGAGGGCGGCGGTTCGGAGCCGGTCGCGGTCTCGTTCACGGCCTTGAGCGAATCCAAATACGTCAAGGCCAATTCCAGCGGCGGCGCGGTCGAAATCGGCAATCAGGCGGGCTATGCGCTCGGCACGGGTTACGACGGCAAGAACAGCCGCAGCGTGCTGTCGTTCGATACCTCCTCGCTGCCGGACAACGCCGTGGTCGAACGCGCCTACCTCATCGTGACGCGCTCCTCCGGCCTCGGCTCTCCATGGGCCAGCGGCAACACGCTTGCCATCGACGTGAAAACCGGCTGCTACGGCGCGGCCTGCGCCATCGGTACCGACGATTACGCCGCCGCCAGCAGCGCCGGCACAGTGGCAAGCGTGCCGCAATTTTCCAGTGGCAGCGCCACCTCGGCCGATTTCGGCGTGGCCGGATTGGCTGCGATCAACCTCACCGGGAAAACCCAGTTGCGGCTGGCCTTCGCCGCGCATCCGTCCACGAACAATTACCTGTTCCTGAGCGCGACCGCACAGCCGGTACTGCACGTGGAGTATTCCCTGCCTGGCCAGTGATCGGCCGGCCACGGGCAACACCGCGCCTTCGGTGGGTCGTCACGCCAGACGCACCGAAGGCGCACTCCTGTTCAAGGCGATGACTGCGGTACATTGGCGGCCATGTCCTACATCGAACTTTCCCTACCCTGTCGCGAAACCGACCAGCCGCGCCTGGAGATGGCGCTGGAAGACATCGGCGCGCTTTCCGTGACGATGATGGATTTGCACGCCGAGGAACCGGACGAACAGGCGATCTTCGAGCCGGGCGTGGGTCAAACGCCGCTGTGGCGGGAAATGGTCGTCACCGCGCTGTTTCCCGACGATGCGGTGCCCGATCTGGTGCTGCTGGCGCTGGAAGCCTTCGATCCGCAGATCGAACTTTCCGGTGCGAGCTTCCGCACGGTGGAAGATCAGGATTGGGAACGCGCCTGGATGGATCAATTCGTGCCGATGCGATTCGGCCGGCGCAGCTTCATCGTGCCGTGGAATCAGGAACTGCCCGAGGCCGCGCAAACTTCCGAGGCCGCCGTGGTGCGGCTGGATCCGGGCCTGGCCTTCGGCACCGGCACGCACGCGACCACGGCGTTGTGCCTGGAATGGCTCGATGGGCTGGAATTGACCGGAAAAGACGTGCTCGATTTCGGCTGCGGCTCGGGCATCCTCGCCATCGCCGCGCTGAAACTCGGCGCGCAACAGGCGGTGGGCGTGGACAACGATCCGCAAGCGCTCATCGCCAGCGCCGACAACGCGCAGCGCAACGCGGTGGCCGACCGCTTCGCCGTATTCGATCCCGCGCAGGAGCCGCAGCGCCGTTATCCCGTGGTGGTCGCCAACATCCTCGCCAGCGCGCTCGATGCGCTCGCGCCACAGCTCGCGGCCCGCGTGGAAGCGGGTGGGCGCATCGCCCTTTCCGGCATCCTCGCCGGGCAGGAACCGGCACTGCTGGAACGCTACGCCGCATGGTTCGACGCGCTTTCCGTGGCGCAGCGCGAGGATTGGATCCGCATCGAAGGCACGAGGCGCGCCGACTGAATCGCCGTCCGGTTGTTTTCCGCCACGCAGGCTCCTAGCCTCATCGCATGTACACGCTCTGCTCGCACTGCCAGGCCGAATACGAGGTCGCCCCGGAACTTCTGGTGCGCGGCCGCGGCTGGCTGCATTGCAGCGCCTGCGAACGCGATTTCGATGCGCTGGGCAACCTCAGCAAGACGCCGCGCACTGCCACCGTGCCGCCGCTGGCGCTGCCTTCGCACGCGCACGAACAGACCATCGCACCGGAAGACATCGACGTGCCGCCTGTCGTGGAAGCCGGGGCGATGGCGGATGCCGTTCCGGTGGTGGCCGAGGCGATGGAATCCGATCTACCCGAAGACGAGCGGCCCGAAGACGCTCCTTCCGAGCCGCAGCATTCCGATGCCGGACAGCCCAATGCCGACCCGCCCGTCGTCGATGCGCCTGACGCGGATCGGCCTGAGGACCATCAGGACGAAGGCGAAGAAGCCGTCGCCGGCACGCACGATGCACAGCCGCCTGCCGCAAGCGAAGCCCCTTCCACACCACCACCCATCGTTCCCGCACCCAGTTTCGCCAAACACCGCACCCGGATTCCGGTCGCGGCGGTGCGACGCGGCCAGCGTTGGCGCTGGGCAGCAATCACGGCGCTCGCGTTGCTGCTCCTGGTGCAGGTGGCGCTGGCCGACCGCGAGCGTTACGCCGCCGATGCGCGCACGCGGCCATGGCTGGAAAAACTTTGCGGCGTACTGGCCTGCGAACTGCCGCCGTGGCGCGAACCTGCCGCGATGCAGCTGATGGCGCGCGACGTGCGCCCACACCCTTCCGCGCCCGATGCGCTCATCATCAGCGCCAGCTTCCGCAACGAAGCGCGCTGGGCGCAGCCCTGGCCCGACCTGAAACTCACGCTTTCGGACATCAACGGCCAGACCATCGCGCAGCGCCAGTTCGAACCGGGCGAATACCTCGGCCTTGGCGCGCGCAAACTGACCATCGAACCGAGCCAGACCGCCAGCGTGACGCTGGAAGTGGCCGATCCGGGCAAACAGGCGGTGGCGTTCGAGTTCGAGTTCCGCTGAGATGTTGTCGTTCCGCGTGCAGGACGTTGCGGCGTCCGAAGTCGCAGAATCGCTCCAGAACGACAACCATCAAACCATACCCATTCCCTTCAAGGAGCCTCCCATGCCGCGCATCAACCATCTTCTTCGCCTCGCTCCACTCGCCCTGACGCTTGCCGCCTGCGCACCGCAGCCGGTGGCGGAAAACACCGCCGCGCCCGTTGTCGCGCCGGCACCCGCACAGGCACACGCTCCCGACCTGGGCACCATCCTCGCCGGCCCGCAACGCACCGACGCCGAGCGCGCCCGCGATCAATACCGGCACCCAAGCGAAACCCTGGCGTTCTTCGGCATCGCGCCGGGCATGACCGTGGTGGAAATCACGCCGGGCAACGGCTGGTACACCGCCGTGCTCGGGCCGTTCCTGAAAGGTGGCGGCCAGTACGTGGGCGCGGTGCGCGACGAAACCCTGCCTGGCCAGCCGGGGTATGTGGCTCGCGGCAACGCCGCCATCGAGCAGCGCTTTGCGGAATTTCCCGAGGCCTTCGGCGGCGCGAAACTGCTGCGTTTTGATCCTGCGACACCCGCGTTCGGCGAACCGGCCTCGGCGGATGCGGTGCTGACCTTCCGCAATGCCCACAACTGGATCGGCGATGGCAATGCCCAAGCCTATTTCAGCGCCTTCTTCGACGTGCTCAAGCCGGGCGGCACGCTGGGCGTGGTCGATCACCGCACGCTGGGCGAGGCCACCGACGGCAAGAGCGGCTACGTGACCGAACAGCAGATCATCGACCTCGCCTCCGCTGCCGGTTTCCGTCTGGTCGAAAAGAGCGAGGTCAACGCCAATCCGAAGGACGACCGTGACCATTCCAAGGGCGTGTGGACGTTGCCGCCCACGTTCGCGCTTGGCGAGGTGGATCGTGAGGTGTATGCGGCGATCGGCGAATCCGACCGGATGACGCTGAAATTCGTCAAGCCCTGAGCCGACGCGCCCGCCGCTTCATGCCGGCGGGCGCACCGAGGCGAATTCGCGCGCCTGCTCGTTCCAGCGCGGCGCGTCGCGGATCGTCGGCAACACATCTTCCGGCGTCGCGGCGCAACTCCACAGGCCGCGATGCTCGGGATTGAGGAAGCGCTCGGCGATCACCTGCTCGTCGAGGAACTTCAGCAACGGCTGCCAGTAGCCGCGCGTATCGAGCAGCACGATCGGATTGAAGTAGAGGCCCAGGCGCTTCAGCGTGATGGCCTCGAACAGTTCCTCCAGCGTGCCGCAGCCGCCGGGCAGCGCCACCACGGCATCCGAACCGGTAAGCAGGCGATGCTTGCGCTCGCGCATGTCTTCGACCAGTTCCAGCCGGGTCAGGCCCGGATGGCCCCATTCCAGATCGGCCATGAAGCGCGGCAGGATGCCGA
>CAZHXV010000166.1:0-7222 GCA_964536455.1 uncultured Aquimonas sp.
GCCGAAGCGGCGTGACTCAAACCAGACAGCCTTCGAAATACTCGGGGCGGTTCAATACATCGCGGATTTTCTATGTCTTGAACGGTGTTTGGTCGTGGAGGTGGATGGTGGCCAGCACATTGAGCGTGCCGTGTTCGATCAGGAACGAACGCGCTATCTGGAATCCAATGGTTATCGTGTGTTGCATTTCTGGAACGATGATGTGCTGATTCGGATGGAGGATGTGCTGGAGGAAGTACTCCGCCGGCTTTCCGATCACCCTCACCCCGGCCCTCTCCCGCCAGCGGGAGAGGGAGCGTAAGCATCAACCCAGCCAGATGGCCTTAGCCACGAACACCGCCGCGATCACCCACACGGCGGCCGGCACTTCGCGCCAGCGTCCGGCCAGGGCCTTGATGGCGGCGTAGCCGACGAAGCCGAAGGCGATGCCGTGGGCGATGGAGAAGGTGAACGGCATCGCCACCGCGCACAGTACGGCGGGCGCGAATTCGGTGAGGTCGTCCCAGGGCAGTTCCGCCAGCCCCCGGCACATCAGCACCGCGACATAAACGAGCGCGGGCGCGGTGGCGAAGGAGGGAATCGTCGCGGCCAGGGGCGAGAGGAACAGCGCCAGCAGGAACAACCCGGCCACGACCACGGCGGTGAGGCCGGTTCTGCCGCCCACCGACGTGCCCGCCGCGCTTTCGATGTAGGCCGTGGTGGAGGAGGTTCCCAGCGCCGCGCCGCCGACGATGGCGAGCGAATCGGCCAGCAGCGCGCGTTTGATGCGCGGCATCCGGCCTTGCGAATCGAGCAGGCCGGCGCGGTGCGCGACGCCGACCAGGGTGCCGGTGGCGTCGAACAGTTCCACCAGGAAGATGGTCAGCACCACGCCGACCAGGCCCACTTCCAGCGCGCCGCGCAGATCCAGTTGCAGGAAGGTGGGCGCCAGCGAGGGCGGCGGCGCGAACACGCCGGCGAATTGGGTGATGCCCAGCGCGATGGAAAGGAGCGTCACCGCGAGAATCCCGATCACCACGCCACCGGGCACGCGGCGGGCTTCCAGCGCCACGATCAGCACGAAGCCGGAGAGCGCCAGCGCCGCGCCGGGCGCGTGCAGGTTGCCGATCGCGACGAAGGTGGCCGGGTCGGCCTGGATCAGGCCCGCGTTCTTGAGGCCGATGATCGCCAGGAACAACCCGATACCGGCGCTGATGCCGAATTTCAGCGAGCGCGGGATCGCATCGATCAACCATTCGCGCAGCTTGAACAGACTGACGAGCACGAACAGGCAGCCGGACAGGAACACCGCGCCCAGCGCCGCCTGCCACGAGTAGCCCAGATGGCCGACCACGGTGAAGGCGAAATAGGCGTTCAGGCCCATGCCCGGCGCCAGCGCGATGGGGTAGTTCGCGTACAGGCCCATGATCGCCGAACCCAGCGCAGCGGCCAGGCAAGTGGCCACGAACACCGCTTCGCGTGGCATCCCGGCGGCGGTGAGGATGTCCGGGTTCACGAACACGATGTAGGCCATCGTCAGGAAGGTGGTGAGCCCGGCGACCAGTTCCGTGCGCACCGAGGTGCCGTGCGCGCTCAGCCCGAACAAGCGTTCCAGCATGGTGTTTCCCCTGGCTTCGACCAGTGCCGAGTAGAACACGCGTGGCGATGCGGGAGGAAGCGGCGGGTTCAGTCCGCGCCGTCCTCGGGCTTGCCGCCTTCGCGGCCTGGCACCTGCACGATGCGCGGGATGTCCTCGTCCAGGCGGATCGCGGTGAGCTTGCCGCCCCAGACGCAGCCGGTGTCGATGGCGTGCACGCCCAGGCCCTGGAACAACCCGAGCGTGCTCCAGTGGCCGCAGACGATGCGCAGCTCGCGCTTCACCACGCCCGGTGCCTCGAACCAGGGATAGAAGCCGGGCTTCTGCGTGCCGGGCGCGCCCTTGTCGCCGAAGGACATCGTGCCGCGCGGGGAACAGAAACGCAGCCGGGTGAAGGTGTTGATGATGGCGCGCATCCGTTCCGGCCCGTTGAGCTTGGGCGTGAAGGTGTCCGGCTTGTTGCCGTACATGCCCGAGAGCAGCTTGCGGTAGGCGTTGCCGTGCAGGCGTGCGTGGACTTCGTTGGCGTAACCCTGCGCGTCGGCGATGCTCCATTTGGGCGCAAGGCCGGCATGCACCATTGCCCAGCCCAGCGTGCGATCGACATGGATCAGCGGGCACTGGCGCAGCCAGTCGATCAGTTCCCCGCCATCTTCCGCGAACAGGATCTCGCGCAGGTCGGGATTGACCTTGCGACGCTCCTCCTCGCTGCGCTGGGCGATGGCGATGAGGGAAAGATCGTGGTTGCCCAACACCACGGTGCTGTGGATATCGAGCGATTTCACCAGCCGCAGCGTGGCCAGCGATTGCCCGCCGCGGTTCACCAGATCGCCGCAGAACCACAAGTGATCCGTGGCCGGGTCGAAGCGGATGGCGTCCAGCAGCCGCGCGATGGCGTCGTAGCAGCCTTGCAAGTCGCCAATGGCCCACGTGGCCATCAGTGGATCGTCCGTGGAATCGAGAGGGTGAACTGCGGGATCGGCGCATCGAAGCGGGCGCCGTCGTCGGCCATCCAGTGGTAGCTGCCGCGCATCGTGCCGACCACGGTTTCCAGCACCGCGCCGGAGGTGTATTCGAATTCGTCGCCGGGTTTCAGGCGCGGCTGTTCGCCGACCACGCCGTCGCCGCGCACTTCCTCGGTGCGGCCATTGGCGTCGGTGATGATCCAGTGGCGGCTGAGCAACTGCGCCGGAACGTCGCCGCGATTCCTGATGCGCACGGTGTAGGCGAACACGTAGCGGTTCTGCGCCGGGGCCGATTGATCGTCCAGGTAGCGTGTGCGGATATCGATGTCGATGACGTGGCGGACAGATTCCATGACGGATATTTTACAGCCGGATGACGGCGTCTATCGGGCAAGCGAATTCGCCAGCGCCACGAAGCGCGCCACCTCGATGCGCTCGGCGCGGTCGGTGGGATCGATGCCGGCGGCGAGCATCGCTTCGGGTTCGCACACGCTGGAAAGCGCGTTGCGCAAGGTCTTGCGGCGCTGGCCGAAGGCGGCCTGCACCACGCGCGCGAACAGGGCGCGGTCGGCGATGCCGATGGCTTCCGGGGCCTTCGGAATCACCCGCACGATGGCCGAATCCACCTTCGGCGGTGGCCGGAACGCGCCCGGCGGCACGCGGAACAGCGATTGCACGCTCGCATAGGCCTGCACCATCACCGAGAGCCGTCCATACACCTTGCCGCCGGGCGCGGCGGCCATGCGATCCACCACTTCCTTTTGCAGCATGAAGTGCATGTCGGCGATGGCCTGCGCATGGTCGAGCGCATGGAACAGGATCGGCGAGGAAATGTTGTAGGGCAGGTTGCCGACCAGACGGATTTTCTTTTCCGGATGCAGCGCGGAAAGATCGACGCCGAGCACGTCGGCATGGACGATGCGCAGCGGCGCGATGCTGCGGCCCATGTTCTCCAGGCCGGCGATGAGGTCGCGGTCGAATTCGATCACGGTGAGCGCGCCGTGGCGCTTCAACAGCGGAATCGTCAGTGCGCCTTGCCCTGGGCCGATTTCGACGATGGCATCGCCGGGCTTCGGATCGATGGCGCGCACGATGCGTTCGACGATGCCGGCCTCGTGCAGGAAGTGCTGGCCGAGCTGTTTCTTGTGCTGGTGCGGGGCGGTCATTCGGTTCACGCCAGCAGTTGCGGCGGCGCGAAACGGCTGCGCCGGGCCGCCAGCGCGGTGGCGGTGCGCGCGGCCAGGATCAGGCTGGAGGCGTCGGCCACACCCTTGCCGGCCAGATCCAGCGCGGTGCCGTGATCCACGGCCACGCGTACATAAGGCAAGCCGAGCGTGATGTTCACGGCCTTGTCGAAACCGGCGTGCTTGAGCACCGGCAAACCCTGGTCGTGGTACATCGCCAGCACCGCATCGAAACCGGCGAGCTTGGCAGGCAGGAAGGCGGTATCGGCGGGCAACGGGCCGATCAGCGCCATGCCTCGGGCGCGCAACGCTTCCAGCATGGGTTCGATGATCTCGATTTCCTCGCGCCCAAGGTGCCCGCCTTCGCCGGCGTGCGGGTTGAGGCCGAGTACGGCGATGCGCGGGACGGCGATGCCGAAATCCGAAAGCAGGGCGGCGTGGACGATCTCGATGGTGTCGGCCAGCCCATCGCGGGTGATCGCATCGGGCACGGCGGAGAGCGGCAGATGCGTGGTGGCGAGCGCGACGCGCATGCTTTCGCTGGCCAGCATCATCACCACGCCGCAACCGGCGTCCTGGGCCAGCAGTTCGGTCATGCCGGTGAAGGCGATGCCGGCCTCGTTCAATACGCCCTTGTGCACGGGCGCAGTGACCAGCCCCGCGAATTCGCCATCGCGCGCCGCCTGCGCGGCGCATCGGATGGTGGCGTGGACATAGGGCGCATTGCGCGCATCCAGTGTTCCGAAGCGGCTGGAAACCGGGCGCGGAACGTGTCGCAGGCGGAGTTGGCCGGCTCGCGCCGTGCCGGCGCGTTCGTCGAGCAGTTCCAGCGGCAGGCCGAGGGCGGCGGCGGCTTCCAGCAACAATTCGCCATCGCAGATCGCAACCAGGTTCGCCGCCGCGTCGGTGTGCGCCAGCCGCACGCACAGTTCCGGGCCGACCCCGGCAGGCTCGCCGGGGAGCAGGGCCAGCATGGGCGGGGGAATTTCCGGTTCGCGCATGGTGCGCGGCCAGCGCGTTACGACGCGAGGATCAGGTGGACGCGCCGGTCAGGCGGTTCTCGACGTAGGCTTCGTCGCGAAGCTGGCGCAGGAATCGGTCGAACTCCTCGTCGGCCTTGCGGCGTACCAGTATCTCGCGCATCCGGGCGCGGCGTGCGGCGTCGGTCACGTCCTGTTCGCGCGTGCCCAGGCGTTGCAGCAGGTGCCAGCCGGCATCGGAGGCGAAGGGTTCGGAGATTTCGTTGTCGGCCAGGGTCTGGATGACGCGCGCCACGGCATTGCCCCAGGCGTCGATCGGGAACCAGCCCATGTCGCCGCCCTGGCTGCGGGTGGAGGGATCGTCGGATTTTTCGCGCGCCACCTTGGCGAAATCCTCGCCGGCGACGACGCGCTGGCGCAGCACGTCGATCTTCGCGCGGGCCTGTTCGCTGCTGACGACATCGGTCGTGCGTACCATCATGATGCGGGCGTGGTATTCGGTCGCGGTTTCGCGCGCCGAATCGTCGCGGCGTTCGATCAGCTGGATCAGGCTGTAGCCGCTGGGGCCGCGCAGCGGGCCGGAGATGTCGCCGGCCTGCATCGAAGGCAGCGCATTGGCGAACAGCGGCGGGATCTCATCGACGCCGCGCCAGCCCATGTCGCCGCCTTCCAGCGCGGTCTGGTGATCCGAATAACGGATCGCCGCCGCCTGGAAATCCAGCTCCCCGCGCTCGATCAGGCTGTGGATGCCTTCGATCTTGGTGCGGGCGGTGTCGATCTGTTCCGGCGTGGCGCCATCGGGCAGCGACACCAGGATGTAGCCCAGGTGCACCTGGGTCGGCTGCGTTCCCTGCTGCGCCAGCGCATTCTCGATTTCGGTGTCGTTTACCGTGACGCGGCTCTGCACGAAGCTCTGCTGCAAGCGCGAGACGGTGATTTCATCGCGGATCTGCTGGCGGAAGGCCTCGAAGCTCAGGCCGTCGCGCGCCAGTTGCGCGCGCATCTGGTCGGGCGTGACGCCCTGTTGAACGCCAAGGCGGGCGATGGATTGATCCAGTTCCACGTCGCCCACGCTCATGCCGCTGGCTTCGGCGCGTTGCAGTTGCAGGCGCATCAGGATCAGGCGCTCCAGCACCTGCCTTTCCAGTACGTTGGTCGGTGGCAGCTGGTTGGGGTTGTTGGCGAAGCGGGAGCGGATGTTGCCGATGGCCTGATCCAGTTCGGATTGCAGGATCACATCTTCCTCCACCACCGCAACGATGCCGTCGAGCGGGGTGACGGGCAGCGCCTGGGCATGCGCGGCGACGGAGGACAGCGACAGGGTCAGGGCCAGCAGGGAGAGCAGGAGGCGGTTCATCGTCGGGAAGGCTTCACGATTCCGGAAAAGGGTGGCGCGGGACGCGCAGCGCGGCAGCGGGGCAATGCCCGCGTCAGCGCGAGTATCCGAGAATACCACGCCGCAAAAGTTCCTCGGATTTCCGGCCCAGCGTGGACAGGCCCTTCAGTTCGAGTTCCAGATAGAGGCTGGCGTTGCTCTCGCCTTCGACGTTGCGCACGTAGTGGCGGCGCAGCAGGCGCGCGGCCAGGCAGCAGTTCTCCCATTCTACGCCGATCACCGATTCCAGCGTGGAATCGTTCAGCAGCGAGTAGTTCCAGCGGCCCACCAGCCGCCAGCTTTCGTTGATCGGCACCAGCGCCGAAACATCGAATTGCTCCAGCGTCACGGCGCGCGCGCCGCCGACGCGGGTGTCGCGGCGGAAGCGGTAGGCGAAATTGAACACGCCCTCGCCACCCCAGCGGTATTGCACGCGCGCCGTGGAGAGGTCGGAAAGTTCGTCGTCCGGATCCCAGTGCTGGCCCAGGCCCACGTTCCAGCGGTCGTCCAGCATCAGGCTCACTTCGCCCACATAGGCCGAGCCGGGCTTGTCCACGATGGGCGCGTTCGGCATCTGCACCTTCTGCGCGGCGAAATAGCGGATCTGCCCCAGGCTGGCGGAAAAACGCTCGCTGCCGCTTTCCGTGTCGAACAGGCGGCTGGTGACGGCGAACGTGGCCTGATTCGCGTCGGTCTGGCGGTCGGCGCCGGAAAAACGATTGGGGCGGAACAACTGCCCGAAACTGAAGCCCAGTTCCTGCGTATCGAAGATCGGCAGGTCGCTCTGATCCTCGTAGGGTACGTTCAGGTAGTACAGGCGCGGTTCCAGGGTTTGCAGAAGATCGTGGCCGAACATCCGCGTATCGCGCTCGAACACCAGGCCCGAATCCAGGCTCAGGATCGGGGTGCTGCGCGAGGGCGAGCGCTCCGGGAAACGGGCCAGGTAATCGCCGTCCAGTTCGTAGCGGGTGTAGCGGTAGCCGACCTGCGGCCGCACGAAGCCGGCGGCGCGCTCGAACGGAAACGCCACGTAGGGATACAGATCCACGCGCACCGCGCCGGGTTTGTCGTCGTGGTCGAACACCACCGCTTCAACTGGGAGCAGCCGCTGTACCGGTATTTCGCGGCCGGCCTGGCCAGTG
>CAZHXV010000167.1:0-7181 GCA_964536455.1 uncultured Aquimonas sp.
CGCAGCGAGCCCGTCAGTGCCACGACGTCTCCGACCTCCCACCGCAGCAGCCGACGCCGCAGCGCGACGGTCCACGCGGCGCAGTCGATGGTGTCCACGCCCGGCGTATCGCTGGGCGATTGCAGCACCAGGAAGATGGAAGGATCAGGATGGTCGTAGCTGATGCTGCCAATCGTGTTGAAACGGCGCAGGTCGTAGCGGTACGGCGCGTGGTTGCCGTGCCAGGCCACCACATCGAGCGGGGAATGATCGAGCTTCGCGCGCCACAGGTGGCCGCCGAACTTGGCGATGAGATCGAACTGCCCCTCCACATCCTCATACCATGCAACCGGAGTCTCGAAGTCACGCGGATTGGCCAGCCCATTGCTGCCGATCACGCCCAGATCCGGCAACTGGAAGGGCGCGCCGTAGTTCTCGCAGACATAGCCGCGCGCGGTTCCGTCCGGCAATTCCACGCGGAAGCGCACCCCGCGCGGAATCACCGCGATCTGCTGGGGTTCGATCTCGATCAGTCCGAATTCGGTGGCAAGACGCAGCCGCCCCTGCTGCGGCACGATCAAAAGTTCGCCATCGGCATCGTAGAAAAACCGCTGCATCGAACGGTTCGCCGCGTACAGATAGACGCCCGCGCCGCTTTGCGAAAGCGCATCGCCATTGCCGGCGAAGGCCATCAATCCATCGATGAAATCCGTTGGCTGCGATTGCGGCGGCAGCGGCAGTGGACTCCAACGCAACTGGTTCGGCGTGGCCGCCTCGCTGCCGTGGTCGAACACGATGCGGGCATCCTCGACGATGCGCTCGAACGGCGTATGCGCGGCAGAAGGCCGGATGCGGTACAGCCAGGAACGCCGGTTGCGGTGCCGGGGCGCGGTGAAGGCGGTGCCGGAAATCTGTTCGGCGTAGAGGCCGAACGGGGCGATCTGCGGCGAGTTCCGGCCCTGCGGCAGCGCGCCCGGCAGGGCTTCGCTGGCCAGTTCATTGGCAAAGCCGGTGAGATAGGAAGTCATTGGGCAGGTCACACCAAGGGATGAACCGGAAAGCTTATCGGCACTTCGCCCGCCCGCGCACCGGGCAGCGCCGCATCGCTTGCGCAACCCGCCGCAACCGTGCATAGTGTGTATATTGACATGAACACTTTACTCACCATCTCGCAGGCCGACGGCCGACCGATGTACTTGCAGATCATGGAACAGATCAGACACCACATCGCCACCGGAAACTGGACGCCAGGCCGGGAAATCCCCTCCATCCGCGCGCTGGCGGCGGAGCTTGCCGTCAGCGTCATCACGGTCAAGCGGGCCTATTCCGAACTGGAACACGAAGGCGCGATCGTCACCCGGCAGGGCCGGGGCACCTTCGTTTCGGAGAACGCGAAGCTGGGCGAAAACCTGCAACTGCGCGAACTCACCGAACATCTGGACGCCGCAGCAATGCTGGCGCGGCGGCTCGGGCTTTCCGGCGAAGACCTGCACGAAAAGCTCGCTGCGGCACAGCGCAGGCAGGAGCCTTCGGCATGATCGCCGCCGTTGAGTTTTCCAATGTTTCCCGCAGGCATCGCCATTTCGCGCTGGAGAACCTGTCGTTCCGGCTCGAACAGGGCCAGATCATGGGCTTCGTCGGGCCGAACGGCGCGGGCAAGACCACCACGATCCGCCTCCTGATGGCGCTGTTGCGGCAGGACGCAGGGCACATCGAGGTACTGGGCCACGCCATGCCGGAGGATCAGGTGCAGGTGAAGCGGCAGGCCGCTTACGTTAGCCAGGACATGGGATTGATCGGGAGCGCGACCCTGGGCTGGCACCTGGGTTTCGTCAAACCGATCCGGCCCGGCTGGGACGATGCCTATGCCCGAACCCTGCTCAAGCGCTTCGGCCTGCGCGCCGAACAGCGCGCCGCCACGCTTTCGCACGGAGAGCGGATCAAAGCGCTGCTGTTGCTGGCGCTGGCCTGGCGACCTCGCCTGCTGGTGCTGGACGAGCCCACGGCGGGGCTGGATCCGGTGGCGCGGCACGAGGTGCTGGGCGAGTTCGCCGAGGTGCTCAAGGACGAGGAACGCTCGATCCTGTTTTCCTCCCACGATACCCACGACGTGGAACAGATTTCCGACCAGATCACCTTCATCGACCGCGGCCGCCTCGTCGCTTCCGACGACAAGGAAGTTTTTCTGGAACGCTGGCGCAGGCTGCACCTGCAACTTTCCGGGTCTTCCGCCCTGCCCGCCTTGCCGGGCCTGGTGGACGCCTCGCGCGAAGGCAACGCCGCCATCCTCACCGTGGAGGCTTACACGCCAGAACTGCCCCCGCTGTGCCAAGCCGCAGGTGCGCAGGTAGGCGACGTGCAGCGCATGACGCTGGAGGAAATCTTCGTCGCCATCGTGATGCGCCAACGCCGGGAGCTCGAGGCATGAACACGTCCGTCGTCGCACGGCTGATCGCCAAGGATCTGTACCTGTACCGCTGGTTCGCGCTGTTCGGCACGCTTGCAGGACTAGCGACGCTGCCGCTGATGGGCGCGGATTCGGCCAACCTCGCCAATCTCGGTGTCATCGTCTTCATCACCGCCATCATCGTCACCGGCGTCTTCATCGCCATGTTCGGCGTATTGAAGGAGCACCAGGAAAAATCGCAACTGTTCGTGCTGAGCCTGCCGGTTTCGCCGCTACAGGCGGTTGCGGCCAAGCTCGCGGCAGCGTTGATCGGCTTCATCGCGCCCTGGCTGGTGCTGACCTTCGTGCCGGTCGCACTGATCGCAGGCATCGAAGCCCTGCCCGATGGCCGCATCGTGTCCTTCGTGGCGATGATGGCGTTTTTCCTCGCCAACTTCTGCGTGCTGCTGGCGCTGGTGGCGGTATCGCCGAACGAACGCTGGGCGATCGCCGCGCTGATCCTCACCAACATCGCCGCCTCCTGCTTCGTCGTGCTGCTGCCGCAACTGCCGGGCATTGCCGAATACCGGCAGGCGGAAACCGCGGTCTGGAGCGCGACGGCGCTGGCGCTGACCGGCGCGTGTTTCGCGGTGGCGGCGATCGCACCGGCGCTGGCGCTGTGGGCGCTCTCGCGCAGGCGGGACTGGGTTTGAGCCTGGCCTGCATTCCTCCCTTTCCATCCCCGGAACCCATGAACGCCTCCCGCCGCTTCCACGCCCTGGATGCCGCCCGCGCCTTCGCCCTGCTGCTGGGCGTAGCGCTGCACGCGGCGATGTCCTTCTTCCTGCCGATCCCGGCGCAGGACGCCTCGCACAGCAACGCGCTGGCAGTGACGTTCTACGCGATCCACGTCTTCCGCATGAGCCTGTTCTTCGCGCTCGCAGGCTTCTTCGCGCGGCTGTTGCTGCATCGCCGTGGCGCACGCGGGTTCGTCGCGGATCGTTCACGCCGCATCCTGGTGCCGATGATCGCCGGCTGGCTGCTGCTCGCCCCGCCCACCATCGCGCTGGTGGCCTGGGGCGTTTCGCGTTCGTTCCCCGATGGCGCCCCGCAAGGCGTGGAAACGCCGGTGGGTTTTCCGCTGATCCATCTGTGGTTCCTCTATTACCTGGCGATCTTCTACGCGCTGGCGCTGTGCGTGCGCGCCGGGTTGCGGGCGCTGGATGCCAATGGCGTGCTGCGTGCCCGCCTGGATGCCGCCATCCGCTTCCTGCTCGCCTCCCGCCTTGCGCCGCTGGCGCTGGCATCGCCCGCCATCGCCGTGCTGTTCTTCGATGCGAGCGTGCCGCTCTGGTTCGGCATCCCCACGCCCGAATACGGCCTCGCCCCGAAGCTGTCCGCGCTCGCCGCCTTCGGTACGGCATTCGGATTCGGCTGGATGCTGCATCGGCAAGTGGCGCTGCTCGACCTGTTGCAACGGCAATGGCTGGCGAACCTTGCGCTTGCCGTCGCGTTCACGGCGACCTGCCTTGCCATCGTCGGCCCGACGCCGGATGCGGCGCAGGTGCCGCTGGATGGCGAAAGCGCGATGCGGCTGGCATATGCGGCCTGCTATGGGCTTGCGGCCTGGCATTGGGTGCTGGGCCTGATCGGCGCAGCGATGCGGTTCTGTTCGGGCGAAAGCGCCGTGCGCCGCACTCTGGCCGATGCCTCGTACTGGGTCTATCTGGTGCATCTGCCGGTCGTGTTCGGCTTGCAGGTGCTGCTGATGGACGTGCCGCTGCACTGGGCGCTGAAGTTCCCGCTGATCGTCATTGCAACGCTGGCGTTGACGCTGGCCAGCTATCGCTTCCTGGTGCGTTCCAGCGCGCTGGGCGAACTGCTCAATGGCCGCAGGATCGGTGGCCGCAAAACGCAACGCGATGTGGCCGCGGCGAACGCTTCCGAACCTGCCGCGCTTGCGGAACTGGCCGATGTGGTCAAACGCTACGGCGACACGCTGGCGCTCGATGGCCTGAACCTTGCCGCCGCGCCGGGCGAACTGCTCGCCCTGCTCGGCCCGAACGGCGCCGGCAAGAGCACCGCGATCGGCCTGTGGCTGGGCACGCTGGAAGCCGATGCGGGCGAGGTTCGCGTGATGGGCGCCTCGCCTTTCGACGTGCACAGCCGCCTGGCGGCGGGCGCGATGTTGCAGGACGTAGCCCTGGCCCCGGTGCTCAGCGCCCGCGAGCACATCGCACTGGCGTCCAGCTATTACCCGTCGCCTTTCGGCATCGGGGAAACCATTGCACTGGCCGGCATCGGTGCCTTCGCCAGCAAGCGCTATGGCACGCTTTCCGGCGGCCAGAAACGGCAGGTGCAATTCGCACTGGCGATCTGCGGCAATCCGCGCCTGCTGTTCCTGGACGAACCCACCACCGGCCTCGACCTGGAGGCGCGGGGAGCCTTGTGGCACGCCATCCGCACCCTGCGCGAACGCGGCTGCGCCATCGTCCTGACCACGCACTACCTGGAAGAAGCCCAGGCGCTGGCCGACCGCGTGGCGGTGATCGCCAAAGGCCGTTTGATCGCCACCGGCAGCGTGGCGCAGATGCGCGCGCTGGTGTCGCGCAAGCGTATCCGCTGCGCCAGCGAACTGGGCGTTGAAACCGTCGAAGCTTGGCCGGGCGTGGTCGAGGCGCTGCGCGTGGACGGCCTGCTGCACGTCACCACCATCGATGCCGAGGGCGTGGTGCGCCGCCTGCTGGATCAGGATCGCAGCCTGAGCGGGCTGGAAGTGGCGCAGGCCACGCTGGCCGAAGCCTTCACCGAACTCACCAAGGAGGCCGCATGAACGCCACCCGCCCTTCCCTTTCCCGTGCCGAACTCGCCGGCCTGCGCGCGCCCCTGCCGTTGGCGCGGCTGCTGCGCGCGTACCTGATGGAGGCGAAAGTCGAAACCCTGGCCGCACTGCGCACGGTGAGCTTCGCACCGCCGTTCGTGATCTTGCCGCCGGCGATCTATTTCCTGTTCGGCGTGGTCCTGTTCGGCGGCGACGCGGCCAATGCCGATCCGGCGGTGGCCGACTGGCTGTTCGTCAGCTTCGCGGCGATGGGCGCGATGATGCCGGGCATCTACGGCGGTACGATCCTTGCGACCGAACGCGAAGGCCACCTGACCACGCTCAAGCGCGCCCTGCCGCAACCGCCGGGGGCCAGCCTGCTAGCCAAGATGCTCACGGCCATGCTGATCTGCGCCATCGCCGTGGTGCTTGTCGCCATCGTGGCGCTGATCGCGCAGAAGATCACGCTGTCGCCGGTGCAGGTTGGCGTCGTCTGCGCGGTGCTGATCGCAGGCTCGATCCCGTTCGCCGCCATCGGCCTTTTCATCGGCGCATACACCTCCACCGCCGCCTCCATCGCCTGGAGCAACCTCGTGTTCCTGCCGATGCTGTGGCTTTCCGGCCTGTTCATCCCGCTGCCGGCCTTCCTCAAGCCCTGGGTCGTGATCTGGCCCGCATTCCACCTGAACCAGCTCGCGTTCGGCGCGGCGGGCGTGGAAAAGTTCACCTTCATCCCACCACCGATGGCCTTCGCCGTGCTGGCGGGCGTGACGGTGCTGTGCGGCGGGCTGGCGATGCGGCGGCTGGCGCGCGTGGGCTGAGTGCCGCCGTTTCAAGGGCAACACGGGTTCCGTGATGCCTCGCGGGCGACGCAGTCGAACTCAGAACGGAATGTCGTCGTCCTCGAAGCCGCTGCTGGCCGGCGCGCTCGAAGGCGGCGCGGCGCGGCTGGATTCGCTGCCCACCGCACGCCCGTAGTTGCCGCCGCTGCCGTAGTTGTCGTTACTGCTGCCATAGGCGCTTTCGCCGCGCCCGCTGCTGCGGTTGCCGCCGCCGTAACCGCCTTCGGAACGTTGCGGGCGCTCGCCGCGCGGCGCGCTGCCGCCGCCCTCGCCCTTGCCGCCGAGCATCTGCATCTCGTTCACCACGATATCGGTGGTGTAGCGGTCGTTGCCGTCCTTGTCGGTGTATTTGTCGTAGCGGATTTCGCCATCCACATAGACCTGCGAACCCTTGCGCAGGTATTCCTGCGCAATCTCCGCCAACCGCCCGAAGAACACCAGGCGATGCCATTCGGTGCGTTCTTGCGAGTTGCCGTCGCGATCCTTGCGCACCGAACTGGTGGCCAGGTTGACGCGCGCCACGCCCATGCCGCTCTGTGTGGTGCGGAATTCCGGATCGCCGCCCAGATTGCCGACCAGGATGACCTTGTTGATGCCGCGTGCCATGGGGAATTCCTCGATGAAAAGTAGGCGTTGCCACGGCGTGCCGTGGGCGGGAAGTTCAAGCGAACCGTGCGAGCACATTAGCTTAGCAGCGCCACGGCGGCATCGGCTTTCCGCGCATCTTCGTCTGGGAAAATTCCGACTCCGCGCACAGGCCGCGCGCAACGCCCGGCTATACTCGCCGGATGACCTCCGCAGACACCGCAACGCCCGTCGCGCTGCCGACGCTGGCGCAAATCCAGCAGCTTGCCCACGCCGACATGCAGGGCGTGGACGAACTGATCCGCACCCGTCTGGCCTCGGACGTGCTGCTGATCAACCAGATCGCCGAACACATCGTCGCCGCCGGCGGCAAGCGCCTGCGCCCGATGCTGCACCTGCTGGCCGCGCGCGCGCTCGGCTACCAGGGCCGCGACCACCTGCAACTGGCCGCCATCGTCGAATTCATTCACACCTCCACCCTGCTGCACGACGACGTGGTGGACGAATCCGACCTGCGCCGCGGCCGCAAGACGGCGAATGCGCTATGGGGCAACGCGGCCCTGGTAGC
>CAZHXV010000168.1:0-7161 GCA_964536455.1 uncultured Aquimonas sp.
ACCACGAGGGCATCGTGCAGATCGTGGTCGCGCAGGTCGATGAAGCAGACGCCGCCGAGGTTGCGGGCCACATCGGCCCAGCCGCAGAGCGTGACGGACTGGCCGATGAGCGCCTCGTCGATGAGGCCGCAGAAGTGGGTGCGCATGGGGGGAACTCCAGAAGGATTCAGGGCAACATCGACTCAAGGGAATCTCGAAAAGCCATCGTCGTTCCCGCGAAGGCGGGAACCTAGTGGCTTCGATTCATTGAAACGCCAAGGACACTGGATTCCCGCCTTCGCGGGAATGACGGCATAGCAATGCGAGCCGGATTCGCGCAAGCGGTCTGTACCGGCGCGAAAGCGGTCGAAAATGCTAGCCGCCGGGCGGATCGGGCGCAATGGGAAACGAAGGCGGCTGCGCGCCGGATCGCGCCAGCACGACCCGGTCGCGGCCGCCGCTCTTGGCTTCGTACAGGGCGCGGTCGGCGGCTTGAACCCAGACCGAGGGCTCCGGCGCAGGGCTGCGCGAAAGGGGGCAGACGCCAAGGCTGATCGTCACCTGGGCATGGCGTCCATCCAGGCCGAACGCCAGGCCGTGCACCGTGCCGCGCAGGCGCTCGGCCAGCGCCAGCGCGGCGGCTTCGTCGCAGCCGGGGCACAGCAGCGCGAATTCCTCGCCGCCGTAGCGGTACACGCTGGCCTGCGCGAGGGCGGCCTGGCGCAGCGCTTGCGCCAGTTCCAGCAGGATATGGTCGCCGAACGGGTGGCCGCCGCTGTCGTTGATGTGCTTGAAATGATCCACGTCGATCAGGATCAGCGCGTGGTCGCGCGCGCCTTTGGCCAGCAATCCGGCGATCGCCTCGAACAGCGCGCGGCGGTTGCCCACGCCGGTGAGCGCGTCTTCGTAGGCGTGGCGGCGCAGGCCTTCGGCCAGGCGCTTCTGGCTGCGCAGCAACAGCGCGATGGCAACCAGCGCAACAGCCAGCGCCACGCAGGCCAGCGCGGTCAGCAGCAGCGTGGTGCGCTGGGCACGCAGCGAGGATTCGCGCGCGGCCGCTTCCATGCGGCTGCGTTCCAGTGCATTGGCCTTGGCCGCGTTTTCCTGTTCCAGTTCGCGGATGCGCAGCGCCTGTTCGCGCGCCAGGTAGCGTTGCTCCAGGGCGTCGATGGTGACGCTGAGCTCCTTCTGGATCGGTTCCGATCGCAGCGCCTCGCGCTCGGCGGCGATGGCCTGAACCTGGGCCACGTCGCCCTCGGCCAGCGCGAGTTGTTCCTGCAAGTCGAGGAATTGCCGCAGCAGCTCGGGTTTCTGGAGCCCGCGAACGCCGGCGACGGCGGCGTCGATGTCCTGGCGCGCCTCCTGCATGCGGCCCAGCGCGAACAGCGCTTGCGCCGCGGTCTGCTGCGCCATGTAGGCGCTGATCGGGTTGCCCGCCGCCGCTCCAGCCCGCTGGGCTTCGCGCGCCAGCACCAGCGCTTCCGCGTTCCGGCCGGTTTCCACCAGATCGACCGCCAGGCTGCCGGCGGCGCGCGCGGCCAGTACCGGCAGCCCAAGCTTCGTGTAGCGGTCGTGTGCCGCCTGCCACAGCGGGATGGATTCGACCGGGCGGTCGAGCCAGCTCAAGGTGCTGGCCTGCAGGTATTCGGCGCGTGCCAGTTGCGATTCGTCGCCCAGGGTGCGCGCCGCTTCGGTGTAGCGCTGGCAGTGTTCCAGCGCCTGTTCGAGCTTGCCGGCATTGCCGAAGGCCTTGCACAGCTCGGCGGAGGCAGTGGCGCGGATGTTCGGATCCTCGTGCAGGCCGATCCGGTTGGCGCCGCGCAGAACCAGCGTCAGGCCCTCGCCCTCGCGGCCCAGTTCGATATCGCGCGCGCCGTGCAGAAAATCGGCGTAGGCCAGCGCCGCTTCGTCGCCGTGCGCGCGGCCCAGGCTGTCCAGACGCAGCGTGATTTCCGAAAGCGCCACATCGTCCGGCATGCCGACGGCGGCGCCGCCCATGTACCAGAGCACCTGGCGCTCGGTGGCCGGATCATCCTGGAATCGTCCGGAATCCAGCGCCTTGCGGCCCTGTTCGATGCCGGCGGCGCGGTCGCTGGCGGCCAGCGCACGGAACGCGGCCAGATCGAAATTTTCCACGGCGAAGGCCTGGCCCAGGGCCATCAGCCCCGTCGTCAGACATGCGATTGCGCCTGTTCGCCTGAGCATTTTCATTCGTACCGTGCGTGTTCCACGCGGAAAGCATAGTGTCGTTCGGGTTCGGCGGTGCAGACCCTACAATGATGCGATGACGCATGCCGATTTCCTCACGCCCGCCGCGCTGCTGTGCATTGCCGCGGCGCTAGGCTTCCTGGTGCTGGCGCTGGGCCTGTGGCTGGCGCGTGCGCGGCAGGCGCGCCAGGCCTTCGAGCAGGGGCGGCAATCCGCCGCGCCGGCCATCGTGGCGCTGGAACGCGATCTGGCCGCTTCGCAGGCGCAGGCGCAGGAACTCTCCGCGCGGCTGGAACGGGCCGATCTGGAACTGGCGCGGCTGCGGGAGCGCGCTGACCTGCTTTCCGACGAACGCGCCGTGCTCTCCGCCCGCGCGCAGCGGGCCGAGGAACTGGAACAGCAGGCGCAACGGCTTTCCGCCGAACTGCGCGCCGCCAGCGAAGCGGATGTGAAAGCGCAGACCCGCGCCGCCGATCTGGCCGCGCGGCTGGAAGAACAACAGCGCGCCGCGCAGGCCCATCTGCGCGAATTCGACGAGCGCCTCAAGGCGGAACTGGCGCAACTGGCGCATGGCGTGCTGGAGGAAAAGGCGCGGCATTTCGACGAACGCAGCGAAAAACAGCTCGGCGGCCTGCTCGCGCCGCTGCGCGAACAGCTCGCCGGCTTCAACCAACTGGTGCAGAACACCAACGCGGAGATCCTTTCGCTCAAATCGCTGAACCAGCGCATCACCACTGAAGCTGCGAACCTGACCCGCGCGCTGAAGGGCGACAGCCGCACGCAAGGCGCATGGGGCGAGGTGGTGCTGGAACGGCTGCTGGAAATGTCCGGCCTGCAGGCCGGGCGCGGTTTTCAATTGCAGGTCGTGTTCAAGGACGAGGACGGCGGCCGGCCGCGCCCGGACGCCATCGTGCGGCTGCCGGACGAAAAGGATCTGGTGATCGATTCCAAGGTATCGCTTCTCGCCTGGGAACGGGCCGTTTCCAGCGCCGACGAAACCGGGCGCGAGGCCGCGATGCGCGAACACATAGGCTCGCTGCGCCGCCATATCGAGGCGCTTGGCAAGCGCGATTACGCCAGCGTGCCGGGCCTGCGCACGCTGGATTTCGTGCTGATGTTCGTGCCGGTGGAGGCGGCCTTCATCGAAGCGCTGCGGCAGGACGATGCGCTCTACGGCTACGCGCTGTCGCGCAACATTGCGCTGGTCAGCCCAAGCACGCTGCTGGCGACGCTGCGCACCGTCGCGCATCTGTGGCGGATGGAGGATCGCAACCTCAACGCGCAGGAAATCGCGCGCCAGGCCGGTGCGCTGCACGACCAGTTCGCGATGCTGGAAGAGGAATTCGCCAAGGTCGGCGAGCAGATCGAGAAGGCGCTGCGCAGCCACGAAGCGGCGGTCAGGCGCATCAGTACCGGGCGCGGCAACCTGGTCGGTCGCATCGACAAGCTGCGCAGGCTTGGCGCCGATACGCGCAAGGCGCTGCCGAAGGAGCGCTTCGAGGCCGAGGATGGCGAAACCGGAGAAAGCGATTCCGCCGCGACCTTTTGAGAAACAACCTCAAACCGCAGCCGCTGTTCTCCCTCTCCCGCTGGGGGAGAAGCGATGGTGCTTTCTTCTGCAAACGCCTTGCTGGCTTCAGACCGCCACGTGCAGCTCGGGCGCGGCGTTTTCCAGCTTCTTCAACGCGGCGATCTGCTGTGCGGCGTTCTGTCCGGCGGCGGCCAATCCGGCCTCGAAGGCTTCGTCCTTGATCCGGCACAGGATCGGGCAGCGTTTCTGCATGAAGTCGATGTCGAAGTTGAGCCGTTCGAGCAGGAAATCGACGAAGGCGCGCACTTTCGGCGATTGGCTGCGGCCGCGCGGGAACACGGCGGAAAAGTCGTATTCCGGGCCGGTCCAGCCGGACAGCACGCGCTGCACGTAGCCCTGTTCGATGTACGGTTTCACGGCGAAGTCGCTCGCCATCGTCACGCCTTCGCCGCACAGCAGCGCGCCATCGAGCGGCCCCGGATCGTTGGCGACCAGTACCGGGTCGATGCGGAACTCGCTCGGGCCGTTGCCGTCGTTCAGCGTCCAGTAGTAGCCGTTGCCGCGCCGGTTCTTCTGCATCGCCAACGTGCGGTGGTGGTGCAGTTCGTCCGGATGCAGCGGCTCGCCGTGGCGGGCGATGTAGTCCGGGCTGGCGTAGAGCTGCGTGCGCAATGTTGCGAGCTTGCGCGCGATCAGGTTGGAATCGGGCAGCGCGCCGCCGCGCAGCGCCACGTCGATTTCCTTGTCGATCATGTCCAGCGGCTCGTTGCTCAGGATCATCTCCACCCGCACCTCGGGATGGCGCGCATGGAATTCGCCGAGCAGCGGCGCGATCCAGGTATTGCCGATCGAGTAGGGCGCGGTGAAGCGCAGCCAGCCGCGCGGGCCGCTCTGCAACTGGCCGACCGCACTCTCGGCCTCCGTCAATGCGTGCGAGATGCGCTGGCAGTGTTCGTAATAGACATTGCCCGCCTCGGTGAGGCCGAGCTTGCGCGTGGTCCGATGCAATAGCTGCGCGCCCAGGCGCGTTTCCAGTTCCTGCACCTTGCGGCTCACCGTGGTCTTGGGCAGCCGCAGCGATTTGGCCGCGCCGACGAAGCTGCCGTGTTCGACCACCTTGACGAAGATCAGGGTGTCGTTGAGGTCGTGGGTCATGGAAAGGTGCTCCGATGAGATTGAACCATTGATGGGACGATCATTCCCTTGATCCCAGACTAATCATGTCCTGATTGCGAGCCTATCCTGATCGCACTTGGACACAGTCTGGCGGTTGTTGCAATGCAATACTTTTCTTTCGTTTTCCGCAACATGGGCTTGGAATCAGCGGAAATACCGAGGGTTTCGGCGCGGCTTGCGGTGCGCAATCCCTACCTTCGGGAATCGTCGTGCTGGCCCCTGCCGCCCTCCGCGCGTCGATCAGGGCGCGACGATAGCGCATCCGGCAAGGAATTGTGCCAACGGATTGTCCCGTCATCGGGAGTAATAATTCCATGAATGGGATATTGAATCCGGCGGTTCTCGTGCTCGGCGCCAGCGGCCGGGTGGGCTCGGGCATCGTAGGCGCGCTGCTCGAAGCCGGTTGCCCGGTGCTCGGCGTGGCGCGCCATCGCGGCAGGCTCGCGAAGCTGGCGCAGGCCCATGCCGACGAACCGGGGCTGGAACTGCTGCAAGGTTCCGTCGCGGACGACGAATCCGCCGCCGAGCTCGCGCAGCGCCTGCGCGGCCCGGCCAGTGCGCGCCATCGTCGCGAGCCTGGCCGGGCCGCTGGAACGTGGCCGGCTGCTGGATCGCCCGGTCGCCTGCCTTGCGCGCGTGTTGGACGAAAACCTGCTGCCGCACCTGGCCGCCGCGCGCCATCTGCTGCCGCTGCTGGCCGAATCTGCTGCCGGGCACGGCCAGGTTCCGGCGCATTACATCGTCGTCGGCCCGACCGGCGCCGAGCAGGGCTGGGCCGGTTACGGCGACATCTCCATCGCCGCTGCCGCGCAGACGATGCTGGCCAAGGTGCTGCACGGCGAAGCCGCGACGCTTGGCGTGCGGGTGCAGATGCTCTCGCTCGATCACCCGCTGTGCGATCCGCTCGACGTCAACCGCAACTGCGCGCGCTGGCCGAGCGCGCTCTCGGTGGGCCGCCGCGTGGTCGCGATGCTGACCAGCCGCCAGCCGGTCGCGCCGGTGGTGCGCTTTTCCGCGCCGTGGACGCCGCCGCCGGCCGCGACGCTGTATCCGCTGCCGTCCGAATCCAGCCCACAAGCGCCGATTCCTCCGGGGCTGCCGAACTGAATCCGTCACCGTTTTCCGGCAGTTCCTCTTCTCCCCGATTTCCTCCCCACACGGACTTTCCCAATGAACGCTCAATCCCTTGTTTTCCCATCGCGGATGCGCCTGCTGGCGCTGGTCGTTTCCGGAGCGCTGGCGCTGGCCGTGCTGGCCGGCTGCAACAGCCAGGCCGAAACCGCTTTCGCGCCGCCGCCGCCCACGGTCGAGGCCGCGCCCGTAGTGCTGAAGGACATCAACCAGTGGGACGAATACAGCGGCCGCATCGAGGCGGTGCAAAGCGTCGAACTGCGCCCGCGCGTTTCCGGCTACATCGAGACCGTCGCCTATGACGAAGGCCAGGAGGTGAAGCAGGGCGATGTGCTGTTCACCATCGACGCGCGCAGCTACAAGGCCGAACTCGGCCGCGTCCAGGCCGAACTGGCGCGCGCCCGCAGCCTCGCGGCGCAGAGCCGCAGCGAAGCCGAACGTGCGCGGGTGCTTTCCGCCCAGAGTGCGATTTCGACCGAGCTGTACGAACAGCGCCGTGCCGCCGCAGGGGTTGCGGAAGCGCAAGTGCAGGCCGCGGAGGCGGCGCTGGAAACCGCGAAGTTGAACCTGGAATGGACGCAGGTGCGGGCGCCGATCGCCGGCCGCGCCGGGCGCGCGCTGATCACGGCGGGCAACTACGTCAGCGCCGGCGATGCGGCCAGCGTGCTGACCACGCTGGTGTCGCTGGACCAGGTGCACGTGCACTTCGACGCCGACGAAAATGCCTTCCTGCGCTATGCCCGCATGGCGCGCGATGGCGAGCGCCCGAGCGAGCGCGACGGGCAGGTTCCGGTGCGGGTGGAGCTGGCGGGCGAGGAGGGTTTCCCGCACGCGGGCGTGGTCGATTTCCTCGACAATCGCGTGGATCGCGGCACCGGCACGATCCGCGCCCGCGCCGTGCTCGACAACCACGACCGCCTGTTCACGCCCGGCCTGTTCGCGCGGGTGCGGTTGCTCGGCAGCGGGCGGTTCACGGCGCTGCTGATCGACGAAACCGCAGTACTGACCGATCAGGATCGCAAGTACGTCTGGGTCGTCGCCGACGACAACACCGCGCAGCGCCGCGACGTGCAACTGGGCCGTGGCGCCGATGGTCTGCGCATCGTCGAAAGCGGCCTGGCCGAAGGCGACCGCGT
>CAZHXV010000169.1:0-7094 GCA_964536455.1 uncultured Aquimonas sp.
CCGACGTATACCTGGGCTCGGCGGAACTGGCCGCCATCTGCTCCCGCCTGGGCCGCATCCCCACGCGCGAGGAATACCTGGCGGACATCGGCGTCATCAACGCCAACGGCGACAAGATCTACCGCTACATGAACTTCGATCAGATCGAAGAGTACGCGGACGTGGCGAAGGGCGTGGCGGCGTAAGTCTCCGCTGCGATCCTGCTGAAACGACGAAGCCCGGCACATGCCGGGCTTTGTCGTTGGGGGCGCCTGAACACCATGGGGATTTCAGGGAATCGAAGGAAATTGAAATGCCACGGAATCGGCTTGTCGCAGGCCATCATCGTCCGGCGGCGACAGATCAGGATGATGTATAAACAGACGAGTACTGTCTTGATGCCATCGGCGTCATGCATCGGTTCGGAATCAACACCGGAGAGGCTCGCCTGCCCATGAAAACCGCAACAGCATCCGTCCGCCTGTTCCTGGGCGCTTCCCTCATCGTTTTGGCTGCCATTCCCTTTGGAACGGCAGCGCAGGATGCCCCCATCGTCCAGCCCGGCGCTCCAGGGCAGGCGTCGCGGCTGCTGACTGCCGGCGAGGCGGCGAAGATCGCCGAGAACCGCTACTCGCCCGACGATGTGCGGTTCATGCAGGACATGATCCTGCACCACTACCAGGCGGTGCAGATGGCCGCATTGGTGAAGGATCGAACCAACCGCAAGGCGCTGGTGGACGCGGCAGGAAGGATCGACGCTTCACAGGCGGATGAGATCGCCTTCATGCGCACCTGGCTGATCGAGCGTGGCCAACCCGCGCCCGACCCGGCCAACGACCCGCATGCGATGCATCACGGCGACGCGCACGCCACGATGGCGGGCATGGCGACGTTGGAACAGATGGCCGAACTGACCGCCGCCAAGGGCCAAGGCTTCGACCGGCTGTTCCTGCAACTGATGATCGCCCACCACGAGGGTGCGGTGAAGATGGTCGCCGAACTGCTGGAAAAGCCAGGCTCGGCCTACGATCCGGCGCTGCACGAGTTCATCAACGACGTGAACAACGAGCAGAAGGGCGAGATCCGCCGCATGGCCGCGATATCGCGCGAGCTGTCGGACGATCCGCGCTCGACGCTCGCCGCCGGTTTCAGGGATGCCGGGGAAGCGATCAGCCACCTGCGCCTTGTCGCCAGCCTGCCCAAGCCGTCCGGTTTCTTCGACCCGGACAACCCTGCCGACCTGCCGCCGCCCATTCAGGAGAAAGCCGACGCGGACAAGGACGACGAAGACGAATACGAGGACGACGAGGCGGAGACGGACAGCAGCAAACCCGGCAACCGCGCGCCGTTTCGCGCTTTCTCCAACACCGACATGGCCTTTTCCGGCGACCTCATGGCCGCCGGCAACTACCACGGCTTCAATCTCTATCGCCTGGGCAAGAATGGTGTGCCGCAACTGATTGCCTCGGTGGTCTGCCCCGGCGGACAAGGCGATGTCTCCATCGTCGGCAACCTGCTGCTGATGTCGGTGGAGCAGACCACCGCCCGCGTGGATTGCGGCCGCGAGGGCGTTGCCGAAGACGTCAGCCCCGACCGCTTCCGTGGCCTGCGCGTGTTCGACATCAGCGATCCGCTCCGCCCGGTACAGGTGGGGCAGGTGCAGACCTGCCGCGGCTCGCACACCCACTCGGTGGTGTCCGCGGACGAGCGCAGGATCATCGTCTACAACTCGGGAACCTCCTCCATCCGCGACGAGCGCGAGCTGGCAGGCTGCGTGGGCGACGTGGCCGGCGACGACCGCACCGCACTGTTCCGGGTGGATGTCATCGAAATCCCGGTTGCCGATCCGGCGAAGTCGCGGATCGTCAGCAGCCCGACGGTGTTCGCCGACGCCGAATCAGGGCGCATTGCCGGGCTGTGGCAGGGCGGCGACCACGGCAAGGGCACCCAGACCACCGAACGCACGGACCATTGCCACGACATCACCGTGTTCCCCTCGCGGAAGCTGGCGGGCGGCGCCTGTTCGGGCAACGGCCTCATCTTCGACATCGGCAATCCGCTCGAACCCAAGCGCATCGATGCCGTGGGCGATCCCGGCTTCGCCTACTGGCACTCGGCCACCTTCAACAACGATGGCACCAAGGTGCTGTTCACCGACGAATGGGGCGGCGGCGGGCGTCCGCGCTGCCGCGTGCAGGACCCCCTCAACTGGGGCGCCAACGCGATCTACGACATCGTGGACGGCAGCAAGCTGGAATTCCGCAGCTACTTCAAGTTGCCCGCATCCCAGACCGCGCAGGAAAACTGCGTCGCCCACAACGGCTCCATCATTCCGGTGCCGGGCCGCGACATCTTCGTGCAGGCCTGGTACCAGGGCGGCGTTTCGGTGATGGACTTCACCGATTCGGCCAATCCCGTGGAGATCGCCTATTTCGATCGCGGGCCGATCGACCCCAAGCGGATGGTGCTGGGCGGCTACTGGTCCGCCTACTGGTACGGCGGGCACATCTACGGAACCGAGATCGTGCGCGGGCTGGACATCTTTGAACTTGAGCCCAGCGAGCACCTGAGCGAAGCCGAAATCGCCGCCGCCAGGCTGGCCGACCAGGGCGGGACATTCAATCCGCAGCAGCAGTTCCCGGTGACCTGGCCCGCCCATCCGGCGGTGGCTCGCGCCTATGTGGATCAGTTGCAGCGCAGCGCAGCCTTGTCACCCGACAGGGTGACCGATCTGGTCGCGGCCCTGGACGAAGCCAAGGCCAGCGCCGGAGCCGATGCCAGGAACCCCAGGCTGGCCACGAAGCTCGAAGCCCTGGCCGGTGGATTGAAGCCGGATGGCAAGGATGCCCAGGCGTTGCGTCGGACGACCGCGCTGCGGGAAGCGCTGAAGGGGATCGCGGCAACCTTGCGGTAAGCCGGAAGCGGCAACCCGATCGGCAAGGCTCGCCGCCTCACGCCACGAACGACGGCGCCTCATCGCAGGCGTCGCTGCGCCAGGCATGGCCGCAGGTTCTGCATTTTCGTTGTGATGCGCTCATGGGAAATGGCGCGGAAGCCAACATGAAGACAGCGAGGTTCAATGCGCTTTGCGAAAGCGGAACGGAGCTTTCCAGTTCCTGCGATCCACAGGCCGGGCAAACATCCTGCGCTTCGGGATGCTCGGCGATCAGTTCCTCCCTGAGCGCGCCGCTTCGATAGGCGGAAACGATGTCGCGCGCTTGCTGCGCATGCTCCTCCCGCACCTGGAGCGCGGCACCGCCCAAGGCCATCGAAAGCGGCCAGCACGCCATGATGTGCCGGTCGTTCGCCACGACGGCGGGAATCCCGTCCGCCTCCAGGCGGGCGCGGAGGATGTGCGCTTCCCATGGATCGAAGAAATGTTCGATGGTGACGAGCATGTTCCGCACCTGACTCCAGAATCCAGCCACGCCGCACGCGAAGGTTCAGCGCACCGGCACCGCGCCGACCTCCTGCCAGCGATAGTAGCGAACCGTGGCCAGATCCAGCATCTCCCGGTCTTCCGGGGTGTCGCCGTAGGCATAGATGCAGGAATAGTCGGCCAGCACAAAGCGTTCACGAACGCGGCGGGCCTTCTCCGCCAGCACGCATTGCTGTCCTTCGTAGCGTCCCGTCAGCACTCCGCCGCGCTGTTGCAGGGACGAACACGCAAGACCAAGCCCATGCGCTGCGCACCAGGGCGCCAGATACACGTCCAGGCCACCTGACACCACC
The DNA here is from genome assembly GCA_964536455.1 of uncultured Aquimonas sp. Classification (GTDB taxonomy): domain Bacteria; phylum Pseudomonadota; class Gammaproteobacteria; order Xanthomonadales; family Xanthomonadaceae; genus Denitratimonas. The sequence goes on from CAZHXV010000169.1 coordinate 3,712, forward strand.
GCCACTTCGTGCCCCTGCGACCTGTGCCAGGCGATCCGCTGCATCGCCTCGGGCCGCAGCACGCCCGGAAGGTATGCCTGTGCAAACTCCCGGCCCGCCGCTTCCAGCACCGAAGCCGGCACGCCCGCGTAAGCGAAGCGCACGACCGCATTGCGAACCGCCCCTCCGGAAACCAACCCGAGCTTGTAGCCAATCACCAGCGGCGCAAGCAACGCCTGCCCGGCCAGCAGGCGACCCCGCCCCACCGAACCACGCACGAAATCCGGCATGGTCTCGCGCCGCGTGATGGTGCCGTCGAAATCGAACAGGGCGAGGGAGATGGGCGTTGGCATCCGGCGTCATTCTCTCCCGCCCGATGGTGCGGATTCCACATCTGGACATCCGGCGCCATTGCCTTGAATGCGATCGCCTCCGCCATGGCGGCGTGAGCCGGACTTCACCTATGGCATCAAGGCCGCGCGGACGGGTACCGTGCAAGGACACCCCGCGCCAGAGCCCCCGAATGAGCGGCACCGTTCCTGGAACGTCCATCGCACCCTTCACCTCTCCAATCCATCGCGTACTGCTGCTGCCCGGCATCTGGATGCCGCCGTGGATCCTGCACGCACTGGCCCGCCGGCTGTCCGCCGAAGGCTTTGCCGTGCGCACGCTGGCCTATCCCGGCGTGCTCGGCGGCCCGGAGGCGACGCTTGCGCGATTGCATCCGGCATTGGATACCGCCGATGCGGTGGTGGCGCACAGCCTCGGCGGCCTGATGACGCTGGAAGCACTGCGCCGCCATCCGGAGTTGCCGGTGCAGCGCGTGGTCTGCCTCGGCTCGCCCTTGTGCGGCAGCGGCGTGGCAAGGGCGCTGCGCGAGCGCCGTTTCGGGCTGGCGCTCGGGCGCAGCGCCGATCTGCTCGTGCAAGGTTGCACCCTGCCGTGGCCGGGGCATGCGCAGATCGGGGCGATCGCAGGTTCCGCACCGCGCGGGCTGGGCCGCGGGCTGGGTCGTTTTCCCGGCATCAACGACGGCACCGTCGGCATCGAGGAAACACAGTGGCCAGGGTTGACCGATCACACCGTGGTGCCGGCCAGCCATTCGGGGCTGCTACTGTCGCGCCCGGCGGCGCGGCAGGCCATGCATTTCCTGCGCCACGGGCGGTTCGCGACGGCGGCGCAGGCCACCTGAAACGAAAACGGCCCCGTGAAGGGGCCGTTTTCGTTGAAGTGTCTGGTGGGCGGTATAGGGTTCGAACCTATGACCCTTGCCGTGTGAAGGCAATGCTCTACCGCTGAGCTAACCGCCCGAAGGAGCCGCGCATTCTGCCGGTTCCAGGGTTCGGCGTCAATCCAGCGGGCGCAGCCAGAAGGTAAGTGGCTTGTCGCTTTCGGCGGCTTCGCCCAGTTCCTTCCAGGCCAGGCGCAAGGTCATGCCGGACTGGCGGACATAGCCGCGCTTGACCCAGAAGGCATCGTTGCCGCGATGGTCTGCGGGCTTGCGCGGATCGTCCGGTGCGCGATCCACGGCGGCGAAGGCGGTGAACCCGAAGCCGCCAAGTTCGCGGGCGTGGGCTTGTCGATGATCGAAGAAGCGGTGGCCGATGCCCTGGCCCCGGTACTCGGGCAACAACACGGATTCGCCGAAGTAGAACACCTGGCCGACGTCGATGCCGCGTTCCCGGAACGGCCGCTGGAAGGCGGGCGCCTCGTCCGCGAGCGGCACGCCGGTGGCTGCGCCGACCACGCGCTGCCCATCGCGCGCCAGCACGAACACGCTGCCGGCGGAGGCGGCATAGGTGGAAAGGTAGGCGCGTTCGTAGGCGGCATCGCCGTCATAGAGGTAAGGAAAATCGCGAAACACCGCGATGCGCAGGCGCGCCAGGTCGTCGAGATGCGGCGCGATGGCCGCGCCGGAACAGCGGAAGATTTCGATCATCGGGCCGGTGCCATGGGTTCGACCGGGCGCAGTGTAGCGACGCCGCAGGCACGGGGGCTCGCACCTGACGCCGCAGGCGGGCATCATGGAAGACCTGCCACGCATATGAACTCCGCCATGCCGAACTCCCCCCTGACCGCCGCACAGGCCCTGCACCGCCTGATGGAAGGCAATCGCGCCTTCGTCGCCGGGCTTTCCGCCGGCGAACCGATCTCGCGCGCCGGCTTCCTCGATCTTTCGCGCGGGCAGAATCCGTTCGCCATCGTGCTGGGCTGTTCGGATGCGCGCGTGCCGGCGGAGATCGTGTTCAACCAGGGCCTGGGCGATCTGTTCGTGATCCGCGTCGCCGGCAACGTGGTGGCGCCCTCGCAAGTGGGCAGCGTCGAATTCGCCGCGGCACGCTACGACGCGCGATTGGTGGTGGTGATGGGGCACAGCCGCTGCGGTGCGATCCTTTCCACGATCGAGGCGCTGAACAATCCGGGCGGCGTCGAATCGCGCAATCTGCAATCCATCGTCAACCGCGTGCGGCCCTCGGTGGAAGCACTGATGCGCACGGAACTGGCGAACGATCACGATGCGTTGGTGCACCATGCCGTACGCGCCAACGTGGCGGTGTCGGTGAACCATCTGCGCAGCGGCTCCGAACTGCTGGAACGGCTGATCGAAAACGAAGGACTGGCGGTGGTGGGCGCAGAGTATTCGCTGGAAACCGGCAGGGTGGAGTTCTTCGATACCGGCGGGCTTCACGCCGGCTGAAGCGCCGGGCGCATCGATTCCGTACACTGCGCGACCGGATTGCGCACTGCACAACGACTCGCCCATGCTCGCCGCCGATTACATCCTTACCCTGTCCTGCCCGGATCGCACCGGCATCGTCTATCGCGTCAGCGGCCTGCTGTTCGAGGCCGGCTGCAACATTCTGGATTCCCAGCAGTTCGGCGACGAGGAAACCGGCAGGTTCTTCCTGCGCGTGCATTTTTCCGTGCCCGATGGCACCGATGTTTCCGCCTGGGAGGCGCAGTTCGCCCAGCTTGCGCAGGCCTATGCGATGGATTGGCAACTGCACGATGCGCGCCACAAGGCACGCCTGCTGGTGCTGGTGAGCCGGCAAGGCCACTGCCTCAACGATCTGCTGTTCCGCGCGCATTCCGGCCAGTTGCCGGTGGAGATCGCGGCGGTGGCGAGCAACCATGTGGATTTTTCCGCGCTGGCCGCTTCCTACGGCGTACCGTTCCATCACTTCCCGGTGAACCCAGGCGACAAATCCGCCCACGAGGCGCGGATTCTGGGGCTGGTCGAGCGCGAAGCCATCGATCTGGTGGTGCTGGCTCGCTACATGCAGATTCTTTCCGGCGACCTGTGCGCCACGCTGGCGGGCCGCGCGATCAACATCCACCACAGCTTCCTGCCCAGCTTCAAGGGCGCCAGGCCCTACCACCAGGCCCACGCGCGCGGCGTGAAG